>CAZPXM010000033.1:0-30825 GCA_964591015.1 uncultured Gemmatimonadaceae bacterium
GGGCTGGTCAGCGCGCGCCGGGGGCCGGCCGTGCCTGGCGATGGCGGCTGGCGGCGGGACCTGCGACGGAGGTGCAGATGGCACGGCGAGTGCAGTCCTGGCGCTGGCACTTCCTCTCCGCTGTGTTCCCCGTCCGGGTGGCGGCGGTGCTCGCCGCGGTCGCCAGCGCCGGCGCGGCGCTGGCGGCAGCCGGCGCGGCCGAGACGGCGAGCGCGGCGCCGCCGCTCGCGGAGCTGCTGGCCCGCCACCTTGCCTGGCTCGGGGGCCCGGCGGCGCTGGACAGCCTGCGCGACCTGTCGATGACGGGGCGGCTAGAGGTGGCCGGACTCGCTGGCACGTTCCGCTCGCAGCAGCACCGCGCCGGCTGGTCGCGCGGCGAGTACGACCTCGGGGCCTTGCGGGGTGCCCAGGGCCTGGGGCAGGACGGCGGCTGGGCGCTCAACGCCAGCGGGCAGCTCGAGCCTCTCGGCGACGAACAGGAGCGAGCCCTCCGGCGCGCCACCGCCCGCAGCTTCGGGGCGCACCTGCGCGGCGCCGACGGGTCCGCGATCCAGGATCTTGGCTGGGAAGAGCAGGACGGCCGGAGGTGGCGGGTCGTGCGCTTCTCCTACCCGGACGGCGACCGCTGGGATCTGTTCCTGGATCCTGAGGACGGCAGCCTGACGTGGGTCCGCGAGCAGCGGGACACCGAGGTCCTCTGGCATCGCCTGGAGGACTGGCGCCTCGTGGACGGCGTCCGCTTCGCCTGCCGGGAGGCCGAGCTGCACGCCAATCCTGCCTCCGACCAACTGCTCGCCGTCCAGGCTATCGAGACGAATCGGGGCCTGACGGCCGATGTCTTCGCCGCACCCGGCGCCGGCAGGAAGCTGCAGGCGTTCGCCGACGGCGCGACGGCGACCGACTGGCTGCCGATCACCCCGCACCGCGGGGCCTACCTCTTCGTCCCGGGCACGGTAAACGGCGTGCCGACCGAGATGGTCCTCGACTGCGGTGCCGGCATGACGGTGCTGGATCGCGCCTTCGCCGACTCGCTGGGCCTCCAAGGCGCGGGGGCGATCGCCGCCAGGGGTGCCGCCGGCGAGTCAGAGGCGCGCCTCGTCCAGGGGCTGGCCGTGCAGCTCGGGGAGCTGCGGCTGGCGGAGATCACCGCGGCGGTCGTGGACCTGGCCGACATCGGCGCCAGACTGGGGCGGCCGCTGGCCGTGATCCTCGGCAAGGAGGTCTTCCAGGCCCTGGTCGTCGACATCGACTACCCGGCGGCGCGCCTGCGCCTGCTGGATCCCGGCGGATTCGCCTACGAGGGACCGGGCCGGCGCCTGCCCGTCTTCCCCGCGCAGGACGGGCATGCAGAGGTCGAGGTGTCGGTCGAGCACCTGCCGCCGGCGCGCGTGGCCCTCGATACCGGCAGCGGCGCCGCGCTCGATCTGTTCGGCGCCTACGTCGAGGAGAACCGGCTGCTGGATGGACGGGCGGGCGTCTCCGCGGCCCTGGTCGTCGGCGTCGGCGGCACGTGCGAACAGAAGGTGACCTCGCTGGACTCGCTCCGCATCGCCGGGTACCGGCTCGCGCGGGTGCCCGTCGGCATCCACCAGGCCGAAGTCGGGGCCTTCCACACCCGCCGCGTCGCCGGCAACCTGGGGTCCGGTCTGCTCAGGCGCTTCCGCGTGATCTGCGACTACGCGCACGGATGCCTGTGGCTGGAACCGGGCCCGGGCTGGGACTCCCTCCCGTTCGAGCGCAACCGCTGCGGACTGCAGACCGTGCGGCAGGATGGCGCGCTCGAAGTCGTCTTCGTCGCGCCGGGCAGCCCGGCTCGAGAGGCAGGCTGGCAGGTGGGAGAGCGCATCGTCGCCGTGGACGGCGTGCCGGTGGGAACGACGTACGTGGAGGCGATCGACTGCTTTGCCAACGGCCCGGCAGGCCGCGTGCTCGGGCTGACGCTCGCCGACGGCAGCGAGCGCACGCTGGCGCTGCGGGACTATTACTGAGCCGCCACCGACCTGCGGGACCCTCACTCGGTCACGGCGCGCGCCCTGGCCAGGCATTCGCTGGCCTTGTCGGGTTGGTGCGCCAGCTCGTACGCGTTGGCCAGCGAGGTCCACGCTCCCGCGTCATCCGGCATCTGGGCCAGGTACTCCTCCCACAGCGAGATCGACAGCGCGTAGTCGCCGGCCGCACAGGCGCTGTGCGCGCGCTGGCGCAGCGCGATGGGGTCGGCGGGTCGGCTGTCCGGCGCGGCCGCCGCGGCTGGCTCGGCCGCGGCGCGGGCATAGGCTGCCTCCGCCTCGGCCATCCGGCGCAGCTGCGCGTAGGACTTGGCAAGCCGCAGCCACACGTCGGGGTGGCCTTCCGGCTCCACGGCCAGCGCCTGCTCGTACAGCTCCACCGCCTCCTCCCAGCGCCCCGCCGCGAACGCTGCGTCCGCCTGCTCGTCGAGCGCCCCGAACTCGCATTCTGCGAAGCCGCCCACGGCCTCCGCGGCGCCTTGCCGCGCCGCCGCCGGATCGGTCGTCGCGCCGAAGTCCGCCTCCCCCTCCCCGGCGTACTGGCGAGCCTTGCGCAGGCATGCGGCAGCCTGCTCCGCGTCGCCCATCGCCTTGAGGATGCTGGCCTTCGATTCCCAGTACAGCGCATTGCGGCCATCGAGTCGGATCGCCGCGTCGACGTGCTTCAGCGCCTCGCCGTGCTCCTCCCGCACGTGGCGAATGCAGGCCATGCGGAACTGGTAGGCCGCGACCTCCGGCCGGCTCGAGACCGCGCTCTCGTAGTTCTCGAGAGCAGCACCGAGCAGCCGGCGGCCGGCCGGCGACTCGGGGTCCTGCATGGCCAGGTGGTACTGAGCGTCCCCCATCTCGGCGCGAAAGCCCGGATCCAGCGCGATGCCGTACCGCTGGGCCGCCTCGTACCACGACAGGGCGGCGGCGTACTCGCCCTCGTCGAAGGCCTGGCGGGCCAGGTCGCGCCAGTACAGCGGATCCTTCATCCCGAGGGTGTAGTCGCTGGCATCCACGGCGACCAGCCCGCGGGCGACCACCAGCAGCGAGGCGGACAACGCGAGCAGACGCACGCGCCAGCCCATCTCAGGCCTCCGCACGCAGATCGCCGCCCCCCTGTGGCCGGCTGTGGGCCGCCAGGAACTGGTCGATCTGGTCGCGCCAGGGAATGGACGGCTGCGCGCCGAGTTGCCGCGCGCACAGGGCGCCGCCCGCGCTGGCGAAGCGCACCGCCTCGAGCAGCGGCCGGCCTTCGGCGAGGGCCACCACCAGGCAGCCGCAGTAGGTGTCGCCGGCGGCCGTGCTGTCCACCGCCGCCACCGGGAACGCGGGGACGTGCGTGACGCCCTCCGCGGCCGCGACCACCGATCCCTGCTCGCCGAGAGTGACGATGCCCGTGCCGGCGCCCAGGTCGCGCAGGCGCTGGGCCGCCGCGCGCGCCGACTCGACATCGGTGACCGCCATCCCGGTGAGTCGCGAGGCTTCCGGCTCGTTGGCCACGACGATGCTCACCTGGCCCAGCAGCGCCGCGTCGAACGGATTCGCCGGCGCGTAGTTCCAGACCACCGGCGTGCCTGCCTGGCGGGCGGCGGCGAGAACGCGGACGATGGACTCCAGCGGGATCTCGAACTGCATCAGGACGTATGCCGCCGCGGCGATCAGCTCGCGGACCGCGTCGATGCGCGCCGGCGTCAACCGGCTGTTCGCGCCGGGCGCCACCGACAGATAGTTGTGGCCTCCCTCGCCGATCATCACCAGCGCCGTGCCACTGGCGATGCCCTGCTCGCGCCAGATGCGATCGGTACACACGCCGCTCTGGCGGTAGCTGGCCAGCATCGCCTCCGCGTACGGGTCGTCGCCGACGCAGTTCACGAAGATTACCTCGCGCGCCGGCGGCCGCCCCACGGCCCTGCCGGCGGCCACCGCCTGGTTGGCCCCCTTGCCGCCGAAGGTCTGCATGAACTGGGCATTGGTGACCGTCTCGTCGCGGGCCGGCAGGCGGTCCATCTTCATGATGAAATCGACGTTCGAGCTGCCGATGACGAGGATGGGCCTGGACATCGCGTTCCCTTCCGGGTTGGCGCCCGCCCGGCGGCCGACCGCGCACGCGGGCACGGGCGCGGGCGCGGTCTTCAGGAGCCGACGGCCGAGCCGCCGCCACCGGCGCAGATGGCCGGAGTCGAGGTATAGTTGACGCCGAGGCGCTGCGCGCCCATGCCGAGGAACAGCTCGGCACGCGCCCGATCGCGGATGCCGCCGGAGGGCTTGACCTGGAGGCGACCTCGGGCCGTCTCGAGCATGACCCGGACCTGCTCCACCGTGGCGCCCTCGCCGTTGAAGCCGGTGGAGGTCTTGACGAAATCGGCGCTGGCGGCCACCGCGCACTCGACCGCGGCGCGGATCTGCTCGAGCGAGAGCATGGCGGTCTCCAGGATGGCCTTGACCCGGACGCCAGCCGGTGCCGCCACCGCGGTCACCGCGCGGATGTCGGCCGTCAGCTCGTCCCAGCGCCCGGAGCGCGCCAGCCCGTAGTTCACCACCATGTCGAGCTCCCGCGCGCCGGCGGCGATGCAGTGCCGCGCCTCGTCCGCCTTGGCCGCGCTCAACGCACAGCCATGCGGAAAGGCCAGCGTGCAGCTCACCTCGGTCGCAGTATCGCGGCACATGGCCACGGCCAGCGGGATATCGCAGGGCCGCACGCAGACGGTGCGCACCCGGTGCTCGATGCCGAGCTGGATGGCTGCCACGACCTCGTCCCGCGTCAGCTCGGGTCTGAGAATCGCGTGGTCCAGATAGCGGTGGATGTTCTCGATGGCCATGCTCACCCTCTGCCCGGAAGGCGCCGCCGGACTGGCCCGGGCGGCGCGGCGCGGGCGGCATGCCGCCGACAGCGGCCCGCCACGTGCCTCACGGCCCGAATGATGGCGACGGGAGCGCCGCCGGGCAAGCGCCGTCTGCTGGCCGCGCTGGCCGCGCCGCGCGCGCTTCCTTGCGGCAGCGGCGCGCCGGGCGGCCTTGACGGGGGCCGCTGCCGGCTCGATATCGAGCGCCGGCCGCCGGCACCCCGGCGGGCGGTGGGAGCCGGCCATCGACACGACGGAGCGGCGGGGCATGCGGATAACCAACGTGGAAGCCATCGTGCTGGACACGGGCGGGGATTACGCCAGTCCGGCCGGCGCTGCCGAGGCGCACGGGGTGCGCTTCGTCTCGCTGGTGCGCGTCGACACCGATGCCGGCCTCACCGGCTGGTCGGACATCGAGACCCAGCCGCACGTCGCCAGGGCCATCGTCGACGCGCCCTCCAGCGGCGCGTCCGGCTTCGAGGGCGTGCGCCGCGTGCTGCTGGGCGAGAATCCCCTGGAGCGCGAGAGACTCTGGCAGAAGCTCTACCGGGCCATGGCCTACTACGGCCGGCAGGGGGCCGGCATGCAGGTGCTCTCCGGCATCGACATTGCGCTGTGGGACATCGCCGGCAAGGCCGCGGGCCTGCCGGTGTGGGCCCTGCTCGGGGCCAAGTACCGCGAGCGCGTGCGGGCGTATGCCTCGACCCTTTTCCGCCCCACCCCCGACGACATGCGGCGGGCCGTCGACGAGTACGTGGAACGCGGCTTTCGCGCCATCAAGTTCGGCTGGGGTCCCTTCGGACAGGACCTTGACAAGGACGTGGCCCTGGTGGCTGCGGCGCGCGCGGCCGCCGGCCCGGACGTGGACCTGCTGGTGGATGCCGGGTGGTACGGCACCGACCTGGGGCAGCCGTTCCGGCACCGCTCGCTGAAGGACTGGGTCCGCCTGGTCCGCGCCCTGGAGGACCTGGGCGTGTTCTGGCTGGAGGACTTCCTCCATCCGGAGAACTACGCGGGGTACGCCGAGGTGGCCCGGCACACCACGTCGCTGCGCCTGGCAGCCGGCGAGCAGGCCGCCGGCATGGAGGAATTCGAGCGGCTGGCGACCGCGGGCTGCGTCCACGTGCTGCAGCCGGATCTGAGCCGGTGCGGCGGCCTGACGGTGGGCCGGCAGATCGCCGACTTCGCCTGCCGCCGGCAGCTCGACTGCTGCCCGCACGCGTGGCTCACCGACCTGCTCGAGGCCGCCTCGCTGCATCTGAACGCCTACCTGATGAACTCGCTGTTCGTCGAGCACAACGCCTCCGCCGCCTCGGTGCTGAACACGCTGTGCCAGGACCCGATCCGCATGCAGGACGGCTACCTGGCCGTGCCGGCCGGACCGGGGCTGGGCGTGACGGTGGACGAGCAGGTGGTCGCGCGTTTCCGCGTCCGCTGACAAGGCCGCGCCGCCGGCGCCCGCGCGCCGCGCCGTGCCGCGGTGGCATGGGCTGCTTTTGCCCGCACCCGAAGGCTAGGATACCTTCCTCGGCGCGCGCCGCCGGGCAGGCCGCTGCCGAGGCGTCGGTCCGGCCGCAGCGGCGGGCCAGACCTTCGTCCACTCCGACAGAGAGGTGCGACCATGGCCGAACTGGCCATCTGTGGCGGGCCGCGGGCGATCCCCGAGGGCATGATACGGCAGTGGCCGCCGATCACCGCGGTGGACCGGGAGTACGTGCTGGCCTCGCTGGAAGGGGGCCGGCACGCGTTCGGCCCGAACTGCGCCAGGCTCGAGGAGGAGTTCGCGGCCTGGAACGGCAACCGGCACGCGATCACCACCAACAGCGGCACCGCGGCGCTCCACATGGCGGTGGCGGCGTGCGGCATCGGCGCCGGCGATCACGTGCTGGTCCCCGCCTATTCCTGGTCGTCCAGCGCCACCTGCATCATCCACCACAACGCGCTGCCGGTATTCGTCGACATCGACTTCGCCACGATGAACATCGATCCGGACAGGCTCGAGGCGGCCATCACGCCCAGGACCAGGGCCATCATCGTAGTGCACCTGCACGGCCTGGCCGTCGACATGGATCGGGTCATGGCCGTGGCGCGCCGCCACGGACTGCGCGTGATCGAGGACTGCTGCCAGGCGCACGGCGCCCAGTTCGGGGCGCGGAAGGTCGGCACGTTCGGCGACTGCGCGGCGTTCAGCTTCAACCAGAACAAGTGCCTGTGCTCGGGCGAGGGCGGCATGTTCGTCACCGACGACGACGACCTGGCGGCTGCCGCCCGCCAGGTCTGGTCCTTCGGCGAGACGCGCACGCCGCTCGAGTCGCGCGACTACCACGCGTACGCGCTGGGCTGGATGTACCGCAACAACGACCTGACCGCGGCCTTCGCGCGCGCGCAACTCCTCCGCATGGACGAGTACCTGGCCACCCAGCGCGCCAACGCCACCGTGCTGCTGGCGGGGCTGGACGGCGTGCCCGGCCTCATCCTGCCCGGCGAGCCGCCCGGCCACTGCCACAACTGGTACAACTTCACCACGCGCATGGACATGGCCCGCCTGGGATGGACCGGCGAGCCGAGCCGCCTGCGCGACGCGGCCATGCGGGCGCTGCAGGCGGAAGGCGTGCCGGTGGGCGTCTGGCAGCGTTTCATCCTGCCGGCGATGACCGTGTTCCAGGCCCGGAACGCGTACGGCTCGGGCTGTCCGTGGACCTGTCCCTTCACCGCACCGGTGACCTACGACCCGTCTGACTATCCGGTGGCTCAGCGCCACACGGACACCCACTTCGGCATGACCGGACCGCTGCGGGCACCGCACGGTGCAGACGTTGCCGAAGCCGTGGCCGCCGCGTTCCGCAAGGTCTTCGGCCGCATGGACCGCGTGGCGGCGTTGGCGGCGGCCGAACGAGTGACCGGCTGACGGCCAGCGACCGGCGCCCCGGCCGTGCGGGCCGGCGACACCGGCCCGCACCGGGGCCAGGGCCTCAGGCGGCCGGGTCGGCGGAGCTGGCTGGTGACAGGCCGGCGGGAGTGCGCTCGTTCGGTCGTTCGTCAGCCCCGCGCATCGCCTCCCAGAGCTCTTCGGCGCGCCGCCGCTGGGGCGCCGTCAGCCGGTAGTACAGCAACAGCGCCAGGCCGACCGGCACGAGCACGAAGACCGGTACCAGTGCCCCCGACGACAGACTGAGCAAGAGCACGCCGAGTCCGTGCCCCACGCCGCCGAAGGTCAGCAGCAGCCCCCAGACCAGCGCGCCCCTTCCCGGCACGGCGGCCACCGCCGCCGCCGGATTCATGCCGCTCTTGATCATCTCCAGCCGTTCGCGGTGCCGGTACCGGGCCGTGAAGATGACGATGAGCGTCACCATCGTGAAGAACCCCAGCGGCACCAGGATCTCCACCAGCTCCTTCAAGACCATGGCCGTTTGCCTCCTCTTCAGCGGCGTGTCGGGCCGGCAGGGCTGACGGCCTGCCACGCCGGGTCGGTCTGGGCTGCTCTCCCTGCCGGCACGTTGGACGAGGCGAGGTCCCGGCTTGTTTCGCTCTTTTTTCCACCGGCCTGCGGCAGGGCCACAGCCGCGCGGCTGCCAGGGGGTGGCGCACCGGTCGCTGCCCGTACATTGTTGAAAGCCACGCCGCGCCGCCTTCGTCCAACGACAGGGGGGCAGAGCGGACGGACGGGCGCGCCCCCTCGGCGTGCTGGTGCGCCAGCGACCACCCGCATGCCGCACCGACGCGGGCGCGCGCGGCGCGCGCCGGGCTGCCGCGAGGGCTTCGGCATGGAAGCGGGATTCCGGCAACTGGTGGCGCAGCACCGGGACCGGGTCTACAACCAGGCCTTCCGGATGCTCGGCAACCGCGAGGACGCCGAGGAAGCGGCCCAGGATGTCTTCGTCAGGGTGTACCGAGCGCTCG
Source organism: uncultured Gemmatimonadaceae bacterium (assembly GCA_964591015.1). GTDB lineage: Bacteria > Latescibacterota > UBA2968 > UBA8231 > UBA8231 > SLHA01. Next base: position 8,738 of record CAZPXM010000033.1, read on the forward strand.
CTTCCTTCCGCGGCGAGAGCGCCCTGGCTACCTGGATCTACCGCGTCACCGCCAACGTGTGCATGGACCGGCTGCGGCACCGGCAGCTGGCGACCACCAGCATCGACGCGCCGCAGGGCAGCCACGGAATTCCGCTGGGCGACACCCTGGCTGACCCGCGACCGGCGGCGGACGCCTGCGCCGCGGCCAGCGAGACGGCGGCCATCGTGCAGCGGCTGTTGCGCACCTTGCCGCCCGCGTGGGCCATGGCCCTCACGCTGTACCACTTCGACGGACGCACGTACGAGGAGATCGCCGCCATCATGGAGGTGCCGCCGGCCACGGTCGGCACGTACGTCCGGCGCGGCCGCCAGCGCCTCGCGCGGCTGCTGGCCCGCCGCCCGGAGGCGGCAGTCAACCGGCCCCCCTGCGCCCCGGATTGGGCGCGCGCGGCCGCCGCGGACTGCCGTCAACACCGGTGAGATGGGAGGACGTCATGGACTGCAGCCTCGCTGAGGAGCTGCTGCCGGAATTCGTCGATGGCGGGCTGGCCGCCGCCGAGGCCGAGGCCCTGGCCGCGCATCTGGCCGCGTGCCCGGCCTGCGCGAAGCTGTACGCGGCCCATCGCGCCATCGCCGACGGCCTGGCCCGGACGAGTCCCGTGGCAGCGCCTGCGGGCTTCGAAGCGCGCCTGCTGGCGGCCATCGCCCGCGATCGGCTCGGCGAGCTGCTGGCGCCATCCTGGGTGGGGCAGACAGCGGCCGTCGCGGCCGTGGCCGCCGCCGCGGTGCCGGCCTATCTGGAGCTGGCGCGCTGGTGGTGGGGGCAAGGCGGGCCCCAGGCCGCGAGGCTGTGGGCCGACCTGCTGCCCGCCTCGGTGCGGCACGGCGCGCGGCTCGCAGTCGATCAGCAGGCCCTGCGCGGGCTGCTGGCCGGAGCCTTGGGGCGTTCGGCCGGCTGGCTGGCCCGGCCCCTGCCGCTGCCGGCGATCCCCCTGCCGATCCCGCCGCTGTGCCTGGCCGGCCTGGCCATCGCGGTGGGAGTCTGGCTCTGGTACGCCTCGACCCCGTTGTTCTCCTTGCCGCTCCGTCCGGTCGGCTGCCGGGCGCGCAGGCGGTCCGCAGGCCGGTGACCGGCGGCCCGGTCGCCCGGGGACGCTGAGCGTTGCCCGCGGCCCCGGCAGCCCTTCCCCGGCCTGGTGGAGCGTCGCGCGTGGCTGGTGGAACCCCCGACCTGTGGTTCGCCTTCGGCGACGGATGAGACATCGCCTGTACGTCCTGGTCGGCGCCGTTCTCGCGCGGGCGTGTGCGGTGCGCGCACGGCATCGTGATGCCCGCCCCGCGGGCACTCCGCCGGGGCCGGCGACCAGGGCGCTGCTGCTGACCGGACTGCTGCTGGCTGCGCTCGCCGGGACGCCGGCGACCAGCGGGCAGCCCCGCCAGACGGCGCCGCCCGACACGGTTCGCTCGGATCCGCCGCCGACCCAGTCGGTCCCGCTGCATGCTCGGGCTCCCGAAGCCCGGCGCGCGTTGCGGGCGGGCGATGCGGCCGCCGCGCGCGCGGCGCTGGCGCAGGTCGATCCCTGCGGCTGGGCCGCACCCGGCCTGGCGGTGCGCGCGGCGCTGCTGGCCGGGGATACGGCGGCAGCCTGCGCCGTCGATGTCGCCAGGGCCGGCGCGGCAGGGCTGTACCACCGCGCCCGGTGCGCCCGCTGGCAGGACGCCGGAAGGCCGAGTCAGGCCGCCCGGCAGCAGGCGATCGAGGCGCTGGCGGCGCTGGCGATGGAGGCCCCCGTCCTCCTCTTCCGCGACGAAGAGACGGTGGCCATGGTGCTGGCTGCGGCTGGCTGGGCCGGCCCCCGCGAGCGCAGCGACATCCTGGCGGCGGCGCTGACCTGGCCGGTGCCGGCCGGCGACGAGCAGGCTCGCAGGCGCCTGGCCCGCGTCCTGCGCGCCATCGTGGACCGCCCGCCGACTCCGGCCCTGGCAGACCAGGCACGCGAGCGCCTGGTGTTCGAGCTGCCGGAGCACGCCCTTCCCGGCGACGTGGCGCGGCTGGGCGAGGCAGCCACCGGACCGGCAGGCCGGCTGCGGCGCGCCGCGGCCCTGGAGGGCATCCACCGCAATGCGGACATCATTGCGCTGGTCGGCGATCTGGTGCCCGCCGAGTGCGAGGCGGCCCTGCTGGTCGGCCGCGCGTGGCGCTGGCGCCAGCGCTATGCCGAGGCCCAGACTGCGCTGGCCGCGGCTTCGCCCTCCCGCTGCGACGCCGACCAGCTGCGGCGGGCGCAGTACCTGCAGGTCCGCCTGGCCGCCCTGCAGAAATCGCCCGCCATCGAGCCGCTGGCCGGCGGCTTCGCGGCGCGCTGGGGCACCGATCCCCTGGTCGACGATGTCCTGTTCTGGCTGGCCGAGTACCGCGCCGGGCAGCACGACCGGGCGGGCGCGCGCGCGGTCCTGGCCCGGATCGCCACGGAGCACCCCAGCGGCGACATGGCCGGCGAGGCGCGGTTCCGGCTGGCCATGGAGCTGGCCGCCGAGGGCGACAGCCCGCAAGCGCGACGCTGGCTGGACGAGGGCCTCGCTTTGCTGCGCGCCGCGCAGCCACCGCCCGTCCTGCAGCTCGATCAGGCTCGCTACTGGACGGCCCGCCTGCGAGCCATGCCCGACCCGCAGAGCTGGCACGCCGCTGCGGACAGCGGTGAGGTGGCTGCTGGCGCGGCGGCGCTGGCCGCCCTGGCCGCCGAACGGCCCGCCAGCTACTACGGCCACCTGGCGCGCCTGGCGGTCCGGCACCTGCAAGGCATCGACCCGCGCCCGGCCGTGGCGCGCGTCGCGAGCCTGCCCGCGGGCGCGACGGTGCCCGTGCCGGCGTCGCTGGCGGCGCTGCCGGCCTGGGAGCAGGCCCGGCTGGCGGCGGAGGCCGGTTTCGACGACGAGGTGCCGTTGCTGCTCGGGCAGGTCCCGGTCGAGCGAGGCGACCTGGAGACCGCCAGCGCGATCGCCGCGCTGTACGCCAGCATCGACCGGCCCGACCTGGCGCACCGCGCCCTGCGGGTCAGCGGCCTGGCGCTGCTGCCTGGCGCGCCCGCGGACGCGGCCAGCCTGCAGCGCTGGGCCCTGGCCTGGCCGCTGGCCTTCGAGACCGCCCTCAGCGCGGCCGCCGCGGCCGCCGGCGTCCCGGCGCCGCTGCTGTGGGCCGTGGCGCGCGAGGAAAGCGCCTTCGATCCGGCGGCGCAGTCCTCCGCCGGAGCCATCGGCCTGTGCCAGCTCATGCCGCGCACGGCCGGAGAGGAGGCCGCCGGCCTGCGCCTGCCCGCGCCCGGTCCCGGTGAACTGGCCGATCCGGCGCTCAACGCGCGCCTGGGCGCCAGCCATCTGCGGCGCCGCCTCCGGAAGATGGGACATCCCCTGGCAGCCATCGCCGCCTACAATGCCGGCCCTGGCGCCGTGGCCAGGTGGCTGCCGCCGCCGGGTCAGACGCTTCCCGTGGACCTGTGGGTCGAGCGGATCGGGTTCGCGGAGACGCGCCAGTACGTCCGCTCCGTCACCGGCAGTTGGGTGACCTATGCGCTGCTGTACGGAGGCGACGAGGTCGAGTTCGCCCTGGAGATCGGCGGCTCGTGAGGCCGCCGGCCGCGCGCCCGGCGACCCCGCTGTCGCCCGGAGACGCTCAGCCCGCCAGCACCCGGACGAACACGAAATAGAAGACCAGCAGCACGCCCGTGCCGTACATGATCCAGTGCACCTCCCTGCCCTTGCCGCTGAGCACCTTGAGCAGCGGGTAGGACATGAAGCCCAGGGCGATGCCGTCCGAGATCGAGTAGCACAGGGGAATGCCCAGGATGGTCAGAAACGCGGGCAGCGCCTCGCTGTGGTCGTCCCAGTCCACCTTGCGGACATTGCCTGCCATCATCGCGCCAACCAGCACCAGAGCCGGCGCCGTCAGCGCCAGGTAGCTGCCGATCATCCGCACCAGCGGCGCGAAGAACAGCGCGAGGATGAACAGCACGCCGGTCGTCAAGGCCGTCAGGCCGGTGCGCCCGCCGTGTTCGACGCCCGTGCAGCTCTCGATGTAGCTGGTCGTCGTGCTGGTGCCCAGCAGCGCGCCCACCAGGGTCCCCGTCTGATCCGCCAGCATCACCCGCTCGGCGCGGGGCAGCTTGTTGTCGCGCACGAAGCCGGCCTGTTCGGCCACGCCGATCATCGTCCCCAGCGTGTCGAACACGTCCATGAACAGGAACATGACGATGAACGGCACCATGGCGCCGGTCAGCGCGTTCAGCACGTCCAGTTCGAGGAATACCGGCCCCACGGAGGGCGGCAGCGAGACGACGCCACCAGAGAACACCAGCTTCTGCATCAGGCCGCTCTGGGCCACGACGGGCAGGCCGGCCAGGCCGGGGCTGGCCGACAGCACGGCCTTGAGCACGGCCGCGAAGACCGTGGCGCCGAGGATGCCCCACAAGATGGCGCCGCGCACGCGGCGCACGTGCAGGACCGCCGTCAGCGTCAGCCCGAAGAAGAACACGACGAGGTCGGGGCTGGCGAACCGCGGGTTGAGCTTGACCAGCGTGCCGGGAATCAGGATGGGCGGGGTCGCCGGGACGACGCTGGCGGCCGTCACGATCAGCCCCGCGTTCTGCAGGCCGATGAAGGCGATGAAGATGCCGATGCCCACCGCGATGGCGTTCTTGAGGCTGGGGCTGACGGCATCCAGCAGCTTCTGGCGGATGCCCAGGAAGTACAGCAGGAAGAACAGCACGCCCGAGACGAACACCACACCCAGCGCCACCTGCCAGGCGGTGGTCTGGCCGCCCTGCACGGCCGGCAGGGCCGCCGCCGCCCCCATCACCGACAGCACGAAGAAGAAGTTCTCGCCCATGCCCGGCGCCAGGGCGATGGGGTAGTTGGCCGCGAACGCCATCACCAGCGTGGCCACGGCGGCGGCCAGACAGGTGGCGGCCATCACCGCCTCGAAGTCCATGCCCGTGGGCCGCCCGAACATCTGGCCCGACAGGACCTGGGGCTGGACGAAGATGATATAGGACATCGTCAGGAAGGTGATGAGACCACCGACGATCTCGCGGCGCACGGTGGTGCCGTGCGCGGCCAGTGCGAAGACGCGCTCCAGCATGTCCATGCCTCCTCCCGTGAGGTGGGCTCCTGGCGGGACGCCTGCGGGTCCGTCGGGGGGGTTCGTCCGGGCCCGCGCTGCCGGCCGCAGCTCCGGCGGCCCCCGCGCCCGAATGGTACGGCAGCGCCGGCCCGAGGGTCAACGCGGCGGCCGACCCGGCCCGGTCACCGCAGCAGGCTGGCGCCCATCAGGCCGAAGATGACGTCGTTGGCCACGGCAGCGAACTCCAGGCTGACCAGGCGCACGCCGGCCCGCAGCGGCAGCCGGAGCAGGTGGGCTTCGGTGTCCACCTCGACAGGGCGGGTCAGGTCGGGCACCTGGCAGGACCCGGCCGGCCCGAATCTGCCGCCCAGGTTCTCGAAGCCGTTGGCTGCTGTGTCGTGGCAGTGCCGCAGCCACGTGCCCCAGCAGTCGCCGATGCCTTCCGGATTGGCCAGCTCCACGGTCTCGTCGACCCCGTCGCCGTAGCGCAGCACCAGCCGCAGGTTCGGCACATGGCTCTGCACGGGGAAGGTGATGCCGCTGACCATCAGGTACAGCTCGCGACCGCGCCGGTCCACGGGGATGGCAAGCTGCGCGGGAAACCCGCCCGCGCGCGTCACCACCGCGATGTTGGGCCCCTCCTTCACGGTCCGGAACGGCAGGCCGTCGGCTGTCCACGCGACCCCGGTCGCGTCCACCTTGGCGCGCCAGGCCGCATCGCTGGGCCCTGGCTGCAGCCGTACCCCGAGATGGTCCTGGCGATAGGCGAACCCCACCGTGCTGGCCGGCGGCAGCGGCGGCTGGGCCGCAGCCAGCACGCGCGCCGGCACCTCGGTCAGCGCCGCGTTGAACGCCCCACGCAGATCGATCAGCACCCAACGCCGCCGGTCGCCGGCCGCCGGTGGCGGGCGCCAGATCCGCGGCGCGGACGGCGGCGGCACCACCTCCAGCCGCCACGGCAGCCACACAGGGCAGGGAGGAGTCCCGGCCAGCAGGAACACCAGCCCCGGTCCCGGGGTGCGCGTCGCCCTGGCCCGCAGCACCGATCCGTCGAGCTGAATGTCGCCCAGCACACCTTGCGGGTTCAGGTAATGGCGCGCGCCGTACGCGGCCAGATCCAGGCGGACTTCCGCGTCCGGCGCCACGACGGTTGCCGGCGGCATGGCGACGGGCGCCGGCGTATACCTGACCTGGATGCTGCCCCTGGCGGCCGGCGCCGTGCTCACCCGGACCCAGCTCACGCCGACGCCGGGCGTCACCCGGTAGGCGGTGGCCCGACCCTCGCACTCCACACCGTGAACCGCGGCGGCCCGCACCGGCAGGCGCAGGCGCACGCTGGTCGGCTCGGGGGCCTCCCAGCAAATGCGCTCGGCCCCATCCTGGCGCTCCCAGGAGTAGGCGAAATGCGGCGTCCGGATGCGCGCGGCGGGCCAGGCCGCGGGGAACTGGGGGCTGAGCCGCACGCAGCGGTCGGCACGGCGCGGCGCGATCCCGAACAGGCCCTCGATCACCGCCCGCGCCCACATGCTCATTGCGTCGGCGAACTCGTCATTGGCGCGCTGCCGGCCGTCCACGTACGCGTGACACGGCAGGCCTCCGGGCGTGGGTCCGTTGAAGATGCCGCACAACGTGGCGCGCAGCAGCTCGTAGCCCACCTCGGCGCGACCGGCCAGGTACTGCGTGAGCGCGAAGTTCAGCTCCTCCGCGTAGGCCAGCTCGTACGTGCTGTGCGTGTAGGAGCGCCCGCTGTTGGGATGCCAGTTCGAGCTCCAGTACAGGCGCCCCCCGCCCGGCGTGGTCTCCTGCTGGAGGTGCGCGTCGGCCCAGTGGACCATCTCGCTGATCTGGAGCGGGGTCGCCGCGCCGAACTCGGCCGCGTGGTACAGCGTCGGCAGCTCGGGCTGCGGGTGCAGGAGTCGCTCGCCGAGCGTGTCGCGGTACTCGGCGAACACGCCCTGGCGCGGCAGCCACAGGCAGCGCTGCATGGCGGCGCGGATGCGGTCGGCCGCGGCGGCGTAGGCCGCGCTGGCCTCGCCCAGGCGGGCCGCCGCTGCCGCCAGGAAGCGATGCGCGCCCAGCATGTAGGCCGAAGCCTGGGTGCACTGGCCGCGGATGTACCAGTGCGAGTCGCTGATCCAGGTGTTGAGGCTGTTCTCGTACAGATACGCGTTGCCCGGTTGCAGCCGCCGGTTCTCCCAGGCCACGATCCGCTCCAGCGCCGGGAACACCTCGCGCAGCAGCGCGACATCGCCGGTGTAGTCGAAGTAGTGGCGCACGTGGTCGAGGAAGACCTCGTTCATGTTGTAGTACACGGCCGGCGGGAACTCGAGCAAGTGGCCCACGGCACCCCGATCGTCGCCCGCGCCGATCTGTCCCAGGCGCAGGTGGGCACGGATCGAGCGCGCCACCCGCTCGGTCCAGCCGTAGCATGCCGGCCCGTACCAGCCGCGCCAGCCGAGGTACGCGTACCGCCACGACCAGGCGCCGTGCAGGAAGGCGGTATCTCCCCAGGTACCCTCCAGCGCGAAGGCCAGCATGCGCGCCGCCGCATCCAGATGCGCATCGGGCGTGCGGAGCTCCACCCGCGCCGCGATCGCCGCGTTCCGTGCCAGACCGGCCGCGTGCGCCGCGGCCGGCGCCGCCAGCGCGGCCGGCATGGCCCGCCCCGTGCCCAGCAGCAGGTGGCCGGCGCTCCGACCCGCTGCCAGGGGGATCTCCTGCACTGCCAGGCACCCCAGGCGCTCCTCGGTGGCCCCGGTCGCGAAGTCGGTGGCCGCCAGCAGGTCCGCCGGCTCGGCCATGGCCGCTGCCGGCGGGCCATACCCGGTGCGGCCCGGCGCATCGCTGCCGCCGCTCAACGAGGCGCTCCATCCCGGCAACAGGCGGGGCACGGCGCAGGGCTGCGCCATGATCGAGTCGCCAGCGACGAAGGCGCGGCGCAGCGTGAAGCCTCGCTCGTCGCAGCGCACGCGATCGCCGGCGCACTGGTCGGGCTCGAACTCGTACGCGGCCGCGCCGAATGCGTAGTTGGTGAAGAAGGCCGAGGCGCCGCCGAAGCACCACACCAGCGAGCCGGCCGCCGGCGCGGTCACCTCAAAGCGCACGACCAGGCCCACCGCGGTCGCCAGACACACGGCGGACAGCTCGATCCGAACACCGGGAAAGGCCTCGTCCTGGATGGTGTAGTCCATGCGGCCGTCCGCGTAGCAGACCACCAGGTCGGCGAACGCGTCGAGCCAGCGGCTCCGGCCGCTGCCGGCGACATAGCCCAGCCGCAGATGTCCCAGCAGGCCCCCCGCGAAATGCAGATCGAAGACAAAGCGCGGCGCGTTGTAGGCCAGCACCAGGGGCCGGAAGCTGACTCGTTCCAGCCGCTGCAGCTCGGCCTCGTCCCACAGCAGCGAGCGGTCGGCGGGCGGGTAGAGCGGCCGGCGATGGCGGCGGGGGTCGTCGGCGACCGGCCGGCGCTCGGCTTCCGGGTTGAGTTCGTGGCCCGTGCTGGGCGGCAGCGGCGCGACCACTCCGATGCGACTGGCGGGCGCCGCCCGCGGCGCGGCTGGATCTTCCGTGATCCAGATCCGCCAGCCTGTCTCGGTCGGCTCGTACAGCGCGGCGACGCTGGGTCGGGGCATGTGCTGGCGGCCTCCTGCCGCGAACGTGGGGCGCCGGCGGCAGGCGCAGCGGCGTGCGGGCGCCGCCCGCGGCCGGCCCGAGGCACCAGCCGGATCGCTGGCGCCTTCGGATCCGCCGCGTAACTTGTCGGAGGCGAGCAGCGCTGTCCAGTCGCGTGACCGGGATGCGCGGCCCGAGGCGCTGCCGCCCGACAGGCACGCCATGACCACGCGTCAGACCGATCGGCCGGCGAACGTGCCGGTGGTCTTCGTCGTCTCCGGCGGGGCCGGGGTCAGCGGCGCGCAGCTCGTGCGCACCGCCGTGGCGCAGTTCCGCGGTGCCCGCGTGGCTCTGACCGTCGTGCCGCACGTGCGCTCGAGCGAGCAGCTCGATGCGGCCCTGGACCAGGCAGCAGCGGCCGGAGCCGCGGTGATCCACACGCTGGTCGACGCCAACCTGCGCCAGGCATTGGCCCGGCGCGCCAGGGCCCGCAGCATTCCGGCCATCGATCTGATGGGCCCGGTGCTGGCCAGCCTCGCCGGCCTGCTCCAGCAGGAGCCAGTCGGCCGGCCCGGGCTGTATCGCCAGTTGCACCAGGAGTACTTCCAGCGCGTGGAGGCCATGGAGTTCACCGTCGCCCACGACGACGGCCGGAACCTGGAGCAACTGGCCGCGGCGGATATCGTCCTGTTCGGTGTCTCGCGCGTCGGCAAGACGCCGCTGAGCATGTACCTGGCGCTGCAGGGGTGGAAGGTGGCCAACGTGCCGTTCGTGTCGGGCATCGACCCGCCGGCCGAACTGCTGGCGGTGCAGCCCAGGCGCATCGTGGGGCTGACGATCGCGGCCGATCAACTGCTGGTGCACCGCAGAGCGCGCGCCCAGCGACTCGGCGTCACGGAGAGCACCGCCTACACGGCGCTGGACGAGCTGCAGCGCGAACACGACGAGTTCGTGCGCTTCTGTCGCGAGCACCGTCTCGCTCTGATCGATGTCACCGACAGGCCGATCGAGGAGAGCGCGTACGAGGTGCTCCGCGTCGCCAGCCCCAGGCAAGCCGGCCGCGGCGGGTCGGCGCCTGGCCCGCCGTCAGCGGCCGCGCCTTCTGCTTGAGCGCGGCGGCCGCTCCACCTACCTTCGGCGGGCGGCCGGCAGCGGGGGCAGCCCCGCGCCGCTCGACTCCTTCGCTCGTTCCTCACCCCCTTCGCGACGAGTGAGACCAGAGATGGAATACCGCAATCTGGGCCGGGCCGGCATCAAGGTCTCCCGCATCTGCCTGGGCACGGCCTTCCGGGGCGCGCCGGACGAAGCCACCTGCCTGGCCACCATCGATCGGGCGATCGAACTGGGCATCAACTTCATCGACTGCGCCAACGCCTACCGAACCGAGGAGGTGGTGGGCAAGGCGCTGAGAGGCCGGCGTGACCGCGTCGTGCTGACCACCAAGGTCTGCAGCCCAATGGGCGACGGCCCCAACGACCGTGGCCTGTCGCGCGGCCATATCCTCCGCGAGGTGGAGAACAGCCTGAAGCGCCTGCAGACCGACTACATCGACGTGTACCTGGCCCACTCGGTGGACCCCTGCACTCCGATCGACGAGACGCTGGGCGCCTTCGACGACCTGGTCCGGCACGGCAAGGTCCGCTACATCGGTTGCAGCAACTTCCCGGCCTGGCGCGTCGCCAAGGCGCTGTGGACGAGCGAGCGGTGCGGGCTGCACGCCTTCACCTGCGTCCAGGACCACTACAACCTCCTCGACCGCCGCATCGAGCGCGAACTGGTGCCGCTGTGCCAGGAAGAAGGTCTGGGCATCATGACCTACAGCGCCCTGGCCGTGGGGCTGCTCACCGGCCGCTTCCGCCACGGCCAGCCAGCGCCGGCGGGCAGCCTGTGGGCCCGCCAGCCGCAGCGTTTCGCGCAGATGATGACCCCCGAGGCCGACCAGGTGGTCGAGGCATTGCAGGCCATCGGCGCCGAACACGGCAGGACCCCGGCGCAGGCGGCCATCGCCTGGGTGCTCTCGCGTCCCGGCATCACCGCCGCGATGATCGGCCCGGATGCACCGGCGCACGTCGAGGAGAACGTGGGTGGCTGCGGCTGGGAGCTGACCGCCGCCGAGGTGGAACTGCTGGAGCACCGATCTGCCTGGGCGCTCGGTGCGGGGCACATCGTGTAGCGACGCGCGGGGGCGCCGGCAGCGCGACAGCCAGCGCGGATGGCCAACGCAGCAGGCGCGGCTCGCCCCTGGCCAGCCGTGCCTCGACACCGCCTGCGACCCGGGCTCGGGGTCGCGGCTCGCCCCGCCAAGGGCGGCCGCGGCCCCGGCGTCCGCTCACCAGCCCAGCTTCAGCTGCACCATGTAGGCCCGGTCATCGACGAAGCGGTCGTACGCATAGGCCGCGTCGACCTGCAGCACTTTCACGCTCAACCCGGTGCCCAGCGTCAGCGTCTTGTCAGCCACCCCGCCGCGCAGAGCCAGCAGGCCATTGAGCAGTCGGTACTCGGTCCCCAGGCGGAAGCGCTCCAGGTAGCTGTCGTAGCTGTCGTCCTGGGCGAGAATGTCCACCCAGTCCGCCGCGATCACCCAGTTGGACCGCAGCGGATGACACACTCCGGCGTTGATCAGCAGCGGCGCCGTCAGCTCGTAGGGAGCGTCGACCCGCACGTGCTGGCTTCTGACCCCGATCAGGGTGTCACCGGCTGCATACGGATGGAAAACACTGTCCGCACCGACGTATCCGACCTGCTTGTTGCCGCTGTTGTCGGTCAAGTAGTATTCGGCGGAATTGACGAAATTGAACCGAGCCTCCGAGCCCAGCTTCTTGATGGGGATCAGGTTCTGCACCGACACCCCGACGTCCGTACCGGTGCGAAGATGGTACAGCGCGCCGAGATCCGCGGTGAAGCCGGTGACGGATTCCTCCAGATCGGCCCGGGCCTCGGCGACGATGTCGTCCAGGTTCTCCGCGTCGATGTTCTTGGTCGAGAAGAGGCGATGGATGACCTTGATGTTGGCGCCGACGTCCAGGTCCGGACGGACCGAGTGCGCGTACCCGACCGCGCCGACCATGTCCATGTACGTCATGGCGAAAGCCTGCGGCAGACCGTCGGCGATCAGATTCCCGTTCGCGTCGAACACCGAGTTCACCACGCCGCCGATGGTGCGCAGCTGCTCCGGCGTCAGGCGATCGGCGTTGGCCGGGATGTCCAGCGTCAGCAGCTGGTCGATGCTCTCGCCGGGCTTCACCGAGAAACCGACCTGCCCGGTGGCGTACAGCGACAGCCCCCAGCGGCCCCACTGCGCCTGAACGCTCGGCACCAGATTGAGTCCGTGCGTGTTCGGCTCCTCCTGACTGCCCACCAGTTCGTCGATCAGCTCGTTCGGGAACACCAGCCCCTGCTTGATCTTGGCGATCGCGGCCAGACGCTGATCGACCGTGGTCGCGCGCCGGTAGTCGTTGTACCCCTGATCGATCAGCGTGTAGAAATCGCCGTCGGTGAACTCGCGCTGGTTGTCCTCGACGAAGCGGGCAGCGTCCAGCGTCGTCTTGGGGACGCCGAGCTGCAGACCAGGCAGGTCAACCGCAAAGCGCTTCCTCGCCAGCAGCGCCGGGTTGTCCATCATGGCGTTGAAGGAGCGGCCGTTGGCGAGCTGAGTGCGCCCCATGCCTACTGCCTTCACATCCATGCGGTTGGGATTGTGCGGCAGTTCGCTCTCCGGGCGACTGAACACGGAGTCCGGCAGCGTGAGGCGCTGGTGGACGATGTAGCCGCCACCCACTGCCTGCGCCGCAGCCGTGTCGACGAACGGCACCGAGACCGCGGCGGCGCAGAGCACCACCATGAACGACAGACCGATCCCGCGAGTCATATGAGCTCTCCTCTTCCTGGCTGGGTGGCGACTTCGGTGAAACGCGGCCGGCTGGTGCCCATCCACGGGACCTCGCTGCAGCCCGGTCTCTGGGCCCACGCACGGCCAGCCACGATTCGCAGGCCTGCGCCCTGCAGGCACACCTGCCCGTCCGGAGCAGGGTCGATGCCGATAAGTTAGGGGGCGGGAAACATCCCACAAGCCAGCCGCCACGGCGCGAGCGACGCGGCAGACACGGCAGCGCCGGACAGATGCGCAGCCGACCGGACCGGCCCGGCGGCGGCTGGCTGGGGCCGGCTGCACGGCGCGCTGGCCCCAGGATCGCCTGGGAACAGCGTGGGCACGGCGAGGCAGCAGGCACGACAGGCATGCACGAGCTCAGTCGGGCAGCCTGCGAGGCAGGGTTCTGGCAGAGCATTGGATCGCCATTTTCGATGCATAATTGTCGATCAGAATGCGTATCCATAATCGCATGCCAGCATGTTCGAACAGCCTGGATTTCGCCCCGAACGCGGCCGCGGGACGCGTCGTAACTCGCTCAAAGTCAAGCCAATGTCCGCGCGCGAAGCGGGCGAAAATCCTGCTTGCCTTGGCGCCTACACCAGTGTATATTCGCGCAGGCGTTGCGGGAGTAGACTGCCGCCCAGCAGCGCCTGCCCTCATCTCGGCAGTCGTCCGTCGTTCCCAGGAAGGGAGGGGGAACAGCATGGCAGAGACCAAGAAAGCTGCCAAGAAGGCGGCCCCGAAGAAGGCGGCGCCTGCAAAGGCGGCCAAGAAGGCGGCCCCGAAGAAAGCGGCCAAGAAGTAACAGCGCCCTCGGGGAAAGCCGCCCCCGGATGGCCTGGTGCCTCCGGGGGCTTGTTTTCCTCGCTCAGCTCCCGCCGAAGACCTCCACAGCAGCTTCCACCCATTCTGTGTAGTTGCGCCGGAAGCTCTCGCTGGCCGGATGCGCGAATGGCGTGCAGGTCGGTGCCATCACGAAGGGGACCCCCCTCTCCACCTGTCGGGCAATCTCCTCCACGCGCCGGCGCATGGTGCCAGGCGGCGCGCCATGGAACTCCTGGTCCTGGATGTACCCCAGCAGACACAGCCTGCCGCCCACCCGTTGCAGCAGTTCGGGCAGCGCCATGTCGCCTTGTGGCGGCGGCTCCAGCGGCTCCAGGACGTCGGCCTCCATGGCGATCACCTCGGGAAGGATGTCGCGCACGCGGCCGTGGCAATGGATGCTGGCCAGCAACCCCGCATCGTGGATCATGCGGATCAGCCGGCGCTGGTATGGGGTGACCAGACGGGCGAACAGTGCCGGCGGCAGCATGGGCGGCGTGCACAGCTCCGGGCCGGCGGTGTAGAAGAGGAAATCGCGGCCCCGGCAGGCCTCCAGCATGTTCTGCAGCGTGACTTGGAGGCGTTCGAAGTGGAAGTCGATCAGGCGGATCACCGGCCGCGGGTCCGTAACGCAGCGGACGGCGAAATCGGCGAAGTCGAACAGCGATGCGGCGGCGTACAGAGGATCCCCGTAGCCCACATAGGCCACGCCCCGTCCCGCCAGGTCGCGGTCGAGCCGAGCCGCCGGTTCGGGCGCGAACGGGACGGGCGCGAAGGGCAGCGACATGTAGGTCCGGATATCGGCATCGGTCTTGAGGAAGTGCTCGGTCACCATGCTCGGCTGCCCCGGCGGTTGCTCGGTGACCGCGCGGAGATCGCCGGCGGGAGTGTGCAGGATGGAGACCGTGCGGCGCCCCCCGCCGCTGCCCTCGCTGCGGATCTCCAGTCGGTCGGCCAGGTCCGGCGCGTCCGGCGCGCGCAACGGCGCCAGCTCGGTCTTGCACAGCATCCCCGCGCGCTCCCACACCAGCTCCAGCAGGCCAGCATACGAGGGATCCTGCCGGTGCGCCTGACTGAAAGGGTGCAGGTTGTAGGTCGCGAACGGAACACGATCCACCGGTTGCCGGCGGAATGCGGCGAACAGACGCTCCTTGCGGGTCATCCGCGGTACCCCTTCCCGGTCCAGGATGGCTGAGCCAACGCGCTGGGCGCCAGTCGACCGCAGCACCGAGCGCGCCTCGAGAGCATATTCATGGCGGCAACGGTGCTGGGCGCAACCGGCGGCCCGCGCCCGCAGGCAGGCAGTGCCAGCCCGCCGGGCGCCGGGCGCCAGCCGCTGGCCGCGCCGCGATCCTCGTCCCCGGAGCAGCGCTGCAAGTGGATGCGAGTGCCTGGCTGCCGACCAGCCGCGCGGAAGTCGACGCGCGCGGCTGGGACGAGCTGGACGTGGTGCTGGTCTGCGGGGACGCGTACGTCGACCATCCCGCCTTCGGGCACGCGGTGATCGGGCGCCTGCTGGAATCCCTGGGCCTGCGCGTGGCGCTCCTGCCGCAACCCAACTGGCGAGACGATCTGCGCGACTTCCGCAAGCTGGGCCAGCCGCGGCTGTTCTTCGGCATCTCCTCCGGCTGCATGGATCCGATGGTCAACCACTACACCGCGGCTCGCCGGCGACGCTCGACGGACGCGTACACGCCGGGCGGCAAGGCTGGTTTCCGGCCCGACTACGCCACCACCGTCTACTGCCAGATCCTCAAGCGGCTGTTTCCCGAGACGCCGGTGATCATCGGCGGCATCGAGGCCTCGCTGCGCCGCTGCACGCACTACGACTACTGGGCGGATCGTCTGCTGCCCTCCGTCCTGGTCAGCAGCGGCGCCGACCTGCTGGTCTACGGCATGGGGGAGCAGCCGCTGCGCCAGATCGTCCGGCTGCTGCAGCGCGGCGTGCCGTTCGCCGCGCTGACGACCGTGCCGCAGACCGCCCTGCTGCTGCCGGGCGGCGCGCCGCTGCCGCGCCATCGCCGCTGGGAGACGCGCGAGCTGGCGGCCCACGAGGACTGTCTGGCGGACAAGCACGCGTTCGCCCGCAGTTTCGCGCTCGTCGAGCGCGAGGCCAATGGCCGCTCGAGTTGCCGCCTCGTCCAGCGCGTCGGCGTTCGCCTCGTGGTGGTCAACCCGCCCTTCCCGACCATGACCACCGCGGAGCTCGACGCCTCCTTCGACCTGCCCTACACCCGGCTGCCGCATCCGCGGTACGCCCGGCGCGGTCCCATCCCCGCCTTCGAGATGATCCGCGACTCGATCACCCTGCACCGGGGCTGCTTCGGCGGCTGCAGCTTCTGCACCATCGCCGTGCACCAGGGCCGGGCGGTGGCCAGCCGCTCGCCGGAGTCGGTCCTCCGCGAGGTCGAGCGCATCGTGCAGGTGCCCGGGTTCAAGGGTTACATCAGCGACCTGGGCGGCCCGACCGCCAACATGTATCGGCTGGGCGGCGAGGACGAGGCGCTGTGCGCTCGCTGCCGGCGGCCGTCCTGCCTGTACCCGCGGCTCTGCCGCAACCTGCGCACCGACCACGGCCCGTTGCTGGACCTGTACGCCCGCGTCGCCGCCCATCCGCGCGTCAAGAAGGCATGCGTGAGCAGCGGCATCCGCTACGACCTGCTGGTCGGGCGCCCCCCTTCGCAGGCGCGCGCCGACCGCTGCGACGAGTACCTCGAGCGGCTCGTCACGCAGCATGTCTCGGGACGCCTGAAGGTGGCCCCCGAGCACACGGCGGCGACGGTCCTGCGCCACATGCGCAAGCCGCCGTTCGCGCTGTTCCGTCTGCTGGCTGACCGCTTCGCTGCCCTGTGCGGGCAGGCGGGACTGGACCAGCAACTGATCCCCTACTTCATGTCCGGCCATCCGGGTTGTCGCCTGGAGGACATGGCCGAACTGGCGGCGATCGCGCACGCCGAGGGCTGGCGGCTGGAGCAGGTGCAGGAGTTCACGCCGACCCCGATGACGCGGGCGACCGTCATGTACTACACGGGCCTCGATCCCGAGACGCTGGGGCCCGTCTTCGTGGCGCGGAGTCCGGAGCAGAAGCGGGACCAGCACCGGTTCTTCTTCTGGTACAAGGAGGAGAACAGGGCCTGGATCCGCGCGACGCTGGTCCGCCTCGGGCGCGGGGAGCTGGCCGCGTCGCTCGTCGGGCGGCACGGCTCGCGGCGACCACAACCGCGGGTCGGGCGAGCGCCCCGGGTCTGAGGCGGCCCGTCGCGCGGCCGCCGCGCTGGCGCGCTGGGCCGTCCGGCGGCCCATCCCATTCGCCAAGGCAACAGGGAGAAGACCGCAGATGAAGATCACCGACGTGAAGTGCGCCATCCTGGGCCAGTATCCGGTCGTCCGCATCTGCACCGATGCCGGCATCGACGGGTACGCGCAGGCGGAGCCCAAGACCTATCTGAAGCCGCATGTGCTGTTCTATCGCGACATGATCCTCGGCGCGGATCCCACCGACGTCGAACGCGTGCTGATGCGCATCCGCCGCCTGGGCGCGCACAAGCCGTGGGGCAGCGCGGTGAGCATGATCGAGATGGCCCTGTGGGACATCGCGGGCAAGGCAGCCGGCGTGCCCGTGTACAAGCTCCTCGGCGGCAAGGTGCGCGACCGGGTCCGGGTGTACAACGGCGCCGTGCGCTTCCCGCTGGCTGGCGATACCCCGGCGGACTACGCCGCCAACATGGCGCGCATGAAGGCCGCGCCCGAGCGCTTCCCCATCATCAAACAGGGGATCGCCTTTCACAGCCGCATGCCCACCGCCGTGCCGGACTTCATGTACGGCGATCTCCAGCCGGGGGGCTTCCATGCCAACCGGGCGCCGCTGACCGAGAAGGGACTCAAACACGTGATCGCCTGCATCGCGGCCATGAAGGAGGTGCTCGGCGACGAGGTGGGCCTGGCGCTGGACTGCGGTCCCGGGTGGATGGTGGCCGACGCGCTGCGGCTGGCCCGCGCCGTCGAGCCGCTGCACGTGGCGTGGCTGGAGGACCTCATCACCGGCGACTACACGCCCTATGTGCTGGCGGACCTGTACCGCGACCTCTCCTCCCGGACGACCACCCCCATCCACACGGGCGAGCAGATCTATCTGCGGCAGAACTTCATCGACCTGATCGAGAAGCGAGCGGTGGACGTGATCGGCCCCGATCCAGGCGACATCGGCGGCATCGCCGAGCTGAAGTGGGTCGCCGAGTTCGCCGACCTCCACGGCATCCTGATCGCGCCGCACGGCACGGGCGACGGCGTGCTCGGCCTGGCCGCGC
The DNA here is from genome assembly GCA_964591015.1 of uncultured Gemmatimonadaceae bacterium. Taxonomy (GTDB): domain Bacteria; phylum Latescibacterota; class UBA2968; order UBA8231; family UBA8231; genus SLHA01. Next base: position 26,447 of record CAZPXM010000033.1, read on the forward strand.
TCGTGCAGGTGTGCGCCACCTTGCCACCCAACTACCTGGCCTTCGAATACCCGGTGGCCCGGCCGGCCTGGTGGTACGAGATCGTCACCGGCCTTCCCGACCCGATCGTCGAGGACGGCCATGTCGCGGTCTGGGATCGCCCGGGAATGGGCGTCGAGTTCGTCCCCGAGGCGGCGCGACCGTACCTGAACCCGGAGGATGCCGGCTTTTTCGATTGACACGGAGGTGTGCGAGATCCGATTCTTCCGTCCGGCTGGGATCGCCGCGAGCCGGATGCAGGGCTCGGCGGCGACATGGGCTATCGGAGGCCTCCTCCAGAGCCGCTTCCTGGACCAGCTCCCCGCTTGCCTGGCCGGCAGCCGGTCGCGATCCGAAGGAGGCTGAAGATGAGCACACTGAGGCGCGCATTCCCTCTGCGCCAGGGCGGCGCGTTCGCCCTGGCTCTCCTGCTCGGCACCGGGCTGGCCGTGCCGCAGCCGGCGGCTGGCCGCGAACCCCCCAACCTCCTGTTGCTGAACATCGACGACCCGCCTGGAGCCAACGCCTGGTGGTAGTGGGTCGGCCGACGGGTCGACAACACCTTCTTCCCGGCTGACGGCTGGGGAAGCCGAGTCAGCGCGGGCGGCCTGGGCTACCTCAACTACGGCGGCGGCGCGGCCGTCGGCGACATCGACGGCAATGGCGTCGACGATCTCGTCCTGATGGGCATCGACGCGCCGGACGGCAGGAACGACTTCTGGTACCGCATCGGCTGGAACCTCGATGCTGCCTTCGTTCCCGCCAGTTGGTCGTCCACGGTGACGGTGGAAGGTATCGGTGAGAAGACCGCAGGCGGTGGCGCGGCGCTGGGCTACATCGACGACAACGAGATCCTGGACCTGTTGCTGATGGGGATCGATGCCCCGGACGGCGAGAACGAGTTCCGCTACAAGATCGGCTGGAACCTGGGGGCCAACGGCGTGGCCCAGAGCTGGAGCACGACGAAGAGGATCCCGGCAGTGAGTCATTACAACGCCGGCGGCGATGTGGCCCTGGCCTACCTCAACGACAATGGCCGGCCGGACCTGATCCTCATGGGCATCGACGGTGCCGACGGAGTCAACGATTTCCGCTACAAGATCGGCTGGGACCTGGGCACCGACGGCGCCACGGTGAACTGGAGCGGCATGGTCGCGGTAGGCGGGATCGGCACGTCCACCGATGGCGGCGGCGTGGCCGTGGCCTACGTCGATGACAACAACGCGCCCGACCTGATCCTCATGGGCATCGACAATCCGTCTGGCGCCAACCAGTTCCGCTACCGCGTCGGCCTCGACCTGGGCATCAACACCGGCCAGACGGCCAACTGGTCCGGCATCAAGTCCGTGACGGACTTCGCCCTGGGAAACGAGTCCCGGGGCGGCGGCGCCGAGGTGATCGCCGCGCCGCTGGCCCGAGCCCGGCTGGCCAGCCCCCAAGCCGGCAGCAACGGGCTGGTCAACGTTCCGGTCGGGGAGGACGTCAGCTTCGTGGTCGGCCTGGAGGCCGGCGACCCCGGCACCATCGTGGAGGCGCAGTGGAAGATCGTCACGGGCACCGGTCGCACCACCGCGCCGTACTCCTGGTCCACCAGCGGCCCGGAGAAGAACCTGCGCTTCGCCGATCCGGGCGAGTACACGGTTCGGTGTCGGGCCATCGTCCTGATCGAGGGACGGCACGTGGCGCTGGCGCCGCTGGCATTCCGGGTCCGGGCCTGGAACCGGCCCGCGGTCGCCGAGGCGCCGCCCCAGGAGCGCATCGACGCCGGCGACGTGTCCTGGTTCGGCGGCAAGTACGCCGGCGTCGCCGGCCAGCCGGTGCGGCTGATGGCCACGGGGACCACGGCCACCTCCGGCACCGGCGAGCAGATCGCCAAGTTCCTGTGGGATCTGGACGGCGACTGGAGCACGGTGGAAGTGGAGCAGCCGGCGAGCGAGGTGGCCTCCTACACCTTCGCTGCAGCCAACGCCAGCGCGCAGCTCCGCTGCAAGGCGGTGACCAACTACGGCATCAGCAGCCACGCGGCCGCCGAGACGGGACGGACGTTCGCGCTGACCGTGTACGACGCGCCCAGCGTCGATCCGCGCACGGATCCGGGGGACCGGTACAGCGGCCGGGTGAACGCTGCGGTGAAGCTGAAAGGCGAGCTGGTCCAGCGCTACCAGAACGCGACGGTGGAGTACCAGTGGCGCGTGAACAGCCGGGTACCCGAACCGGCGCTGTGGAACGGCGCCGTGCACGCGGGCGACTACGTCGAGTTGACGCCGGCCCAACCGGGCAGAAGCGGCCAGCTGGAGTACTCGGATGTGGCGTTGAGCGACGACTGGAGCGTCACCGGCGAGTTCTGGAGCGGTGGCGGCACCGGCGCGGACGCCTTCTACGTGTACGTGTGGGCCGACGCCACGCCGACGAGCGAGGCGTGGCCTAGCGGCGGGTACACGGTCGCCTTCGACGAGTACAACGATCAGATCCAGTTGTTCCTGAACGGCAGCCTGCTGCACACGGTAGCGCAGACGATCCCCCTGGACAACAGTCAGTGGCGCCCGTTCCGCATCGTGTTCGAGCGCGGGCGATTCCGGGTGTATCTGGACTATCAGCTCCGGCTGGAGTACGACGCCGGCGACGCCTATCAGGCCCTGCTGGACGACGCCACAGCCAACACCGGCAACGATCTGTACGGCGTGGGCGCGCGCACTGGCGCGCAGCACAACATCCACCGGGTCCGCGACGTGGCCTGGACCGCGGGCACGCCCGTTGCCACCAACGCCCACGCGGAGGCGGAGTACACCTGGTCGGCGGAGGGTGTCCAGCGGGTGGGACTGACCGCCCGGGTGACCACGGACTCGGGCGTCATCCTCGAGGGTACCGAGTGGGCCGACGTGGATGTGGAGGCCGGGCGCCCCACCGCCATGCCGGGCGGGCCCTACCGCGGCGGCCTGGCTGGCGGCGATCACTCGCCCATCCAGTTCGAGGGCAATCATCCGGACTTCGTCGAGGCGGATGACGTGGGCAAGATCGAGGAGTGGGTGTGGTTCTTCTCGGACGCCGCCAACGGGGCGCTGCTGCTGGACGGCCAGGACGATCGTGTCGTGGTCGGCCCGCTGGCGGATTTCCCCAGCGACTCGGTCACGGTGGCCTTCTGGATGAAGACCAGCGACAAGGCGCGCGCGGGCACGCCGCTGTCGTACGCCGTCGCGGACTCCGACGATGAACTGGGAATCTACCGGTACACTGGCCTGGACCTGCGCGTGTCCGGGGTGCAGAGCAGTCCCACCGAACTGGCCGTCAACGACGGCCAGTGGCACCACCTTGCCATGACCTGGAGCAGCGCCGACGGCGTCCTGGTCCTCTACGTGGACGGCGCCGAAGCGCACCGCGACACGGTGGCGGCAGGGGATCCCATCCAGAGCGGCGGGTACCTGGTCATCGGCCAGGACCAGGACGCGCTGGAAGGCGGGTACGACCCAGGACAGGCCTTCCAGGGTCTGCTCGACGAGGTGGCGGTCTGGCGGATGGTGCGCACCAGCGCGCAGATCCGCAGCGACATGCAAGGAGGACTCACGGGCACCGAGCAGAACCTGGTGCTGCTCTGGCAGTTCGAGCGCTCGGCCGCCGACGACGACACCGCTGCGGTCGACGCCACCGGCCAGCACCCCGGCAGGCTGGTCAACACCGCCGCCGAGGCCTGGGTGGCGGATGGTCGCCCGGCCGTGGTGCGCGGCGTGTGGAACCCCACGCACAGCTACCCGGTGGCCGGCGAGCGGCAGGCGGCGCTGAAGGTCCGCGCCCAGTCCGGCAAATGGAGCAGCGTGAGCACCGCCCAGGTCCAGGTAGTAGAAGGCACCATCGCCGGGCGGGTGCGCGCCGCCGACCAGCGCACCCCGGTCGCCGACGTGCGTGCCTACCTGAGCTCCAGCCACGTGACCCGCGAGGCGCTCGTGCGGGTCGCGGCCGCCGACACCGCCGTCAACACGACCGCGGACGGCGAGCTGTGGGTGCTGACCGACCAGAACGGGTACTTCGAATACCGGCACCTGCCGCTGGGTACCTATCGCGTCCGCGTGGCCAAGGGCGAAGGCGACCGGGCCCACGAATTCGAGCCGAGCGTGCGGGCCACCGAACTCACGCTGAACGGACCCAATCAGCTGGCCACCGACTTCGTGGACCTGAGCGTGTTCCCGGTCGGGGGCCGCATCGCCTACAGCCTGCCCAAGAACGGCCAGACCGTGTACGAGCCGGACGTCATCGTCACCGCGCAGCCGCTGGGCTCCACCAGCGCCATCGAGGCCCTGCCGAGCAGCAAGTCGCTGGCGGCGACGGGCACCAACTACACGATCCCGCTGTTCACGGGCCAGTACCTG
>CAZPXM010000034.1:0-21590 GCA_964591015.1 uncultured Gemmatimonadaceae bacterium
GGTGGAGACGGCCACGGCAGTGCATCTGGCCAGCGAGGCATGGCGGCGCGTCGGTCTGCTCGTGAGCGACCCGGCGGCTGCGGTGGGCCTCGGGTGCACGGCGGCCCTTGCCACCCGGCCTCAGCGTCGGGGCGAGGACCGGGCCGCGCTCGCGGCACGCACGGCCAGCGGCTGCACGGTGCGCACGCTGCACTGGCAGCGCGGCGTGGCGACTCGCGAGGAACAGGAGCTGCTGCTGAGCGAGACGGCACTGGCCGAACTGGGGTCGGCGTGCGGCAGACAGATGGACTGGCCCGCGTGGCCGCCGGGGGTGCAGGGCGCCCAGCGCTCGCTGGATCTGCGGGATCCTGTCGGGCTGCTGTACGCCGGCGAGGTTCGCTGCGTCGAGCAGCAGCGGGACGGCTCCTGGAGCGTGGACGTCCAGCGTTCGGGTCGGCTGCTGCTTTCGGGGTCGTTCAACCCGCTCCACCAGGGCCACATCGGTCTGCTGGCCGCAGCCGAAGCCATCGCGGGGCGCGCGGGCGCCTTCGAGCTCTCGATCGACAACGTCGACAAGCCAGCCCTGCCCCGGAAAGAGCTGGAAAGCCGGGCCAGGCAGTTCGTCGGTCTGAAGCCGCTGGTCTGCACGCGGGCTGCCACCTTCGCCGCCAAGGTGCAGCTGTTCGGCGACTGCGTGTTCGCTGTGGGCTTCGATACGGCCGCGCGCCTCTTTGAGTCCACCTACTACGGGGGGGACGAGCAGATGGCCCAGGCGCTGGCGGCGATGGCGGGGGCGCGGACGCGCTTCCTGGTCGCGGGCCGGCGGCAGGCAGGTGTTTTTGCGACGCTGGCCGATCTGCCGTTGGCGGGCGAGCTGCGGCACATGTTCGCCGAGATACCTGCCGCGGTGTTCCGTCTGGATCTCAGTTCGACCGAGCTGCGCGCTGGCGCGACGCCTGGTCCGGCCGGCCCGGCAGGGAGCTCCAGGTAGCGCGGGCACAGCGGGCACTGCGCCTGGATGGCCAGGTGCCTGGCGCCGGTAGGGAGAGACAGCGATGCCGATCGTCTCCGCGAGCATGTTCGCGGGCCGCACGACGGGGCGCCCGGCGTGAGTTCCGTGCGCCGGTATCTCGACGCGCACCGGGGACGCCTGGCCGCTCTGCTGGCCGAGCTGATCCGGATTCCCACGGTCAACCCGCCGGGCCGGCACTACGAGGACATCGCCGAGTTGCTGGCGCGCCGGTGCCGGTCGCTCGGCATGGCGGTCGAGACGCACCGCGTTCCCGACTCCCTCACGGAGCGGCGCACGGGCTTGAGCGTCTACCCGCGTCTCAGCGTGGTCGCCCATTGGCGGGTCGGGGGCGCCCGGACTCTGCACTTCAACGCGCATTACGACGTGGTCCCGGGGATGGGTCCGTGGCGGTCCGGAGACCCCTTCGTGCCCGTGGTGACGGACCGGTGGGTGGTCGGCCGCGGCGCGGCGGACATGAAGGGGTCCATCGCCGCGTGGCTGCTGGCCGTGGAAGCGCTGCGCGAGACCAGCACCCAGCCCGCCCTGGACGTGGAGTGCTCGTTCACGCCGGACGAGGAGACGGGCGGCGAGCTTGGCGCCGGCTACCTGGTGCGGTCGGGTCTGGTCGGTGCCGAGTACGCGCTGGTGGGTGAGGGGGGATCCGGGAACGAGGTGGGCTGCGGTCACAATGGGGTGCTCTGGATGCGCGTCGCCGTGCAGGGCCGCGCGGCGCATGCATCCCGGCCCGAGCAGGGCGTGAACGCCTTCGATGGCATGGCCGAGCTGGTCCATGCTCTGCGCGGGTACCGCCGCACTCTGCGCGCGGCCCGGCGTCGCTATCGCGATCCCGGCGGCGAGCTGCGCGCGCCGACCGTGACACTGGGGGGGGAATTCGGGGGCTCGGCCGGCGACAAGATCAATACCGTGCCGGCGTTCGCCTCGTTCAGCATCGACCGCCGCATCGTGCCCAACGAGCAGCCGGAGGCCGTCGAGCGGGAGCTGCGCCAGGCGCTGCTGGCCGCGAAGCGTCGCCTGCGGGTGCGGTGCCGGAGCGCGGTAGTGCTGCGCATCGACCCCTGCGTGGTGGAGCCGGAAGCGCCCCTGCCGGCTGCCTTCGCGACGGCTGTGCGCGCCGTGCGCCGCCGAACTGCGCGGGCGCGGATCGCCAGCGGCTTCACCGACCTGCACTACTTCGTCGAGGAGCTGGGGATCCACGGGATCGGCTACGGTGTGAGAGGCCTGGGCGCGCACGGTGCCCATGAACGCGTCGAGATCGACGAGCTGGTGCGCACGGCGCAGGTGTACGCCGCGTTCCTGCAACGGGGTGTCCAGGCGAGCGAGGCGGACCATGGCAGTTAGTGGCGCTGCCGCCGCGGGCTCGGAGCGGCCGCCGGCAGGTGGGCGGCTCCCGATGGCGCGCGCCTGCGGCCGCGGACGGCGGCCAGAGGGGAGGTGAAGCCGGGTTGGGCTGGAAGAGGCTTGTCACTGGCGGAGAGATGGCCGCGATCGATCAGGCGACGATCGCCGCGGGCACGCCCGGCGAGGTGCTCATGGAGCGGGCTGGGCACGCCGTCTTCGCGGCGATCCGCGCGCGGCTGGACGGGGTTCGCGGTCGGCGGATCGTGGTCGTCTGCGGGCCGGGGAACAACGGTGGCGATGGCTTCGTGGTGTCCCGTCATCTGGCGGCGGCCGGGGCGCGTCTCAGCGTGCTGCTGGCGGCCCCGCGAGCCGCGCTCAAGGGCGATGCGGCGGTGCACGCGCAGCGTCTCGAAGCCAGCGGCGTGGCGATCCAGGCGCTGCCCGCAGCCGCCGAGGCGGAGCGGGCGCTGAGCCAGGTGCTGCTGCACGCCGAGTTGCTGGTGGATGCACTTCTGGGCACGGGACTGCAGGGGGCGCCCCGTCCGGAAGGCGCGGCCGTGATCCGCGCGATGGCCGCAGCCTGCTGCCCGGTGGTGGCGGTGGATCTGCCCTCTGGCGTCGTCGCGGATACAGGCGAGGTGCCGGGTCCATGCGTCCGTGCGGATCTGACCGTGACGTTCGGATTGCCGAAGGCGGGGCTGGTGTTCTACCCCGGCCGCTCGTTCTGCGGCACCGTGGAGATCGCGGACATCGGGCTGTCTGCTGCTGCGATCGAGGCCTGCGCGTCGCCCAGCTATCTGCTCGACAGGCCTGGCGTTGCCGAGCTGTGGCCTCGGCGCCCCGGGGACGCCCACAAGGGCTCGTGTGGAACCGCGGCGGTGGTTGGCGGGTCCGTCGGCATGACGGGCGCCGCGGCCCTGAGCGCCGAGGCAGCCCTGCGCAGCGGCGCCGGCAAGGTCATGCTCGGGGTCCCCGCCAGCCTGAACGACGTCCTCGAGGTGAAGGTCACCGAGGCGATGACTCGTCCGCTGCCCGAGGTGCGCCGTCACCGCTGCCTCGCGTTGCGTGGCCTGGGCGATGTGCTCGCGCTGCTCGATGGCGCGGACGCAGGGGCCATCGGTCCCGGGCTCGGGCGCCATCGCGAGACGTGCGAGCTGGTGCGACGGCTGCTGGTGCGCCTGGAGCGGCCGCTGGTGCTCGACGCGGATGCGTTGTTCGCCCTGACAGGATCGACAGCGCTGTTGCGGCAGCGGCCTGCCCCGACGGTCCTGACGCCGCATGCCGGCGAGTTCGCGCGCCTGACCGGGCTCGACGCAACCGGCACCGGCGCCCACCAGCGACGCGCCCTTGCCCAGCGATTCGCCGCCGACCACGGCGTGGTGCTGGTGCTGAAAGGGGCGCCGTCCCTCATCGCCCTGCCGGACGGCCGCGTGCTGGTGAATCCCACGGGCAATCCGGGGATGGCGACGGCTGGCTCGGGCGATGTGTTGACCGGGCTGATCGTCGGGCTGCTCGCTCAGGGGCTCGCGCCGGCGGCGGCGGCGGCGGGGGGGGTCTACGTGCACGGCGCGGCAGGCGACGCCTCGGCCGCAGCGCTGGGCGAGTGGGGAATGCTGGCCGGAGACCTGCTGGCCGCCGTGCCCGGCGCGATCGTGGCGCTTGTCGGCCAGCGCTCGGCCGGACGCTGCCGGCTGCCGTCCAGGCCGGCGCGCCTTGACAGCGGACGGGGGGACGCCTAGGGTATCGACTGCGTCCTCCCTTCCGAGTCTCCCAGCACTCGCAGGTGGAATGGGCCGGATGTCCACGGTTAGAGAAGCCATCGAAGAGATGATCGAGGAATCGTATCTGGCCGGGCTCTCGGCGGAGGAGATCCGGCGCGATTTCTCGCGCTTCATCGACACCTGCCGCGCCGTCGTCCACGGCCATGTTCGGGATCGGGCCACCGCCACCGGTCTGGTCGAGGGCCTGGCGCGCGAGAAGGCGTCGATGCTGCTCGCCGGGCGCCCGCGCGCGACGCGCACCGGCGGCGCAGTCCCCGGCCCGCGCGCGACCGGCAGCGAGCCGGCCGAGGGATTCGCCGAGGAGGCGGCGCGCCGGAAGCGTCTGGTGCTGCGCACGATCGGCGAGTTCGATCCGCGCCTGGTCGAGTTGATCGAAGAGCGGCGGTTCGGAGGCGGCGTGGACGCCAGCCGGCCGCGCGCCCGACGATGGGCCGATCGCCGGCAGTCGTGGCGGCGCTACCAGCTCCCGTTGCTGAGGCTGGGCTACGTGGCGGCCGTGCTGCTGATCATCCTGCTCGTCTACCTCGGCCACGGCCAGCGTCCCTGAGCCCGCTGCGGGCCCGGGGCCGGGCCTGGCTGGCACGGGGCGCGCAGCCGCGGTCGTGCCCGCGTGGCCACTGCCTGCAGACCGCCTCGTGAGCGCGTTCGTGCGGCCGCTTCGCCCACCCTTTCGCGGCGCTGATACACCCCTATGCCCAGGCGCAACGACATCCACAGGATCATGCTGATCGGCTCGGGGCCCATCGTGATCGGGCAGGCGTGCGAGTTCGACTACTCGGGGACGCAGGCCTGCAAGGCGCTCCGCGAGGAGGGGTACGAGGTCGTTCTCGTGAACAGCAATCCGGCCACGATCATGACCGATCCCGAGCTCGCCGATCGCACCTACGTGGAGCCGATCACCGCCGAGGTGTGCGAGCGGATCATCGCCGCCGAACGCCCGCAGGCGCTGTTGCCGACGCTCGGCGGCCAGACGGCGCTGAATACGGCCGTGGAGCTGGCCGAGTCGGGGGCCCTGGCGCGCCACGGTGTCGAGCTGATCGGGGCCAGCCTGGAGGCGATCAGGAGGGCCGAGAACCGGGAGCTGTTCAAGCAGACCATGGACCGGGTTGGCCTCGAGATGCCGCGGGGTGCCTTCGTGCGCTCGCTGGACGACGGGCGCCGGCTGCAGCGGGAGGTCGGCTTCCCCGTCATTCTCAGGCCGTCGTTCACGCTCGGCGGCAGCGGCAGCGGCGTGGCCTACAACCTCGAGGAGTTCGAGTCCAGGCTGGTGCACGGGCTCGACCTGAGCCCCATCGGCGAGGTGCTCATCGAGGAGTCGGTGGTGGGCTGGAAGGAGTTCGAGCTGGAGGTGATGCGCGACTGCAAGGACAACGTCGTGGTCATCTGCTCGATCGAGAACCTCGACCCGATGGGGGTCCACACCGGCGACAGCATCACGGTCGCGCCGGCGCAGACGCTGACCGACAAGGAATACCAGCGGATGCGCGACGCCGCGATCGCGGTGATCCGGGCCATCGGCGTCGACACGGGCGGCTCGAACATCCAGTTCGCCGTCGATCCGGCCAGTGGGCGCATGGTGGTCATCGAGATGAACCCGCGCGTCTCGCGCTCGTCGGCGCTGGCCTCCAAGGCAACGGGGTTCCCGATAGCCAAGATCGCCGCCAAGCTGGCCGTCGGCTATTCGCTGGACGAGATCCGCAACGACATCACGCGCGAGACACCCGCATCGTTCGAGCCGACGATCGACTACGTGGTGACGAAGATCCCACGCTTCGCCTTCGAGAAGTTCCCCGGCACCCCCGATCAGCTCGATACGCAGATGCGGTCGGTGGGCGAGACCATGGCCATCGGCCGGACCTTCAAGGAATCGCTGCAAAAGGGCTTGCGGTCGCTGGAGATCGGCCGGGCAGGCTGGGGCGCGGACGGCCGCGACCTCGATCCGGCGGCCATCGATGCTGCCGAACTTCGGGCCCAGCTGGTCACGCCCAACTCCCGCCGTCTGTTCTACATCAGGGCGGCGATCGAGAGAGGATTCACGCGCGACGAGATCTGCGCTCTCACTCGCATTGACGCCTGGTTCGTCGACAACCTCTTCCAGCTCTGGGAACTGGAGCAGCGACTCCGCGAGGACGATGTGCTGGGCAGCGCCGATCTGCTGCGGCGGGCCAAGGAATGGGGCTACAGCGACCGGCAGCTGGCCTGGCTGGCCGGGTGCGACGCCGGCGAGGTGCGGCGCCGGCGCCTGGCAGCCGGGATCCGACCGGTCTACAAGACCGTCGATACCTGCGCCGCCGAGTTCGAGGCGTACACGCCTTACCACTACTCGACCTACGATCGCGAGGACGAGGTGGTGCGTTCGGGACGGCGCAAGATCATGATCCTTGGAGGGGGGCCAAATCGGATCGGGCAGGGGATCGAGTTCGACTACTGCTGCGTGCACGCGTGCCTGGCGCTGCGCGAAGACGGTTTCGAGACGATCATGGTCAACAGCAACCCCGAGACGGTCAGCACCGACTACGATACGGCGGACAAGCTTTACTTCGAGCCGCTCACGGCCGAGGATGTCCTGAACATAGTCGAGTGCGAGAAGCCCGACGGGGTGATCGCGCAGTTCGGCGGACAGACGCCGCTCAACCTGTGCCTGGAGCTGGAGGCCGCCGGCGTGCCCATCATCGGCACCAGGCCCCGCAACATCGATCTGGCGGAGGACCGCGAGCGGTTCGGCGCGCTGCTGTCGCAGCTCGGCATCGCGCAGCCCGAGAACGGGATCGCTCGCTCGGTGGAGGAAGCGGTGGCCGTGGCGGCGCGCATCGGCTACCCGGTGCTCGTGCGTCCCAGCTACGTGCTCGGCGGGCGCGCCATGGTGGTGGCGTACGAAGCGGGCGACCTGGCACGGTACGTGGCCAACGCGATGGATGCGGCGCCGGAACGACCGGTGCTCATCGACCGCTATCTCGAAGGGGGCCAGGAGCTCGACGTGGACGCGGTCGCCGATGGCGAGACGGTGGTGATCGGCGGGATCATGCAGCACATCGAGCATGCCGGGGTGCACTCCGGCGACAGCGCCTGCACCCTGCCGCCCTACGACATCCTGCCGGAGCATCTCGAGCAGGTGCGCCAGCACACCCACGCGCTGGCGAAGGCGCTCGCCGTGGTCGGCCTGATGAACGTGCAGTACGCCATCCATCGCGGCACGGTCTACGTGCTGGAAGTCAACCCGCGGGCCTCGCGCACGGTGCCGTTCGTGAGCAAGGCGACCGGGCGTCCCCTGGCCAAGATCGCCGCCCGCGCCATGGTCGGCAGGTCGCTGCGCGAGCAGGGCGTCGTCGGCGAGCTCGTCCCGCAGCATGTGTGCGTCAAGGAGGCAGTGCTCCCGTTCATCAAGTTTCCGGCCACCGATGCCGTGTTGGGGCCGGAGATGAAGTCCACGGGCGAGGTGATGGGCATCGGCCACGATTTCGGCACGGCCTTCCTCAAGTCGCAGGTGGCGGCGGGAGCGGCGCTCCCGGCGTCCGGCTGCGTCTTCATCAGCGTCAGCGACGCAGACAAGCCGGGCGTGGTGGACATCGCCCGCCGCCTGTGCGCTGCCGGGTTCACGCTGGCCGCCACCCGGGGGACGCAGGCATTTCTGGAACGCCACGGCGTGCGAGCGGAGCGCATCCACAAGGTGCACGAGGGGCGGCCGCACGCGCTCGACGCGATTCGCGGCCGCCGCTTTCACCTGCTGATCAACACGCCGGCGGGCGCGGCGTCGCAGTACGACGACCAGATCGTGCGACGCGCTGCCGTGATGAACCGGCTCCCCTACACGACCACGCTGGCCGGGGCCCGGGCCGCCGTGGAGGGTATCGAGGCGTTGCGCCAGTCTCGGCTTCAAGTGCGCCCCCTGCAGGACTACCACCGTGCACGCTGAGCGTGACCGGAGCCCATGTGTCTGCCTGAGACGGGGCGTCAGCGCGGCGTTGCTGGCGCTGCTCGTCTCGGGGTGCGTGTATTTCAACACGTTCTACAATGCCCAGAAGTACTTCGGGCAGGCGGAGCGGGCGCGCCGGAAGGAGTCCGAGGAGGCTGTGCTCCGGGAAGCCGAAGGACCGGTTCCGCTGAGCGCCAGGACCCAGCAGCTGTACGAGACTGCGGCCAGGAAGGCCTCGCGGGTGCTGGAGAAGTACCCGACCAGCGACCGGGTGGACGATGCCCTGTTCCTGCTCGGGAAGGCCTTCTACTGGCAGCAGGACTACCTGAGCGCCGCCCGGTCCTTCGCCGAGCTGGAGGCCGGCTTTCCGCACAGCGAGTACCTGGCGCGGGCGCGGCACTGGCGCGCGTTGAGTCTGGAAGCGCAGGGACAGCACGATTCGGCGCGAGTGATCCTCCAGGATCTGGTGGCCAGCGGCGATGGCCGGGTGTCGGCGCGAGCCGCCCTGCGCCTTGGCGAGATGAGCCTCGCTGCGGGCGATTACGTGGTCGCCGCCGAGGGATTCAGGGCGGGGTTGGCTGGGTCGCCGAGGGGGCCCGTGGCCGCTGAGCTCTGGCTGCGTCTGGGCGATGCGCTGCAGTCGCTGGAGGACAGCGCGCGGTACGGCGAAGCGCTGGCGGCCTACGCCCGCGTGACCGAGGTGGGGGCGTCCGCCGAGCTGGAGTACCGGGCACGGTTGAACACCGGCCGCCTGCTGGAGGCGAAGGGACAGGACCGCCAGGCGCTGGCGCAGTACGAGGCCCTGCTGAACGAGGGGCGTTTTCGGGCCTTCGAGGGCCGCACCCGGATCCTGATCGGCCGGTACCACCAGGAGCGGGGCGATCTGGCGGCGGCGCTCGAGCAGTACCAGCGGGTTCGGGACGACTTTCCGCAGACCCCGTCGGCGGCCATGGCTCTGTACCAGACGGCGCTGTTGTTCCTGCGCGACCGGGGCAACGAGGAGCAGGCCCGGCGATTCCTGGCCGAGGTGACGACCGAGCACAGCGCCTGCGAAGCGGCCGACCGGGCGCGCGAGCTGGCTAGGGAGCTGGATGAAGCCGACCGACTGCGACAGCGGGTGGCGCGGGCGGACTCGCTGGCGGCCGCTCGGACAGCCGCCGGGGCTGCGGCCGGCGCGGTGGCTGACTCGGCCGCCGCAGCCGACGGGCTGGCGGGCCAGATCGACCCGAGCAGCGGCTCGGATCCCGCTGCGGTCGGGCAGGAGCGCCGACCAGAGGAAGCGACGGCGGAGGGGCCCCCACCGCCCGCTGCGGAACCCGGCGCGGTGGCACCAGGGGGGGAAGAGGGCGTCCTCGACGCCCTGCTGGCCCTGGCCGAGTTGTACAGAGATCCGGAACGACTCGCCGTGCCCGACTCGGCCATCCGATACCTGACAGAGGTCCAGCGCCGGTACCCCGAGTCTCCCGAGATGCCACGGGTCCTCTACACGATCGCGTGGGTACACGCCGAACTGCGTCGAGACGAGGCGGCAGCCCAGCAGGCACTGCGTGCGCTCGTGGACGCATTCCCGAGTTCCGAGCATGCGGACGCAGCCAGGCGGGAGCTGGGGCTCCGCGTGGAACTGCCTGCGGCCGCTGCAGCGGCGCAGGAGTTCGCACGCATCGAGCGCATCCGCCTGCAGGACCCGGCGAGGGTCGAGGACTACCTGCCGTTGCTGGACAGCCTGAGCGCCCGCCATGCCGGCACCGAGACCGCAGCGCAGGCCGCTTTCCTGGCGGCGTACACGGTGGAGAATGTCCAGCGCGATTCGGCAGCGGCAGCGCAACGCTACGAGCAGCTCGCGCGGCTCCATCCGGGCTCGCGCTATGCGCGGCTGGTGGCCCAGAGGGACAGCCTGTTGCGCATCGACGCGGTCGCCAAACTCGAACGCGCCATCAAGTCCGTCGGCGGCCGCCTGCCGCCGGGCGAGGCGATCACGACGCTCGCCGCGCAGCCAGACACGATGGACTCGATCGCCTGGGCTCTGCAGCACCAGGCCTTCGGTCTGCGCGCCCAGCGGCGGGGTGATCTGCAGGCGGCGCGGCGCAGCTACGAACGGAGCCTGGAGGAGCGCCGCCAGCAGCCGGACGTGCACTACCAGCTGGCGAACGTTCTCCTGGAGCAGGGCTACACCGCCGACGCTCTCGCCCACTACCAGCAAGCGCTGGCGCTCAGGCCGAACATGCTGGAGGCGCAGTACCGCCTCATCGCTGCGCACGTGGAGGCAGGGCAGGCGGACTCTGCCAACCACTACCTGAGAACCGTGATGCAGCGCGACCTGCGCAATCCGCAACTCGAGCGCCTGCGCGAGCAGCACCCCGAGCTCCTGCAGCCACAGGGCGGAGCCGAGCTGGGGCTGGATGAACTGCGGGAATTGCGCCTCGAGCTCCCGGCGGAGAACCGCGGGCCGTACCAGGAGGGCGCGTTCGGCGAGATGCCGCTCGTGCGCAAGGCCGCGCTGCCACCTCCCCGCGGCGCGCGCCAGGATACGGCCTGGGTGATCCTCGACCTGCTCGTCGGCAAGGACGGCGGGGTAGAGGATGCCAGGGTATTCGCCGGTCCGGACGAGCTGCGCGACGTCGCGGTGGCAGCGGCTCGGCAGTACCAGTTCTACCCGGCTACCGATCGCCGCGGGGCTCCCGTGGCCGCCTGGGTCGAGCTGGAGCTGCCGTTCCTGCCCACCGGGGCGCCCGCTGCGGCCAGCGAACCCCGGATTGGCGGTGACACCGGAGCGGACGCGGTGCCTGTCGACCAGGGAGCGGCTGCGGCACAGGAGCCCGAGGCGAGCACTGCGCATGCTGCGGTGGATTCGCTCCATGAGGCGCCCGCCGCGCCCGCCGCCGGCGCCGATGCGAGGCCGGCGGCGCCGCAAGAGGTCGAGGACCTTGCCCACGGGGAGGAGCCGTGAGCGCCGCGATCGAGGATGGACTCGCTCGGGTCGTCGCCTCCGCGCAGGTGGCCGAGGCGGTGCAGCACACGGGTCTGGCAGCCCCGTGGGTAGCGGCGAGGGCGGTGCCAGGGCAGTTCGTCCAGCTGCGCGTCAGCACCGGCCTCTCGCCGCTGCTCAGGCTGCCCCTGAGCATCGCGGGGGTCGATGCGGCCCGCGGCCTGATCGAGGTCATCTACGCCGTGGTCGGACCCAAGACGGCCCTCCTGGGGAGGATGTCCGTGGGCACAGCGGTGGGTTGTCTCGGGCCGCTCGGGCACGGATTCGAGGTGCGGGCATCGAGGCCCAGAGCGGTGCTCGTGGGCGGTGGGGTCGGTCTGGCCCCGTTGCTCTACCTGGGAAGCAGTCTGCGCGCTCTGGGGCAGCCGACGGTGTTGCTGGCCGGAGCGAGGACCGGACGCCAGCATCTGCCCGAGTTTCTGTTGGCGCGCGCCGCGGATCGCGTGCTGCGGAGCAGCGACGATGGGTCTGTGGGGCACCGGGGTCCGGTGACCGACCTGCTGGCCGATGAACTGGAGGGCGGCTGCGGGGTGTATGCCTGTGGACCTCGCGCCATGCTGCGCGAGGTGGCGGCCCGCTGCCGCTCGCGCGGCGCGCCCTGTCAGGTCTCGGTCGAGGAATACATGGCATGCGGGCTCGGCGTCTGCATGGGGTGCGCGGTGGCCGTTCGCGCGCCGGGTCCAGCGCCGGCGCATGGCCGCTACCAGCGCGCCTGCGTGGAGGGCCCGGTCTTTGCCGCCGACGCGCTCGACTGGGAGGACCATGGTTGATCTGGCGGTGCGCATCGCGGGCGTGACGTTCGCCAACCCCGTGCTGCTCGCCTCGGGGACGTGCAACTACGGGGAGGAGCTGTCGGCGCTGATCGACTTTGCGCGGCTCGGCGGCCTGGTCACCAAGACGATCACGCTGCGCCCCCGCGCGGGCAATCCACCGCCGCGCACCGTCGAGACCGCAGCCGGCATGCTGAATTCCATCGGGCTGCAGAACCCGGGTATCGAGACGTTCGCAGTGGTCCACTGGCCGTTCCTCAAGGCCCTGCCAACGCGCGTCGTGGTGAACATCGCGGGCGAGACCGTGGACGAGTTCGCCGAGCTGGCTGCGCGCGTCGACGCACTCGGCGGAGTGGAGGCCATGGAGCTGAACATCTCGTGCCCGAACGTCAGCAAGGGAGGCATGCTGTTCGGCAGCGATCCGGCCGCGGCCGCCGCGGCGGTCGGCGCTGCCAGGCGCGCCACGCGCCTGCCGGTGATCGCCAAGTTGACGCCGCATGTCGCCGACATCGCCGAGGTCGCGCGCGCCGTGGAGGCGGCCGGCGCCGACGCCGTCTCGCTGATCAACACGCTGGTCGGCATGGCCGTGGATCTGGAGCGGCGCCGTCCGGTGCTGGGGGGAGTCACGGGCGGTCTGTCCGGGCCGGCCATCAAGCCGGTGGCGCTGGCCATGGTCTGGAAGACGGCGCGCGCGGTGCGCGTGCCGGTGATCGGCATAGGAGGGATCGCCTCCGCGCGCGATGCCCTGGAGTTCATCGTGGCCGGGGCCTCGGCTGTGCAGGTCGGCACGGCCACGTTTGTCCAGCCGCGAGCCTGCATCGAGATAGCCGAGGGGATCCGCGCCCACTGCGAGCAGCGCGGCGTCAGCGCCGTCGGGTCGCTGGTCGGTTCGCTGATCGTCCGAGGTCCACGCGCATGATTGCCAGAGGGAAGCGGGCGTGGGGCGGTGGCGCCAGGGAGTGCGGCCGCTCCTGGCTGGCCGTGGCCCTGGTGGCATGCTGGGGTCTGCTGGCCGTCCGCTGCACGCCGGCTCCGGTGTATCGCGATCGGCTGCCGGGCGCGCGGGAGGAGCGCAGTCGTCGTCCGGCCGTGAGCGCTCGCCCCGTCGGCGGCGCGGCCGCGCGCGAGGCCGGAACAGCCTGCGGCGAGGGCGTGGCCGGCTCTGGGCCCGCTTCGGGCGCGGCAGGTGCCGGTGCGGCGCCGGGAGAGGCCGCACGGGCGTACCAGACCGGGCTGGCTTCGTACTACGGCGAGCCCGGCGAGCCCACTGCGAGCGGTGCGGTGATGCGTCCGGACAGCTTCACCGCGGCTCATCGGGAGCTGCCGTTCGGCACGATCATCCGGGTGACCAACCTGGAGAATGGGCGCTGGGTGGACGTCGAGGTCAACGATCGCGGGCCGTTCGCGGAGGGGCGCATCGTCGACCTGTCGCGCGCCGCGGCAGACCGCCTCGGCATGCTGGAGGTGGGCAGCGCCCAGGTGAGGATCGAGATCGTGAGCGCGGCCGAGTGAGGCTGGCTCGCAGGGGCGCTGCAGCGCCCCTGCCTCACGGATCCATCACCATCGGCACGAAGCGTACGGGAAGCAGACCGACGCGCTCCAGGACGCCATCCGTGCGGCGGCGCACCAGAACGAGCTGCTGGCTCAGCTGTCCGACGGGCATGATGAGGCGTCCGTTCTGGCCGAGTTGCTGGAGCAGTGCGGGGGGGATCTCAGCGGCGGCGGCAGATCCCACGATGGCATCGTATGGCGCGTGCTGGCACCAACCGCGCGACCCGTCGCCGACGCGGATCGTGGCGCTGGAGTACCCCAGCCCGCGCAGCAGGTCGGCTGCGCGCGCCGCCAGCTCCTCGAGCCGCTCCACGGAATACACCTCCGCGACCAGCTCCGCCAGGAGCGCCGTCTGGTACCCCGAGCCGGTGCCGATCTCCAGAACGCGATCCGTTGGCTGCAGCTGCAGCTGCTCCAGCATGTAGGCGACCACGTACGGCTGAGAAATGGTCTGGCCGGCGCCGATGGGCAGTGGGTGATCCGCATAGGCCCAGCCTCGCTCCGAGGCAGGCACGAACAGGTGGCGTGGCACCCGCCCGAACGCGTCGAGCACCCTGCGGTCACGGATCCCGCGCCCCTCCAGATGGCTGCGCACCATCTCGCGCCGGTCGCTGTCTTCGGGCGCCTCACGCATCGTCTGACACCAGCCCCGGGTGCGGCGACCACAGCAGCTCCTGCGCCGCCTCGAGCACGCAATCTACAGGGAGGTCTGCCAGCACACCAGTTGGCGCGCGCAGCGCCAGCGCCCACGGGGCCAGGGGGCGCCAGATCGAGGGTTCGGTGGGACCGAAGAGAGCCAGCGTGCGCGTTCCGACGGCAGCCGCCAGGTGTGCGGGCCCGCAGTCGCCGGCGACGACTAGGTCGGCGCTCTGCAGCACCATCGCGAGCTCCAGCGGCGAGGCGGGTCTGGCCACGGGCTCGGCCCATGACAGCTCGAGGTCCGTCTCTGCCGGCCCGCATACCACCTCGACGGCGAGTCCTCGTTGCCGCAAGCCAGTGGCGAGCGCCGCGAAGCAGGCGACTGGCCACCGCTTGCGGCGCCCGCCACTCCCTGGGTGCAGCAGGACACGCGGACGAGGTCCCGCCGGCAGGGCGGTGTCCCGCGTCCTGCGGGCGCGGCGCAGCGCCGGGTTGGCCGCGAGGCGCACCCTCGGGACCAGGCTGCGGACCGGGACGCCCAGGGCGGCCAGAGGAGCGGCCAAGTGGAGGGCCTGGTGGCGGTGTTCGGCTGCGTCGGGTCTGGGATCGGCAACGACGACGCGCCCGCTGACCAGACGGGCCAGATTGCTGGGAAGCGCGCCGGTGGTGTCGGTGGAGTAGGCGAGCATGAGGTCGATGCCGCCGAGGAGGCTGCGGAGCCTCGTTCCCGGCGTGGCGTCTTCGGCAAAGAGCGGGGCCAGCTCCGCGGAGCCGATGTCGCAGACGTCGTCCGCTCCGGCGAGGGGCGCGTACTGCGGATGGGCCAACAGGACAAGGCGGGCCTCGGGATGCGCGAGGCGCAGGGCGCTGATTGCCGGCAGGGTCAGTACGAAGTCCCCTAGCGCACCCCCACGCATCACGGCCACGACTGCCGCTGGCCGCGAGCTGCCATCCCCCTTGCCGGTGCCCGTGCCTCCTTCTATTTTCTCAGACCTCATCGTATGCCATGCGGCACATTGGCTGCCGCTTTGCCGGGGAGCTTCCCATGGTGGGCCTCATAGGCAAGAAGCTGGGGATGACCCAGGTCTACAACAACAGGGACGAACTGGTTCCCGTCACCGTCGTGGCGGCTGGTCCCTGTCCCGTCGTCATGGTCAAGAACGCGCAGACCCATGGATACGACGCGGTCCAGCTTGCCTTCGCGGAGATCCCCGAGCGCAAGCTGACCAAGCCGGTGCGCGGCCAGTTCGCCAAGGCGGGCCTTGCTCCTCACCGAATCGTGAGGGAGTTCCGCGGCGACGCGTCGGCGTACACGCGCGGTCAGGTGCTGGATGTCAGCCAGTTCGGGGTCGGCGACGTCGTCAAGGTCAGCGGCCGGTCCAAGGGCAAGGGCTACGCGGGAGTCATGAAGCGCCACGGATTCCACGGCAAGGACGCCGCCCATGGGACGCCGGACCGGGCTCGCCACAGCGGCGCCATCGGCCAAGGGACCACTCCCGGGCGGGTGTGGAAGGGCAAGAGGATGTCCGGCCACCTTGGCGATCGCCGAGTCACTGTCTCGGGCCTGCGCGTCGAGCGTGTGGACGCGGAGCGCCACCTGCTGTTCATCAGGGGAGCCGTACCCGGTGGAGCCAACGCATACCTGACCATCACGAAGGCCTGAGGGCGGGGGCGAACGGGGGACAGACCGAGGCGGTCGCCTGAGGCGAGGCGGTCGCCTCTTGGTGTCTCTGCCGCGAGCGGTCCGGCGATCCCGGCCATGGGGGTGCTCGGCGATCGCCTGGGGGCGGGACAGCCGGCGGTTACGCACGGAACCCTGACGCCTCCCGCTGCCATGCGGTGGATGGGACCGTCGGTCTGGTTCGCGCCCGGGCAGCATCAAGCCGAAGGGCGGACGCTGTCTTCCAGACGTACAGGTGCGGGGAGACCGCCGTGGACCTGAGCATCGTCATCCCTGCCTACAACGAGGCCGCGCGGATCTGCACGACCATCCAGCGCACGGCGGGTTTCGTGCGCGAGCGCGCGTGGCAGGCCGAGCTCGTCGTGGTGGATGACGGGTCTGCCGACGCCACTGCGCAGCGCGTGCTCGAGCTGCAGCGCAGCGCGGCGGGCCGCGACCCAGAGGTTCGATATCTCCGCAACGCGAGCAACCGCGGCAAGGGGTACTCGGTGCGGCGGGGCGTGAGCGAAGCCAGGGGCCGAGTGATCGGCTTCACGGACGCCGACTACAAGACCGACATCGCTGCCCTCGACGACGCCATGCAGGCGCTCCGGGCGGGGGCGGACGTCGTCATCGCGGACCGGACTCTGAGCCGAACGCACATCGAAGTGCGTCGCAGAGCCTACCGCGAGCTGGGCTCGCGCCTCTTCCGGCACCTGGTGCGACACCTCGTCGGCCTGGCGGGGTTCCCCGATACCCAGTGCGGCTTCAAGTTCTTCCGCGGCGATGTCGCCAGGGAGCTCTTCTCGCTGTCGAGCGTGGATGGGTTCATGTTCGACGTGGAGATCCTGCTGCTGGCGGTCCGTCGTGGCTACCGCGTGGAGCGGATCCCGGTCCAGTGGAGCGATGATGCCGACAGCCGCTTCCGGCCAGTGAGCGGCAGCCTGCGGAACCTGCGCGAACTGGTGCACATCCGCCGGCAGACCTCTTTCCCGGCGCCGAGGACATCCTGAGCGAGGCCGGCCATGCAGGGCGCGCAAGAGGCGCGGGGGCAGGTGGGTGCCCTTCGCGAGCCACGCGCGCCTGAACCGGCCGGCCCGGGGGAGGCGCGCCCTAGTCCGGCAGCTGCGCATCGACCTTCCGCACGGCCTCGGCCAGGCGGAGGAGGCAGACGGCGATGAAGATCTCCTCGGCCACCGTCATCTCGTGCCGGACCGGCGAATCCATGAAGGTGTTGATGGCAAGGATGACGATGAAGACGTTGAGGACCTCGTACGGGGGCTGGCCTGCCGGCGCCAGGCCGTCACGCACGATGCCGGTGATCTGCCGGACGGACTCGGCGACCCAGTCCATGTTGTCGTTGTCGTAAGCCTGGATCAGACGCTCGCACGGCCGCTGCAGTTCGGCGCGCGCCTGGGCGTCCAGGCTGGTCGCCTTGGCGAGCCTGGATGCCGCCCGCTTCAGCATGCGGGCGACCTCGCTCGTGCGGCGCGTCTCCTCATAGGACAGCAAGCGGTAGAACTGCCCCTGGGCTCCCAACGCCTGACAGACGCTGTCGAGTAGCTGCAGGCGTATGGCTTGGGACGCAAACGCCGCCAGCTGCTCGAGCGTCCGCTTGATGATGCGCTGGTCTCCGGCCTCGCCCAGTACGTCGACCAGCGTCGGGAACGCGACGGGGTCCACTGTACCGCTGAAGTGCCAGAACAGCAGTTCGCGCACCTCCTCGCGATCGATGCTGGCCAGACCTCTGATGGCGCTGATGCGGACGCGCGGGTCAGCATCGTCGAGGGCGTCGAGCAGCGGATCGATGCCGCTGCTGTCGCCCAGCCGGCCGAGGGCCTCGGCGGCCTCGCTGCGGATGTCGGAGCTGCCGTCGGCGAGTTCGCGGACGAGCGATTCGGTCGCCAGCGGCGACCGCGTCTCGCCGAGGGCCCGCGCGGCACTGCTGCGCACCACGGGGCTGGCGTCCTTGAGGGCATGAATGAGCTGGTCGATCGCCAGCGGGTTCCCCGAGCGGCCGAGTCCGTACGCTGCTTTCGCCCGCGTGTCTTCGGCAGCGGCCATGCTGTACACGACGGCGTTGAAGGCGTAGGTGAACAGGTTGCCGCGCAGCATCTGGGAGAGCAGATGGCGCGAGGAGACGCCGCGGTGGTCGTTCACTCCCCGCAGGATCAGCACCGGCAACACCCTCGTGACGGCGCTGATGGCGAAGATGATCTGGAGATGGCCCAGGGCGAAGCCGAAGAACTCCGGCTGCAGACCGCGGAGCAGGCGTACGAGCAGAGCGCCCGTCAGCGGTCCGAGCGCGCCCATCAGGTTCACCCCCGCCGACCACGAGGCGATGTAGATAGTTCGCTGGCGTCCCTCGGGCAGGAGCCCGTAGAGAAGCGGGGTCACGGCCACGCCGATCCCCGGCAGCACGATGCCGCTCAGCAGCATCGCCACCGGGACCAGGTAGGCCACGCCGGGGCGGTTGAACACCCAGAGCGCTGCGGTGACTCCCGCGGGGACGATGAGCAGCTGGAGCACTGCCTTGCTGCCGAAGCGGTCGACGAGCGGTGCCCACAGGCGGTAGGCGCCGATGCTCGTGACCATGAAGACCGCGTTGTACACCGAGATCGTCGTGTACGAGATGCCCAGCTCTTCGAGCATGAAGACGCTGTAGAGGGGTCCCGCCACGCCCGTGGCGAAGGTCCACAGACCGTAGAAGAGGACCGCGCGCCGGAACGACGGGTCGCGCAGGGGGCGGAACAGGGCTCCAACCGCCTCCAGGGACTCGTCCCGACTGCCGACGCCGGCATTCGCTTCGGGCGCGAACGGCGCGCGGCTCAGGATGGCATAGCCTGACCAGCCACTCACCGCGCCGAAGCCAAACACCCAGAGGAATGCCCCATAGCGATCCGGGTACACGTCGATGAACTTGCCGATCACGAAGCCTGCGGCCATGGCCACCAGCGTGCTGACGATGGTCTGCTGGCTGGTGAAGCGAGCGCGGATCGGCTCGGGAATGGTGTCGGCCACCCAGGTGCTGTAGAAGGGCGAGAGTGCGTAGCCACACACCAGCCCCAATGCCACGAGCGTCACGAGAGCCGGCAGGTGCAGGGCTGGCATGACGGCGATAGGGATGAGCACGATCAGCGAGCGGAACAGGATCTCGAGGAAGCCGGCGCACAGGATGAACCGCTTCCTGTCGCGCAGCTTCCGGCTGATCAGCGGCGAGAAAAGCTGGAACAGCGCGGCAAAGTAGGCGATCGAGGTGAACAGCGCGATGAACGAGCCGTCGGCGCCGAGCTGCAGCGCGAACCCGGTGAACACGGCGGTGCCGATCCC
Organism: uncultured Gemmatimonadaceae bacterium; assembly: GCA_964591015.1. GTDB lineage: Bacteria > Latescibacterota > UBA2968 > UBA8231 > UBA8231 > SLHA01. The sequence continues at coordinate 18,981 of CAZPXM010000034.1, forward strand.
CACCGCCTGTCCCCACGCTCCCCAGATGGCACTTGCCCAGATGAAGGCCCGCAGGGCCCGCGATGTCTGGCCGCGGGTGAGCCCCGGCTGATGTGGGTTGCGTGCTGCTTCAGCGCACATGGAGGTTGGCACGGATCTCGCCAGCCAGAGAACGGTCCAGCCGGCATCCATAGCGCGCGACGACCCGAGCGGCAACGCGGGCGCCGAGCGCCCCCGCCTGTTCCAGGGTGTTCCCATGGGTCAAGCCATAGATGACACCCGCTGCGAAAGCGTCCCCGGCTCCGGTCGTGTCCACCGGCTCGAGGCGCTCGCCCGCGATCGCGGTCCGCTGCCCGTGCGCGTAGAGGAGCGCGCCTTCCGCTCCGCAGGTCATGCAGGCGATGGGTGCCATCTCGCTCAGGTGCTGACCGGCGGCGCATCGATCGTCGCGGCCGGTCAGCTCCATGGCCTCATGCTCGTTGCAGAAAAGCAGGTCCAGCCCGGCATGGAGAAGCTCCAGGAAGCGGCCGCGGGCCAGTCTCACCACCGATGGGTCGCTCAGCGTCAGGGCCACGCTCGTTCCGTGTTCTCGCGCCAGACGCACCGCCTCGCGACATGTCGCCATGCCGTTGTCGGAGGTCACCAGGTACCCCTCGAGGTACACCAGCCTGCTTGCCCGGATGATCGTCGCGTCCAGGTGCTCCGGAGCGATGCGGGAGCCGACACCGAGGCAGGTGCTCATGGTGCGCTCGGCGTCCGGCGTGATGAACACCGTACACTGGCCGGTGACGCCGGGGAGGCGATTGGCGGCGCTGTAGCCAACGCCGGCCGCGAGCAGATCCTGCTGAAAGACGTCGCCCCACTCGTCGTCGCCGACCACGCAGGTCAGAAAGGCTCGTCCGCCGAGGGCCGTGACCCCGATCATCGTATTGGCTGCCGAGCCACCGGAGCAGCACGCCATGGGTCGCCCCGCGATGCTCCGCGAGAGCTGTCGCTGTCGTTCCGCGTCGATCAGCGTCATGAGACCCTTGGCCACGCCCAGGCGCCGGAGCGAATCCGGGTCGATGGCGTACTGGACGTCCACCAGGGCGTGCCCGACTCCGCAGACGTCATAGGAGCGCGAGTCCTGGCCCGTCATGGACTTCCCCTGGAGAGTGCTGGCGTTGCGGCGGCACCGCGAAGCGTTCGCATTCGACCGGTGCGGCAGCGAAGATACGCCGCTCTCACGTCGCGGCAAGGCGGGCAGTAGCAGCAGGCAGCTTCGCGGGAAAGGTTCGCTGGCATCCTCTTGATTGCGGGCCGCATCTCGGCTACAATATACGACCACGCCGGGCACGGGGACCGCGGGCAGGGAGCGCACCGCTGCCTTCCTCGAGCCAGGGAGCGCCTCCGGGTGCAGTCGTCGGCAGAGAACCAGCACACCATCGCAACGAGGAGGATCGGACTATCGTCACGAAGGGTAAGCCCTACATCAGGATGAACCGCGACATCCGGGTGCCGCAGGTTAGGCTCATCGCCCAGGACGGCACCCAGGTGGGTATCGTCGACACGCGCGAGGCGCTGCAGATGGCCGAGGCCGCCGATCTCGATCTCGTCGAGGTCGCGGCCGACGCGAGGCCCCCGGTCTGCCGCATCATCGACTACGGGAAGTATCAGTACGAGCGAGAGAAGAAGGCGAAGGAGGCGCGCAAGAAGCAGCACAACGTCCAGATGAAGGCCATCCGCATCGCGGGGGCCAATATCTCGGAACATGACTTGGGGTACCGCATGGCTCACATCCGCGAGTTCCTGACCAAGGGCAACCGCGTGAAGGTGAGCGTGCGGTTCAGGGGACGGCAGATGGCGTACCAGAACCAAGGACGCGACCTGCTGGTCGATGTCGCCAAGGAGCTCGAAGGCGTCGCTGTCGTCGACCAACCGCCGCGGATGGAGGGGCGCGAGATGTCGATGATACTGCGCCCGGACATTTAGGGCGCCTGGTCGCAGGTACGGTCACAGGCGGGCTGCCGAGTCGCCGCGCTGCCAGCACCAGGGGCTCGCAGAACCGCCCTCGCGGGGAAGAGCCCCGCACCCGACTCGCCGCGGGGCGCCGCTCTGCCGGCTGTTCTGGCCGGGGCCGCGGCTCGCCGTCTCAGTCAGCCTGGGAGGCCACCGGCTGGCCGTGGCGGTTGTTCCTCCAGACGTCGGGCGAACGTTCGCAGGCGCTGACCCGCCTCGTTCAGCATGGACTCCTTGCGGTGCTTCATCTCGAGTAGCTCGTCGGCGATCTCAAGCGCCGCGAGGACCGCCACGTCCAACGGCGACCGGTGGCCCGCTGTGGCGGCGGCGCTGCACATCTTCTCGTCCAGGAAGGCCGCCACCCGCCGCACGTGATCCGGGTCGCGGGTCTCGCCGCCGAGCCGATAGGTCTGGCCGTAGATCTGCACCTCGACAGCCTGCTCGTGTGCCATAGCCGCTCCGCAATCGCTGCGTCGTATCTGCCGCCCGGCCCGGGGGCCAGATGGCCCAGCCCGGTTCCGCGCTCGGTTCCGCGCTCTCCGCGCGGATGCGCGCGCCGAATCTAGACGGGCCAGATCGCGGTGTCAACGACGCCGTTCTGCTGACGCCAACCTCGGCTCGGCTCCGCGCACC
>CAZPXM010000034.1:21690-29842 GCA_964591015.1 uncultured Gemmatimonadaceae bacterium
CCGCGCACCTCGGTCCGCACCGCCTCACGCGAAGGGACGTCTGCGAAGCCAGGCGCCGCGGGCGGCTCCGGTTGACGGTGCTTCGTTATTGCCTATGTTCGGGTCCCCATCAGGTCGGCACTGGAGCGGGCCCATGCTGGTTGCCATCGGGCCGGCTCGGCCGTTCGCCCCTGGCCGTCTGTCGGTATCCTCATGGAGCCATGCAGGTGCAGATTTCGCAGGAACGGATCGCTGAGCTTGCGCGTGCCCTGGAGGGCGACGTTCGCTTCGACCATGTGTCGCGGCTGCTCTACCGGACCGATGCCAGCATCTACGAGATGGAGCCGGTCGGCGTGGTCCAGCCGCGGACGGCAGCGGACGTCGAGAAGGTGGTGCAGTGGGCGGCGGCGCAGGGCCTGACGCTGCTGCCGCGCGGGGCGGGAACCAGCCTTGCAGGACAGGCGGTCGGCGAGTCGGTGCATCTGGACTTCAGCGTGCACATGGACCGCGTGCTGGAGCTCGACCCGGCGGAGCGCTGGGTACGCGTCGAACCGGGTATCGTGCTCGACCGGCTGAACGCTCGGCTGCGGCCCCACGGCCTCGTCTTCGGTGCGGACGTGGCTACCTCGAGTCGGGCGACCATCGGGGGCATGATCGGGAACAACTCCTCGGGGGCGCACTCGCTGCTGTACGGCAAGACCAGTGACCAGGTGCTCGACCTGGACGTGGTCCTGGCAGACGGCACCAGGGCAACGCTCGGTCCGGGGCCGCGTGCGGACGGGCCGCACGAAGCTGGCTTCTCCGACCGTACCGAGTCCATTCGGGCGACGATCGCCCAGCTGGTCGCGGACAATGCGGAACTGATCCAGCGGCGCTTTCCGCGCGTCATGCGCCGGGTTGCGGGCTACGATCTGGCTGCTCTGGTGGGCTGCGGGGCTTCTCCCGATCTCACGAAACTGGTCGTCGGCTCCGAGGGTACCCTGTGCACCGTGGTTGGGGCCCGGCTTCGTCTGGTCGACCTGCCGGCCCACTCCGCGCTGGTGGCCTGCCACTTCGCCGACCTCATCGAGGCGATGCGAGCGAACATGGTGGCGCTCGAGACCAACCCGGCCGCGATCGAACTGACCGACAGAGTCCTCATGGACCTGGCGCGCCAGTCTGCCGAGCATGCGGCGACGAGGCGGTTCATGGTGGGGGACCCCGAGGCGCTGCTGTTCGTCGAGTACTACGGCGATACCGCCGAGGAGCTCGAATCGAGGATGGACGAGCTGGAAGAGCGCCTCCGGGAGCGCGGACTGGGCTACGGGTACGTAAGGGCTCGCGATCCCGTCCAGCAGGAGCGCATGTGGGCGTTGCGAAAGGCCGGACTCGGCGTGCTCTACAGCATGAAGGGGGATGCCAAGCCAGTGCCTGGCATCGAGGACACCTGCGTGCCGGTCGAGCACCTCCCGGAGTACGTGTCGCGGGTCAGGAGCCTGTTCGCCGAGGAAGGAGTCAAGGGGGTCTACTACGCGCACGTGAGTGTCGGTGTGCTGCACATCCGGCCGATTCTGGACCTCAAGCGCGCGGAGGGCGTTCGGCAGCTGCGGCGGCTGCAGGATCGGATCTCGGAGATGGTTGCCGAATACGGCGGATCGATGTCCGCCGAGCACGGTGACGGGCTGGCCCGCAGCGAGTATATCCCCCGGATGTTCGGCGCCGAGATCCTGGGTCTTTTCGAGCAGGTCAAGGACACGTTCGATCCAGCGGGGATGATGAACCCGGGGAAGATCGTGCGTGCCGGCCGCATGGATGAGCACCTGCGGTACGGGGCCCACTACCGGGAGGCCCATCCATCGACCTTCTTCGGGTTCAGGGCGGAGGGAGGGATCCAGCGGGCGGTCGAGATGTGTTCGGGGGTGGGGCACTGCCGCAAGCGGGATGTGGGGACCATGTGCCCTTCGTTCATGGCCACGCGGCAGGAGGAGCACTCGACGCGGGGTCGCGCCAACGCGTTGCGGGCGGCGCTGTCGGGCAGCCTCGACCCGTATGGACTGACCAGCGAGCAGCTCTTCCGGGTCATGGATCTGTGCCTCGAGTGCAAGGGGTGCAAGGGGGAATGTCCCTCCGGCGTCGACATGGCCAAGCTGAAGTACGAGTTCCTGGCGCAGTACTATGAGGCGAAAGGGTACCCGCTGCGATCGCGGCTGTTCGGTCGCATCGATCTGCTGTACAGGTTGGGGTCGTGCTTCGCACCTGTCTCGAACTGGATCGCGGCCTCTGGGCTGCTCCACTGGGGGCTGGATCGCTTTCTGGGGATTGCCTCGTGCCGGCAGATGCCGCGCTTCACGCGGCGCAGGTTCTCGAAGTGGTTCCGGGCGAGGCGGAGCCATTCCCCGGGAGCGGGAGCTCGCGGCGAGGTGGCCCTGTTCTGCGATACCTATGCGGAGTACAGCGAACCGCAGGTGGCCATCGCCGCAACCCTCATTCTGGAGAAGGCGGGTTACCGGGTGCGGCTGGTCGAGGACACCGTCTGCTGCGGGCGTCCGCTGATCTCGAAGGGGTTTCTGCGCAAGGCGCAGCACAATGCCCGGCAGAACATCGCCGTGCTGTCCAGGTATGTCGAACAGGGCATACCGGTTGTCGGGCTCGAGCCCAGCTGCGTGCTCACCTTCCGCGACGAGTACCCGGATCTGGTCGACGATGCGCGAGCCGAGGCGCTTGGCAGGGGGTCGTTCCTGCTCGAGGAGTTCCTGGTGAACCGGGCGGACCGAGGCGAGCTGCACCTGGAATTCACGGACACAAGCCGAACCATCCTCGTGCACGGCCACTGCCAACAGAAGGCCTTGGTCGGGGTTTCGCCGACGCTTCGCGTTCTCAACCTGCCGCCCAACTACCGGGCGATGCCGATCGACGCGGGGTGCTGTGGGTTGGCGGGGAGCTTTGGCTACGAGAAGGAGCACTACGCTCTCTCGATGGATATCGGTGCCGAGCGGCTGTTCACGGCGATCAGGAACGCGGCCCCGGGCGTGGAGATCGTCGCCTCGGGAACGTCGTGCAGACAGCAGATCCTGCATGGCACCGGGCGTCGCGCACGACACTGGGCGGAGGTGCTGGCTGAGGCCATCTAGCGCCGCCCGCAGGCAGCCTGGCGTGCCTGGGCTGCCGGACTCTCCTCACCGAAAGGAGCGAGACCATGGCATTCACGGTGAAGAAGCGAGGACGACTCACCTACTATTACGGTGGCGAGCGGCCCACGCTCTCCGCGCTGGTCACCGAGGACCTGGGGAACGGCGATCTGAGGATCCACTTCGCCGGATTGACCGGGGGCTTCTCGGCAAAGGGGGTGCTCGGCCGCGACGAGCTGGTGCGCATGGAGCCACGGCGCGAGGTCGAGCTGGTGTTCCGCAGCTGGGAAAGATGGCTACGCGAGGCCCAGATCTGCGACTCCATCGCCAAGATAGACTTCATCGAAGTCCACGCATTCGGAGCGCAGCCCAAGGATATTAACCCGCTGGTCGAACCCCAGCGCTTCCAGGAGGAACAACAGCGGCTCTACAAGGAGTACGCAGCTGCCTACAGCGCCTTCTTTGCCGAACATATGCCCCACACGGGAGTCCCGGCGCGGTTCACGGTTCACGTGATGGACTTCCCGGACAAAGCTGCGTCGTACGAGTTCTACAGCGTCGGGCTCTACCAGCCGGCTCTCCATCGTTGAGGGGAGGTGGAACCATGCCACTGCACGAGTATGTGTGCCGCGGCTGTGAGCACCGTTTCGAGGCGCTGGTGGCCGGGGAGCGCTCCGTCCAGTGCCCGCGATGCGGCAGCACCTCCCTGTCGCGCCAGCTCTCTAGTTTCGCGGTGCGGGTGGGCACCTCGCGGTCGCGCGTGCAGTGCGCAGAGCACGCGGCCTGCGGTGCCTGCTGCGAGGGCGCCGGCCCCGCCGAGTGCCCGCTGCGGTGAGCCACGACTGGGGCCAGGGCGACCGCAGGCGCGGCGCCGGGTAGCCGACTCCGCGTGTCGTGGCCCGCGGGCTGCAGAATCGGGGCGCTCTGTCGGGGCGCCAGCGATGGCACCGTCGTGCTTCGGTCTGCGCGTCCCCGCCCCGCACGAGCAGCCGGCCGCATTGCTTGCCTGCCATCCTCGGGCTGGTTACATTACGCACCGTTGTCGCAGCGGAAGCGCTTCGGGCTTCCGCTTTTTCTGTCGTTGGGATAGAAGACACGCGGCGCGGCAAGGCGCGGTGCTTCAGGAGTGCCGTGATGAGTGAGGTTTACCTTTCGCGCGAAGGGTACGACAGACTGCGCTCGGAACTGCGCGAGCTCCGAGAGGTCGCTCGCCCGGCCGCCAGAGAAGCCGTGCAACGCGCCCGTGAGTTCGGGGACCTGGCCGAGAACGCCGAGTACGCCGCGGCCAAGGAGCAGCTGCTGCTGTTGGAGCAGCGAATCAGCAGGATTGAGGAAACCCTCAGCCGTACTCGCCTCCTGGAGAACGAAGCGATTCCCGGTGACCGGGTGTATATTGGGGCCACGGTGACACTTCTGGACCTGGCCAAGGCGCGCGAGCTTCGCTACACGCTGGTGGCTCCGGAGGAGGCCGACTTCGACGCGGGCAAGATCTCCACAGTATCGCCGATCGGCCAGGGTCTGCTGGGGCACGCGGCCGGAGAGGAGGTGCGGATCGTTGTTCCGGCGGGCACCTTGCGGTACCGGATTCTGAGCATCTCGCGCTGACCGCCCCAGGGAGCGGGTTCGCGCCCTGGCGGCAGAGCTCATCGTCAGTGGGAGCGCAGTGCGGCCGAGGCCAGCGGAATGGACGCCCGACAGATCGAGCCGACCCGCTCCTGCAGTGCTTCGTGGTGTCCATCCAGCGCGTCACGGGGACCCGGGCGGTTCGACGGCGGGTTGGCTTCGCCAGACCCACGCCCGAGAGGAGCGTGGCAGGGGGTCGTCAGAGGCTGTGAACGTGGGCAGGGAGTGCCGGCCGACGCTTCCAGAAAGCATGGATCTTCTCGCGCAGGTCTGGCTGGTAGGTCAGGGTGAAGCGCAGTATCGCGGGATGAGATGAGCGAACTCAGCGGGTCGTTCGAGGTCGAGCTCTGGCAAGCCGCAGTCGACCTGATGATCTCGCCGCCTCCAGCAGGCGACGGCCTGACTGCGCTGGTCGGGTGTGTGCGCAAGCATCTCCGGGCGGACTGCAGTGCCTTGTACCTGCTCGATTGCCGTACCGAGGAGCTGGTGCTGGCCGCCGTTGCGGGGGACTCGGCGAGGGCTGAGCAGCGTCTGCGGCTGGGCCAGGGCGCTGCCGGTCTGGCTGCCTATCAGCACCATGCCATCCAGTCCGTCCATGCAGGACCGCCGGAAGGAGCGTCGTCGCGCGCTGGCGACACGGTCGCGGTCGCCATTCCGGTGCACGCCCCCGATGGCCTGCTGGGCTTGGTGCGTGTGGAGTTCAGCGGCCGTAGACCGTACTCGGTAGACGAGGTCGCAGCGCTTGAGCGGGTAGTGCCTCGTCTGGTCGTGCTGATGGTTGGCGCCGAGCGCACCCGCGAAGCGCTGGCGCGTCGTTCTCACGAGCTCCAGGCACTCAATGAGCTCGGCCAGGCGGCTAATGCTGGTCTGGGTCTCGACGAGACGCTCGAGCTGATCGCCGCACGGGCGTTGGAGACTTTGGGGGCTCTGGGTGCGGTCGTCCGCCTGGTGGTGGATGACCAGTCCCTCGCCCTGGCCACGATGGTGGCGGTCGATGGCTTCCGCATCGACAGCGACGCCGAGAGGCGAATCGCGGAGTACGTGGCGGCAACCGGCGAGCCCGTGCTGCTGGACGATGTCCACGGGAAGGAGGGTTCAGAGCGGGCCGGGGCATCGCTGGTCTGTGTCCCCTTGGTTCTCGAGGAACGGGTCGTGGGCACTCTCTCCGTACTCAGCCGCGAGGAACCTGCGGGCGGCCGTGGTCCCGTGGGTCGGCACGACGACCTGGACATGCTGTTTGCTCTGACAGGACAGGTCGCTGCGGAGATCGAGGACATACGCCTGACCGTGCGCCTGCAGGAGCTCGTCCGGACGGAGAAACAGCAGGGCGAGGCGTTGCGCGGGCTGTACAGCCGCTCGCAGGCTCTCCTTCAGTCGATCTCCGATGGGCTCATCGCCGTCGCGCGCGATGGCATCGTGGAGGAGGTGAATGCGGTTGCGGCGCGTATCCTGGGGGCAGATCAGGCCGTGCTGCACGGCAGGGCCATCGATGATCTGGTTGAGGATCAGCCGCCGCTTGGCAGCTGGCTGCGCGGTGGCGGCCAGTTCAGCAATAGGGTGGTGACGTTGCGGTCGACCGCAGGTCCAGTCGCTGTGATGGCGAACCTGCAACCTGTCCTCGACGGCGGCCGGGCGGCCGGAGCGGTGCTTACGTTCCGGGAGATGGGCGAAGTTCGGCGCCTCGTGAACCGCATGATCGGCTCTCGGCAGACGTTCACGTTCGCCGACATCATAGGGTCCAGTCCGGCCATCGAGAAGACCAGGGAGCTGGCACGAATCGCTGCTGGCACGGGCTCCAATATCCTGATTCAAGGCGAGACCGGGACCGGCAAGGAAGTGGTGGCGCAGGCGATCCACAACGCCAGTTCGTTCAGCGATGGGCCGTTCTTGGCCGTCAATTGCGCGGCTCTTCCACGCGATCTGATCGAGAGCGAGCTCTTCGGCTACGTAGAGGGTGCGTTCACAGGAGCCAGTCGGGGCGGGCATCTGGGCAAGTTCGAGCTGGCCAGTGGCGGAACGCTCTTTCTCGACGAGATCGGGGAGATCCCGCCAGACCTTCAGGCGAAACTCCTTCGCGTGCTCCAGGAGAGGGCCGTCGTGCGGGTAGGGGGGGACAGAACCATCCCGGTGAACTGCCGAGTGATCGCGGCCACAAACCGCGACTTGGCCGAAGCTGAAACCCAACGCCGATTCCGGCGCGATCTCCTGTACCGGCTTAACGTCATCACGATCGAGGTGCCGCCGCTCCGCAACCGGACAGAGGACCTTCCGCTCTTCCTGGCGCACTTCACCAAGATGTGCGCCCAGCGCAACGGAAAGGTGATCGATGGCCTTACGAGTGCCGCTCAGCAGCTTCTGAGCGCCTACTCTTGGCCCGGCAACGTCCGCGAGCTCGAGAACGTGGTGGAGCATGGCGTCGCGGTTGCCAAGGGAAGACTGATCGACGTCGATGACCTGCCTGAATCTGTGCGGTCGGGGCGAGGTCGCCGGCCTGATGGCCATCCAGCGCCGAGCACTTTCGAGCGGGCCAGGCAGAACCATGAGGAGGCGACTCGGGATCTTTACTGCGCTGCACTGGAGGCCAGAAAGGGCAATGTGCCAGGCGCTGCTCAGCTTCTCGGCGTCAGCAGAGCCACGATGTACCGAAGGCTGAAACAGCACAAGGTGGGGTTGCCTGTCGCAGGTGTGAGACGGTCGTCTCGCGCGTGAGACAGCCTGACTGAGTCCGCAAAGCGAGGAGTTGTCGCGGATTTAGCTATCTCTTGAGCGCTGAGCACGTCTCAATGGTGAGACGGCCGCGGGCCTCTGTTCGGGCCGAACACAGCGAGTGGTGTGTGAGATGCGTATGGAGGAATTCATTGGGATACAAGTTGTTACGTGCGGTAACTGACTTGGTTGCGGATGGTGGTAGGCCAGGCCCACATAGTGGTACGCTAGTTGCTTCAGACTGCCGCGATCGAAACACGCGAGAGAGGAAGGCAGTCAATGGAATCGGAACAGAAGGGCGCCAGGAGCAGGTGGAAGGTGATGTGCAAGGCAGAGGGGTGCGATCGGGAGGCCCGCACTGCGGGCTACTGCTCGCGCCATTACCAGCAGATTCGTCGTCACGGTCGGCTCACTCCCGAGAGGGAGTACAGGAGGCGAGGGCACATCTGCGTGGTCGAGGGATGCGGGCAGCCGCAGATAGCGAAGGGCTACTGCTTCCGCCACTATCAGCAGGTGCGGCGCTACGGGCGCCTGACGCCAGAGCGGGAGCGCATCTACGGGCGGCGGACCTGCCAGGTGCCGGGATGTACGGAGCCCCATTCGTCAAGGGGTTACTGCAAGAGGCACTACATGACGGAGTACTATCTGCCGCGCTTGGGTAGGCGACGACAGGCCAAGCGGACGGCGTAGCCTTCGTCCTGGGTGGGTGGCTGAGGGGGGCTAGCTGAGGCGGGGGT
>CAZPXM010000035.1:0-7175 GCA_964591015.1 uncultured Gemmatimonadaceae bacterium
AATCAGGATCGCCCACCCGGCTCCCCCCCAACGGAGACCTGCCGCAGCGCACACCAGGCAGGCGGCCATGGTCACCACCGAACCGGCGGTGCCCGGCGCCACCGGCGCATAGCCGGCAAACCCCAGCGTCGCGATGAGCTTCCGCAGTGGTTGGCCTCCTCGGAGCCGTCCTCAGGGCGACAGCTGCCGTCCATCCGTCTGGGCGCGCATCATGTACTGCAGCCCTGACCCCACGGTCAAGAGCAGCACCGCGGCCACCAGCAGGTTCGCCAGCAGCTGCAGCTCCCCACCGGACAGCAGCAGTCCCTTGCCGGGCACGAACCGGGCGGCGACATCCCTGACCGCAAGGAGAAACAGCAGGACCGCCACCGCCACCAGCTGCATGGCCGTCTTCCACCGGGCGAAGCGCGATGTCTCCAGTTGGCGGCCGCGCGCCAGGGCGTGGACGCGCATACCGGTGACGATCACGTCGCGCACCACGATGGGAGCCACCAGCCACAGGCTCACGAGCCGCTCGCACGCCAGGACGACGAGGCCACAGGTGACCAGGACCTTGTCGGCGAGCGGATCGAGAAAGCGTCCCGTGCGCGTCACCCGGTTGCCGGCGCGGGCAAGCCTCCCGTCGTAGAAATCGGTCACCGAGGCCGCGCCGAAGACGAGAAAGGCCACACCGGTGCCGTACCACGCTCCCGAGTGCAGCGTGAACAGGATCACAGGAGCCAGCGCGAGACGCAGCGTGGTGAGGAGGTTGGGCAGGTTCATGATCATCGCACGGCTCGCGGGAGACCTCGACCTGAACGGTCTCAGGGACCGGGGCTCAGCCAGTCAGCTAGAACGAACGCCTGCCCGCCAGTGCATAGGCCAGCGTGCGCCTGTCGGCCAGCTCCAGATCGGCGCCCACCGGCAGCCCCCGCGCCAGACGCGTGACCTGCGTCAACGGCGCCAGCAGCCGCGCGAGGTACTCCGCCGTGGCGTCGCCCTCGGCGCTGGCGTTGAGCGCGACCACGACCTCGCGCACCTGCGTCCGCTTGACGCGCTCCACGAGCTCGTCGATGTGCAGATCGGCCGGGCTCACCCCGTCCAGAGGGCTCAGCACTCCGCCGAGCACGTGATAGACGCCGTCCAGCAGCTGATTCGACTCGAGGACGAGGATGGTCCCCGGATCCTCCACCACGCAGATGAACTGCTGATCGCGACGCGGATCGCTGCATATCGCGCAGAGCTCGGCGTCCACACTTGTCAGGTTGAAGCACCGGCTGCACGCGCGGACGTTGTCCTTGACGCCCAGGAGCGCCTTCGCCAGGGTCTCGGCCTCTGCGCGGGGCTGCCTGACGATGTGGAAGGAGAGGCGTTGCGCGGTCTTGCGCCCGATGCCGGGCAGCCGGCTCAACGCCGCGATCAGCTCTTCGACCGGGCCGCCTTCCATAGCACCCTCACAGAAGCTCGCCATCGAACGCATCGACCACGGCGCGCACGGCCGGGTCCAGCTCGCCGTCCGCTGGGCGGGGTGCAGGCGCCGGCTCCTGGCTCGGCGCCACCACGCAGCGCAGGTGCACCCGCACACCCCACCGCTTGGCGGCCAGCTCCTCGATCGCCGCTCTTGCTCGCTGCACCTGCGAGAGCTGGAACCGGTCGCCCTCGGCGAAGGCCAGGGTGAGCGCCAGACCCTCCAGAGCCACCGGACGTCCGTCTCGCAGGAAGACCGCCAAAGCGGGCTGGGCTTGCCGCACGTCCTCCAGCAGCGCCCCCCAGTCCTGTTGCGCGCGCGCCAGCGTCAGCGGCGCCCCGGGCTCGTCCGGCCCCGCGTCCGCCACTGCCGACGGCTCCTGGCCGCTCGGCCGGCGCCCGCCGCCCGCCTCCGCGGGAGCCGCGCCCGCGCCGCTCGGGCCGCCGCCTGCCTGCCCCACGCGCGTGCCGCCCACCTCCTCCTCGAGCGCCCGGGACCGAGGCACCGACTCCGCCGCGCCCGGGGCCGCCTGCTGGCCAGCGGGCGCCCTGTTCGCCTCGGCGCGCGCGTCAGCCTCGCCAGGCTGCCGCGCGGTGTGCGGCGCGCTGGCGCCGGCGCCGGCAGCCGCGCCGGCCGCGGGCAGCCCACCCGCGGGCGGACGCTCGCCGCGCAGTCGCTGCTCCAGAGCGCTCACCCGCTGCACCAGCTCGGCAAGATCGACCGCTCGTCCCATCGCGGCGAGGCGCACCAGCGCCATCTCCACCCGGAAGCGCGGCTGCACCGAGCGGCGGACCGCGGCCTGCAACTCGAGCAGGACGTGCAGCGCGCGGACCAGATCCTCGACCGCAAAGACGCTGGCAGCGTCGGCGTACCGCTGGCGCTCGCCGGGCGACACGTCGACCATCGCGGCCGGACCCACCAGGCGCGCGAACACCAGATTGCGGACGTGCGCGATGAAGCCGTGGACGAATTCCTCCAGGTCGGCACCCGAATCGCACACGGCGCCGAGCAGCTCGAGCGCCCTCGCCGCCCTGGCCTCGGCGATCGCCGCCGTGAGCTCGAAGTAGATCCCGCCGTCCACCAGCCCAAGCACCTGGCGAACCGCGTCCAGCGATACCCCACTCGGATCGAACGAGACCACCTGATCCAGCAGGCTCTCGGCATCGCGGAGCGCACCGTCCGCCCGGGCCGCCAGCAGGTAGAGGGCCTCCTCCTCGGCGACGATGCCCTCCGCCTGCGCGATGGTCGCCAGGTGCGCGGCGATGCGGTCTGTCGGGATGCGGCGGAAGTTGAACCGCTGGCAGCGCGACAGGATCGTCTCGGGGACCTCCTGAACCTCGGTCGTCGCGAAGATGAAGACGACGTGAGGGGGAGGTTCCTCCAGCGTCTTCAGCAACGCGTTGAACGCCGCCGCCGACAGCATGTGCACTTCGTCGATGATGTAGATCTTGTACTTGCCCTCGGTGGGGACGTACCGGACCACCTCGCGCAGCTCGCGCACATCGTCGACGCTGTTGTTGGAGGCCCCGTCGATCTCCAGCACATTCATGCTCGTGCCGGCCGCGATGCTGCGGCACGACGGGCACACGTCGCACGGATCGGCCCCGGCGCGGTCCGCGCAGTTGAGCACCTTGGCCAGGATGCGCGCGGTGGTGGTCTTGCCGACGCCGCGGGGGCCGCACAGCAGATAGCACTGAGCCACGCGGTCCGCCAGGACGGCATTGGCAAGCGTCTGGGTGATGTGCTCCTGCGCCACCACCTCGGCGAATCGCTGGGGTCGCCACTTGCGCGCCGTAACCAGAAAGGCCATCGCCTAGGCTCGCCTGGCTGTGGGCGGCTGAGCGGGGCCGAGCAGAGACGACGAGGGCAGCCACGGAATCGCCAGACCGCAGGCCGCCCGACGCCAGCCGGAGGACGGCGCCGAACCGCCAGCCACCACCGAACCCGCCACCGAGCCGGGAAGGGGCGTCTGCGAGCGATCCGTCATCGCGCCGGCCGGTGCCCGGACCAGTCTGTGCTCGCTCCAGCGGAAGGACGCATGCACGTCGCCGCCGGCGACGCTCGGGGATGCCGCTGCCGGGCCAAGGAAGCGCAAGGCCGTGCACCCACCTTCGATCCAGCCACCCGGATCTCCTGGCATCAGCCGACTCCGGCCAGACGGCTCTGCAACACACGCAAGGGCATTCCTACCGCTGCTACCTTCCGGTCCTGACGGGGTTCAGAAGCCTCACGTTGCGCAGGATCCGACCTTCAGCGCCGCTGTGTGCCGCTCGAGCCAGATGGGCAAAGACCTCTGGATGGGAATTCGACCCCGCTATAGCGGATTGCGGGTACAGGGCACCGCTAACTCCCCATCTAGCACGACCTTGGCGCGAACCGCGAACTGACCGAACTCCCTGGTGTGTGGCGACCGGGCACCCGCCTGATGCCCCGGTCGCCGTTGGCGAAAAATGGTGGAGCAGATGGGGATCGAACCCACGACCTCCAGATTGCGAACCTGGCGCTCTCCCAGCTGAGCTACTGCCCCACCTCCACAATGGCAGGCCTCACCTGCCCTCAAGTGGCGGAGAGAGTGGGATTCGAACCCACGGTAGGTTTCACCCTACACACGATTTCCAGTCGTGTGCCTTCGACCACTCGGCCATCTCTCCGCGACAGCCAGCTCCCGACATGGCGGAGAGGGTGGGATTCGAACCCACGGTGACCTGACGGTCACAACGGTTTTCGAGACCGCCCCGATCGACCACTCCGGCACCTCTCCGGACCTCACGAAGCCGGCGCCCGCAGTGCGGCGAAGAACACGCGAAGCTGCTGCGCGCACTCCTCCCGGAGGACGCCACCCACCACCTCGCAGCGGTGGTTCAGCCGGCCGTCTTGCACCACGTTGCGCAGTGAGCCGCAGGCTCCGGCCTTGGGGTCCGGCGCGCCGTAGACCAGGCGCGGGATGCGGGCCAGAACCACTGCGCCGGCACACATGGCGCAGGGCTCCAGCGTGACATAGAGCACCGCGCCGGGCAACCGGCAGTACCCCGTGGCCGCCGTTGCCTGACGGATTGCCAGAATCTCGGCGTGCGCGGTTGGATCCCGCAGACACTCGGTCCGGTTGCACGCCTGGCCGATGATCCGGCCCCCGGCCACGATCACCGCACCTACCGGGATGTCCCCGCTGGCTGCGGCCAGCTCTGCCTGAGCCAGAGCGCACCGCATCCACGCGCTGTCATCTGGCCCGGCACCGGAGGGCTCACCGAGAAGCCCCTGCGACTCTGGATTCTGGAGGCGAGTAATATAGCCCCTCTCCGAAAGCAGATCAAGCACGGGCGCCCTGTCGCTCAGAACTGGCGCTCGAAGTGGTCGCGTGGCCGCAGCGGCTCCTTCCGCCCCTGCCAGTACGACGTTCGCCCTGGCTCCCAGCGGCGCCGCAGAGGATCGTAGCCGACGAGTCGCATGACCAGACCGACCAGCGCGAACAACGTGAAGAAGGCGAGCCCGAGCAGCAGGTGCGTGTTGAGCCAGCCGAGCATGCGTGCCAGGTACATCCACACGCCGTAGGGTCCGGCCAGGAGCGATGGTGCCGACGCCGCGACCACCGCCAAGGCGGCACCCACCACCACCAGAACCACCCCGCCCGGCTGCCCGCCGCGGTACCACCACCATCCGCCCGCGAGCACCAGCGCCCCCGCCATCGTGAATCCGAAGCGACGCAGTTCGCCAGGCTGCCCCTCGGGCCACGCCCAGAAGCGGTCAGTCAAGCTGCAGCTCCTTCCGCCAGTCGCCGCTCTCCACCCAGCTCGGCTGATCGCGCTTGTCGAGTAGATAGGGCCCCAGCACCAGGTAGTCCATCTCGGTGCGCATGAAGCAGCGGTACGCATCGAGCGGCGTGCACACGATCGGCTCCCCGCGTACGTTGAAGGAGGTGTTGACCACCGCCGGACAGCCGGTCAGGCGCGCGAACGCGGCGATCGTGTCGTAGTAGAGGGGGTTGTCGGCCCGCGTCACGGTCTGCACGCGGGCCGAGTAGTCCACGTGGGTCACCGCAGGGATGTCGGACCGAGGCACGTTCAGCTTGTCGATGCCGAACAGCCGCTGCTGTTCGGCGGTCATCGCGATCCGGCGATGCGCGCGCACCGGCGCGACCAGCAGCATGTAGGGCGACGCCACGTCCAGCTCGAACAGCTCCGCTGCGCGCTCCGCCAGCACCGAGGGCGCAAAGGGCCGGAAGCTCTCCCGGAACTTGATCTTGAGGTTCATCAGTCGCTGCATGCCGGGCGACCGGGGGTCGCCGAGAATCGACCGCGAGCCCAGGGCGCGGGGCCCGAACTCCATGCGGCCCTGGAACCATCCCACCACGTGGGACGAGGCCAGCAGTTCGGCGACCCGCTCCGGCAGCGCCTCGTAGCCCACCCGCTGGGCCACCGCCCCTCGCTCGTCGAGGAATCGGCGGATCTCCTCGTCCGCGAACGAGGGGCCCAGCAGCGCCGCCCGCATGCGGTCGGGGCCGTCGCCAGCCTGCCGCGGCTGTCCCAGGTAGCGATGCCACAGAGACAGGGCCACGCCCAGCGCTCCCCCCGCGTCGCCCGCGGCCGGCTGGATCCACAGCCGCGAGAAGGGCCCCTCGCGCAGGATGCGGCCGTTGGCCACGCAGTTGAGGGCAACGCCGCCGGCCAGACACAGATCTGCCAGACCGGTCACCGCGTGGACGTGGCGCACCATGCGCATCACGACGTCCTCCACGACAACCTGGCAGGAGCGGGCCAGATCCATCTCGCGCTGCGTGAGTGGCGACTCCGGCGCCCGCGGCGGGCCGTCGAACAGCCGCGCGAAGCGCCGGTTGGTCATGGTCAGGCCGGACAGGTAGTTGAAATAGCGCATGTTCAGGCGGAACGAGCCGTCTTCCCGCAGATCCAGCAGATGCTCTCGGATGCGGTCGACATATCTCGGCTCGCCGTAGGGCGCCAGACCCATGAGCTTGTACTCGCCGGAGTTCACCCGGAAGCCGCAGAAGTAGGTGAAGGCCGAGTAGAACAGGCCGAGCGAGTGGGGGAAAGGCAGCTCGGCCAGCAGCTCGATCTCGCGGCCGCACCCGCGCCCATAGCTGACCGTCGCCCACTCGCCGACGCCGTCCAGTGTCAGGATGGCTGCCTCGCGGAAAGGCGACGGGTAGAACGCGCTGGCAGCGTGCGATTCATGGTGCTCGCCGAACAGCACTGGGCCCCTGTAGCCCAGCTCCCGCTGGACTGTCTGCGGAATCCACAGCTTGTGCTTCAGCCACACCGCCATGGACTTGCAGAACAGCCGGATGCCGCGCGGCGCCGTGGCCAGGTGCGTCTCCAGGAGCCGCTCGAAGGTCAGCAGTGGCTTGTCGTAGAAGCCGACCATATCGAGCTCATCGGCGCCGATCCCGGCCTCCCTGAGGCAGTAGGCCACCGCGTGGCGGGGGAAACCCGGGTCGTGCTTGATGCGCGTGAACCGTTCCTCCTGCGCGGCGGCGACGATGTCGCCGTCGCGGAGCAGGCACGCGGCGCTGTCGTGGTAGAATGCCGAGATCCCGAGTATGTGCGCCGGCATAGGCTATCGGGGCTGTCGCCGCATCGCGCCATCACCACAGACACAGAACCACCCGTCGCGCCACCGCTCCCCGGAAGCGCTCGGGTCACCGCTGCGCACCGCGACCCGGGGCCCAGCCACGGACCCTGTCACGGCAAGCGGCAGGCCGAGCGACGGCCGCGGC
>CAZPXM010000035.1:7275-29426 GCA_964591015.1 uncultured Gemmatimonadaceae bacterium
ACGGCCGCGGCGACCGGCAACCGGGCAACTCGCAGACAGGTACGCCCCCGAAGGTCGGCGCCCTCACGGCGGGCGCCACCAGAGCGCTGCGGTCCGTGTCGCCAGGGTAAGCCGCCGGACGGCGGCCGTCTTGACAGCGATCTGGCCGCGCCCGAGTATTGGCTGCCGCTGAACCTACCAATTCCCTTGTAAAATCGCAAGATACAGCCAAGGCACAGGTGCCTGTGGAAGCTGCCCCCTGGCTCGCGGACAGCATGGTTCGCCAGCTGCGCGCCGACTTCGGAACGCCGCTCTACGTGTACGACCAGAGATCCCTGCTCGCCCAGGCGCAGCAGGCGCTGGCGTTCCCCGCTCCGTTCGGCCTGACCGTTCGCTACGCGATGAAGGCTTGCCCCAGCGCGGCCGTGGTGCGCGCGCTGGTCGGCGCCGGCCTGCATATCGATGCCAGCAGCGGCCACGAGGCCTGGCGGGCGCTGCGCGCGGGCGTGACCCCGACCTCGATTCAGCTCACGACCCAGGAGCTGCCCGCCGACCTGGAAGCGCTCTTGGCGACCGGGGTTCTGTTCAATGCCTCCTCGCTGAGACAGCTGGAGGCGTACGGGCGGATCCGTCCCGGCACGAGCGCCTCGTTCCGCGTGAACCCAGGTCTGGGTTCGGGCCACAGCAACCGGACCAACGTGGGAGGCCCTGCCGCCAGCTTCGGCGTCTGGCACGAACACCTCGACCAGGCGCGCGGCATCGCTGCCAGGTTCGGCTTGACGATAACGGGCCTGCACAGCCACATCGGCTCCGGGACCGATCCGGAAGTCTGGCATCGCTGCGCGCGGCTGACGCTGACGATCGCCAGCCTGCTGCCCGACGTGGTGCGTGTGAGTCTCGGCGGCGGCTTCAAGGTCGGGCGGATGCCCGGCGAGCTCTCCACCGACCTCCAGCGGATAGGCACGCCGATCGCGGCAGAGCTCGAGCGCTTTGCCCGCGATCACGGCCGTCGGCTCCACCTCGAGATCGAGCCGGGAACCTTCGTCGCCGCCAACGCCGGGGCACTCGTGTGCACCGTCACCGACATCGTCGACACCGGCCCCGCTGGGTACCGCTTCATCAAGACCGACAGCGGCATGACCGAGATCCTGCGCCCGAGCCTTTACGGGGCACAGCATCCGCTCCGCCTGGTCCGCGCCGCCGCCTCGCCGCCCGCCTCCCAAGAACTGGCCACGTATGTCGTGGTGGGTCACTGCTGCGAGAGCGGCGATGTCCTGACTCCCGCACCAGGGAACCCGGAAGCGCTGGGGCCGCGCTCGCTGCCCGTGGCCCATGTGGGGGATCTGCTGGTCATCGGCGGCAGCGGTGCCTACTGCGCGGCCATGCCTGCCAAGAACTACAACTCCTTCCCCGAGGCTGCCGAGGCCATGCTCGATCAGGCGGGCACCCCGCATCTGATCCGCCGCCGCCAGACTCTGGAGCAGATGCTGGCCAACGAGATCCTGCCGCCATTCCTTCGCTGACCGACCACCCAGCTACATCACGTGCAGCCAGTCGCGCAGCAGGAAGGTGATCCGCCCAATCAGCAGCGACAGACGCGCCATCACCGTGTAGCCGAAAGAGGCCCCGAAGGAGACCATCAGGAAGTACACGCCGATGCGTGACACTCCCCCGACCGCGCCGCGGTGCTCCAGGGAGAAGAAGAAGTAGACCAGCACGGACAGGACGCCGACCAGGATCAGCAGGAGATTGAGGCCGTGCCAGTCCCAGGTGATCGGCTGCAGCGTCGACTCGAGCTGCGCCAGCAGAAAGGAGGAGACGTACCGGGGAATGGTGAACCCTGCCCCGAGCCCTACGAAGAACGCGAAGGCGATGCGGCTCAGCCAGGCAGCGCGGGGCGATAGCCGCGTCAGCATGAGTAGCCCCAGCGCGGTGGGGCACAGCAGCCACCAGCCGCTGGCGCCGGCTGCCGACGGCTCGTTCAGGGTCGCCAGCCGAGTCAGCAGTTCGCCGTAGAGAACCTGGTACCAGTACTGCCCGAAGATGTACGCCGCAGCCACGCCCACGAACACGTGCTCGGCGAGTCTGAACAGCGGGTTGTCCTGGTACAGAAAGCTGAAGAGCGCCAGCGAGAGCCCCGCGGCCGCGATGGTTCCAGCGTCCCCCCAGCTCACGCTCAGTCGGCCAGTGGCCAGCAAGAAGACGTTCACGGCCACGAACGACGCCACCAGCGCCGCGAGCACAGCCCGGCTACCGTTCACCCGCACCCTCCCGGTCCCGGCGCATCCCGTGCCTGCGGCGGGTCAACAGATACCCCGCATTGCCGCCCAGGACGAACAGGACGATGATCACGTGCGTCACAGACTGGGCCCGCATGCCCGCCGTCGCCGCGCCCGGGCTGCCGACCAGGCTTTCGTACTCGGCCGCACCGGCCAGTCCCCCGACAACGCCCGTCAGCTGCCCGGACTGCAGGAACGGGTACAGATCGGGGGCCATGACCGCCGTGCAGCCAGCCACCAGCGGGAAGCCGAACTTCTCCTGGCCGTACGGAATCCACCAGTACTCGACGGAGTCGCCGGCTGCCAAATCGATCACCAGATCGACACTGCCCAGGTTGCGGATGGACCGCGTGACCTCGAGGCTGTCCACGCGCGTGCCGGAGGCATCCGCGGGGAACGTGTCGGCGAAGCTCTGGCCCATGTTCAGGATCACGCTGGAGGCCCCGGGCTTGTACCCCAGAAACACATAGTCCCGTCCGTAGACGCGCCCGAATTCGGCCGCGGTGGTCTGCAGCGCCTCCTGCGCCATGCCTGGAGCCTCTGGCCACAGGCACATCGCCAGAACGCGCGCGTTGCGACCGAAAAGGTGCCGCAGGAGGGCGCGCGCCATCGGCTGCATCTCGGGCTCGGTGCTGGCGCCGTACGAGAAACACACCAGGACCAGGGGTCGCTGCTTCGCCTCGACCTGCCGCTCGAGGGCGTCGTACACCGCCTGGACCGGCGGCGTCGCGCCGATCGGGAGGTGGAACTCCACGAGCAGCGGCACGACCACCCCGAGGAAGACGCAGGCGAAGATCACCCGTCGGTCGAGGCGCAGGAGGCGTTCCATCAGGAATCCTCGCGGCCCAGGTAGGAGCGCTCGATCCCGAAGATGATGCGCACCGAGGTGGCGATGGCCCCCAGACAGATGCCCAGCAGCACGCCGCGCTTGGCCGCCAGGTTCGGCACCTCCATGAGCCATTCGGAGACCGCCGGCAGGGGTCTGGCGATCGCCCGGCCCACCGGCACCCGACCCAGCATCATGACCACCGCCGCCACCAAGAGCACGGCGGCCTCGCGCGTGCGCGCCCGGAACGTGCGGTACGCGGCCGAAGCGATGAAGAAGGCCAGCAGGGAGAACATGGTGGACGCGCAGGGGACATGGACATGCGCGAACAGCCAGCGATACCCGCCGCTGGCAGCCAGCGGCGCGAAAGGTCCTTGGCCGTCGTTGTAGACGACGAACGCCATCATCAGCAGGAAGCTCGCGCAGGCCACCAGGCTGTAGCCCCAACCCGCCTGTTGTCGCGCGATGCGCCCCCAGTGCAGCCTCAACAGGCTGTACAGGCCGAGGAGGTAGGCGAACGCCGCGACTATCCGCAGCCACAGCGACAGCTCGCGCTCCAGCTCCTGGGCCCAGGCGTGCGGCACATAGTAGATCGCCATGGCTATGATGCCGCAGACGAACGCGATCGCCACGGGCAGCGTGCGGCCGAAGAAGTGCATGCCGGTCTCCTCAATAGGCGGCGAACAAGTGCGCGAACTGGGGATAGCCCAGCGAGGCGAGCAGGGCTCCCGCCACGATGATGACGATCAGGATCCCCTTGCCGGCATCCTGGCCCTTGAGGCTGCCCAGCAGGCGCGGTTCGCGCGACAGATAGGCGCTGGCAGCGTACAGCTCCTCGCCCATCAACGTGTAGTCGCAGGTGGTCACGAAGAAGGGGAGCTGCGTGAAGGCGTCGGTGCCGGCGATCTGGATCGCCCCGGTGGAGGCGCCCGTCTCCGTCAACAGCAGCGCCTCGGCATAGAAATAGCCCATGATGATGTTGGTCGCCGGACGCTCGCGGAGCATGATGCCCTCCACGGCTGCCGCATAGCTGAACTGGTCGGTGCCGGCGATGAAGATGTCGTCTGCCCGGTAGGCGTCCGGGCGCCCTGCCTCCAGATACGCTTCCTTGACGGTCTCCTGGCTCACCGACATCACGACCGGGTCGGTGTTCGCGACGCGCAGCAGCGTGGCGTACTGCGCCGTCCGGCGCGCGACCCGCCCCAGGATGCTGACCGCCGCGATGGTGGAGATGCTGCTCAGATCGCGCAGCCCGTGTACGAACAGCACGGCACGCCCCATCTCCGTGGCTCGACCCAATGCCTCGTCGATGGCTTCGAGGCCCGCGATCTTGCGGATGTACAGATCGCGCGTCCTGGCCAGGCGAATCGCCCCCAGAATCAGGCCCGAGAACACCAGCGCCATGACGAGGTTGTTGGTCTTCGCCCAGTTGAAGAGGTTGGCTGCGGGCACCGCAGCGACGATCTGGGTGCCGGGGTAGACCTGGTCGCCGCGGCGTAGATCCACCCGGAAGTAGTACTCCCGGCCGTCCGCCAGCGGCCGCGGCTCCCCCGACTCCTGCGGCTCCGCGCTGACCACTGCGAAGTGCTGGGTCTTGGTCTCCGGACCATGGCCGAAGACCGCCGGCAGATCCGCCGCCAGACTGCCTCTGCCGCTCACCGTCGCCGCCCGCCGGAACGGTCCTGCGGGCGAGCTCGCGATCAGCACTTCATACTCGGCCTCCGTCGCGCCCTCCTCCGGGCGAGGCCACCAGACGATCACGCTCCCGCCCGCATCGCCGGGATAGTCCTTGGCACGCACCATGCCGAGCGCGGCAGTGTCAGCGGCTGCCCAGGCTGACCCCATTCCCAGCAGCACCCATGCCGCCAGGATCGCCCCGCGCCGCCAGCCGCCCGACAGCAAGGCGGGCCCGACTCGACGCGCCTCCCTACAGACACACACCGGACGCTGTGCAGCCATCAGTCCTCGATGATCTCGACGTTGGCGCGCGGCACCATGGTGCGTTCGCCCGAGCCGAACTCCAGAACGAGCACGCGGACGCGCGCTCCCGAGTCGATCTCGCGAAGCTCCTGCGGCAGGTCGACGACGCGTCCGATGCGCCCGAAGTGCGGCGCCCGGATGACGCGCACCTGGTCGCCGATCTGGAGACCGGTGGCATGAGTCGGGCGCGGGTCGGCAACGTCCTCGGCAGCATCGCCGCCGGGAACGATGATCTCCGGACGCTGCACCCCCGCGCGGATCTGCGTGGCGCCGTTGACCGAGGCCTCCCGGCCCGCACAGGCTGTCAGGATGTCGAATGTCTTGCGCGCCATCGCGATCTCGCCGAACCCCTCGGTGACAATCACGGTGATGCCGAGCTTCTCGGTGCCGGTGATCGCCACGCCGAGATCGTAGCCCAGCAGGGCGCGCAGATCGTGGTCGCGGACGCCGCCGCCGACGATCGCCACGGCGCCGCACCGGCGGGCCCGGTCGATCATCCCGGACGTGAGCAGCGCCCCGGCCACCAGGATGCACCCGGCGCAGTCGCCGTCGGCCGCGTCCTCCGCCACCCGCTCGTCGGGACGCGATGCCAGCATCCGAATCGTCCCCCAGGTCTCGCCGCCGACGCCGAAGATCCCCTGGACGAACGCCCCGCGCGCCTCCACCACCACGCCCTCGCCGGGCAGCACCTCGACCACCATGCCGTCGACATACGCCAAGACCTCGACCGGCCGCGCCGGCTTGCGCAGGATCACCTGGCCGGTGACCGACGAGATGCTCTCCACGGTGCCGTCCACCGGTGAGGCTACCGTGGTCTTGAACCACCTGAGCCACGGCTGCGTGGCAGCCAGCGCCTCGCCGGCGGCGACGTGCTCGCCCGCGCGCTTGAGCATGTAGCGCGGCAGCTCGGCCGGCGATACGCCCAACCTGTTGACCAGGTTCAGGGCCGTCACCTCGCCGGGAAGCTCGGTGCGCGCCACCACCTGGTCG
This sequence comes from uncultured Gemmatimonadaceae bacterium, assembly GCA_964591015.1. Taxonomy (GTDB): domain Bacteria; phylum Latescibacterota; class UBA2968; order UBA8231; family UBA8231; genus SLHA01. Next base: position 13,330 of record CAZPXM010000035.1, read on the forward strand.
CGGGTCACCCGCTGCCCCACGGCAGCGACCACTTCGCCCTGGAGGGGCAGGCGCCGCTCGCGACGGATGGTGGCCTGGCGCGTCACCCGCAGCCCGGGGGTATAGGCATGGGCCATGTCCGCTTCCTCGCTAGTACAGACTCAGCGCCGCATTCCAGGCCGTCACCTGGGAGAGGCGCTCCCGCGACCCGCCCGGCAGCTGCAGCGGACGCCCGCGCCCGTCCAGGATGAGGCCGACCACCCCGCCGTGCACGGTGGCCACCACCCGCTCCTGGTGGCCGGCACCGGCATCCCATCCCCTGGCAGGCCGCAACTCGAGTTCCGCTGTGGTCATCAGCGGCAACGGCAGGCAGACGATCTCGCCCGCGTGCAGCTCCCCCGACCGCTCTCCCTCGGGGAGGGCGACGCGGAATGTCGCGCAGAGCGTTCCCGGCTTGCCGCTGCCGGTCGGCGCCGCACACGTCCCCAGATAGACGAGGCAGTCATGGTCGAACACCTCGGTGGCGGCTCGCTGATCCACGGTCGACAGGACGCCGAGATGGGGCATCATGAAAATGCTGTCCACCGCCAGCCGCGTGATGCCTTCGGGCTGGAATGCATCGATGAGCATCGCGGCGGCCTGGGCTCGCCGTGGCGCATGCGACAGCACGCCGCCACTGCCCACCAGCAGATCCAGACGCCGCATGTCGATCAGACTCGCCCCCGTGCCGCTCTGCTCGAACACGTCCGACAGCGTCCGTTCGGTCTGCACTCCCTTCAGGCCGACGGCAAGGTCCCGGTGTTGCAGGAAGGCAAGGCGCAGCGCCTCGCGCGCGATGGCCTGCTCGATCTGCAGCTCGGCGCGCAACTGGGGGATGGTCGTCGGCCGGATCATCTTGTTCTTGACCCGATCGCGGAGCTCCGCCTCGTCCATCTCGAACGGCACCCACCGCATGATCTGGTCGACCCCGGCCTCGGACAGGACGTTGGAGACGCTGTACGACATGCCGAGGTTGGCGCTGACAGTCCGGTTGAACACCCCGTCGAAAACCGAGAAGACGTCGGTGGTGGCGCCGCCGATGTCGACGCCGATCACGTTGATCCCGTGCCGCCGCGCGATGGCCTGCATGATCTCGCCCACCGCCGCCGGGGTGGGCATGATCGGTGCGCCGGTCCAGCCCATGAGCTTCCTGTACCCGGGAGCCTGCGCCATCACGTGCTCCAGGAACAGCTCGTGGATCACCCGCCGCGCCGGCCCCAGGTTCTCCTCCTCCAGACTCGGCCGGATGTTCTCCGTCAACGTCAGGGCGGCGCGATGCTGCAGGACTCGACCGATCTGCTCCCGGGCGTCGCGGTTGCCCGCGAAGATGACCGGCAGCCGGAAGCCCGCGCCGAAACGGGGCCGAGGGTCTGCCGCGGCTACGAACTCGGCGAGCTCGACCACATGGCTCACGGTGCCTCCGTCGGTGCCCCCCGACAACAGCACCATGTCGGGCCGCAACTGCCGGATGCGCTCGATCTTCTCGTGGGGTAGCCGGCCATCGTTGGCTGCCAGCACGTCCATGACGATGGCGCCGGCGCCCAGGGCACAGCGCTGAGCGCTCTCGCCGGTCATGGACTGCACCACCCCCGCCACCATCATCTGCAGCCCGCCCCCGGCGCTGCTCGTCGAGATGAACAGATCGACGCCGCGGTCGCCTTGCGCAGGGCTCACGATGCGCTCGCCATCCAGTATCCGTCTTCCCGAGAGCTCCTCCACCTCCTGGATGGCGTTGAGCACGCCGCGGGTCACGTCCTCGAAGGGCGCCTCCACCGTCGTGGGGGCCTCGCCCCGGCAGGTCTGGCGGTAGACGCCGTCGCGGCGCTCGATGAGGATGGCCTTGGTCGTCGTGCTGCCGCAGTCCGTGGCGATCACCACGCTGAGGTCATTCATGCGCCTTCGTCTCCTGCTCGGCGATCGCGCGCACCAGCAGGTCGATGCCCGCGCGCCTCTCCAGCAGACGCGCGAGACGTTCGTACTCGCCTGCCGCGAACGCCAGGGTGGCCAACGGTCGCACGAAGTGCAGCAGCTGGCTGCCGAGGAAGCCCAGTGGCCGCACGCACTCCAGCAGCAGGAGAGCCGGCGCTGCCATCCGCCTCCGGACGACGATCGACCCCAGGCGCTGCAGCAGCGCGACATCGCCCGGGTCCAGCGGCGCCTCGTCCGCGCGAGTCGCGAAGGCGTGCGCCCACCATGCCCCGAATCTCTCGGACCGCTTCATCTCGTTCGGCCAGCCCCCGCGCTCGGCGCCTGCCGACCGGCACGCCGGCGCGCGCAGGCGCAGCTCCGGGCGGGCATGCTGGTGCCCGCCCCGCGCCGTCCCTTGTCGCCGCCTACCGCTGATCGACGAAGGTCAACCAGCCGTGGCGATCCTCCGTCTCGGCGCTGATGACTCTGAAGAAGGCCTGCTGAACCTGCGCCGTGATCGGGCCCCGCGTGCCGTCGCCGATCGCGATCTTGTCGACCTGGGTCACCGGGGTGATCTCCGCGGCGGTCCCCGTGAGGAAGATCTCGTCGGCGATGTACAGCAGCTCGCGCGGTATCGCCCGCGACTCGACCCGCAATCCTAGCTCGCGCGCCAGCGTGATGGCGGCGTGCCGCGTGATGCCCGGCAGTATCGAGTGACTCGAAGCCGGCGTGTACACGACACCGCCCTTCACCACGAAGATGTTCTCGCCGCTGCCCTCGCTGACCAGCCCTTCGGGGGTCAGCACGATCCCCTCGTCGTAGCCGTTGATGCGCGCCTCCATCTTCACCAGCTGCGAGTTGAGGTAGTTGCCGCCGGCCTTGGCCAGGAACGGCACGGTGTTGGGCGCCACCCTGCTCCAGGACGCCGTGCACACCGACACCCCGCGCTGCAGGGCCTCGGGGCCGAGGTACTGCCCCCACTCCCACACGGCGATCACCGCGTCCACAGGGCACTCGAACGGCAGCACGCCCAAGGCCCCGTAGCCGCGGAAGACGATGGGACGGATGTAGCACGCGCGGAGCCGGTTCGCCCTGATGGTCTCGAGCACCGCGGCGCTGAGCTCCGCCAGCGAGTAGGGGATCTCCATCCGGTAGATCTTTGCGGAGTCGAACAGGCGCTGCATGTGCTCGCGCAGGCGGAACACCGCCGATCCTTTCTGCGTGTCGTAACAGCGGATCCCCTCGAATACGCTGGATCCGTAATGAACGACGTGCGAGAGCACATGGATCTTCGCATCCTCCCATCTGATCAGACGCCCGTTGAACCAGATTCTCTCGGACTGCGGCATGGCCATCAGGGGCCTCCTCTCTCTCCCCGCACACACGGACCACCGGTGCCAGCGCCCGGCACACCAGCCGGACGCCTCGAGCGCCGTGCTGGCCCCGGAGCCGCCAACGGGGCGCTCAGAGTGTGTGGCTGTACGTGACGCTGACGCTGTCGTATGTGCCGCTCAACTGGCGCGACCGGCTGCCGCGCAGGCTCAGGCTGGTGCTGCGGGACGGCTGGTAGTCCGCGCTCAAGCTCAGGCTCTCGTTCTCGGTGCGTCGATTCAGGTACCGGTGCTCGTCGCCCAGACGGTAGTCGTACTGCCACTGGCGGCCCAACCGATAGCTGTAGCTGCTGCCGATCGACAGGGCGGTCAACGGGCTGTAGGAGACACCCACGGAGATGTTGTGGTCCGAGTTGTCCTGCTTGACCACCTGCGCCCCGCTCTCTACCAGAAGCGCGCCGAAATCGTCGGCGCTGTACGAGTACCGCGCGTTCGCCTCGATGCCCGCGACGACCCGGCGCCGCGCCGTGTGCACCATGCTCCACCCGCGCCGAATGTTGCTCTTGCGCGACTGCTCGCTCTCGTTCACCTGACGGTCGAAATCGTAGATGGTGCGCCGCGCCGAGATGCTGAAGGTATGCGAGGCGCTCACGCCCAGCCGCTCGTACCGCGTGCTGAGACTGAGGCTCAGGTCGTTGTTGCGCTGGTTGTCCGCCGAGCGGCTCGACGCCAGGTTGATACGGTGCAGGTACTTCCGCTCGAGCCGCGCACTGATGCCGGTCTGGCCGCCGGTCACGCCGTCGTAGGTCAGGTCCAGGCTGCGGGAGATCGTGCTGCGGTCCTGTTCGCGCGCGCCGGGATTGACCTCGGTCCGCACCTCGGCGTAGGCCGCCAGCTTCACCGTGTGGCGTTCGCTTGCCTTCCAGTCAAGGGACCCGTTGAGGAACAGGTTCTCGGTCTCCAGATCCGAGCTCGCGTTGCGGTACACCGTGCCATCGGCCAGGCGCACCGGCAGGAACCCCTCGTCGCTGGCGCTGTAGCGCAGCGAGGATCTGCCGACCAGCGACTTCGCCGGCTTGCCGGAGACGCTGGTCTCGACGTCCCAACTCGTGTGCTCCCTGTCCTTGCCGAAGAAGCTGTTGTCGGGGGCATCGTCTGCACTGGCCGTGTTCGTGCGGTAGTTCTCCCGGTACGAGCCGCTGGCGCGCAGGTCGAGACCCCTGAGCCTGACGCTCAGGCTGGACGAGGCGCTCGTGTTGCGCGTCCGCTGGGACTCGATGGAGACCGAGGTGTCCAGCCCCACAGCCGCGCTGTCGGCGCGCGCCGCGACGACCGAGCGCGGCACCCCGACCTGCGACCGCGTCTCGGCGAGCGAGCAGCTCGTGTGCACCTCGCCGGGAAGGGTGTAGGCCAGACTCGTGCTGTAGGACTCGGTGCGGTTCCTGTTGCTCTTCAGCGTATTGTCGCGCTTGCCGACGCTGATCGAGTTGCTCAGCTTCCTGCCCCAGACCGAGATCTCGGGCTGCACGCGCAGGCTGGCGTCGTACTGGATTCCTCTCTCCTCGAAGACGCTGTCGAGTCTGGCCCGGTTGGTGCGGCTCGCCGTGACCACGCCCGGGGTCAGATCCACCTGCAGACTGCGGAACCGGCCGCTCTGCAGGGGCTTGGACTGGATGCCGAAGTCGAGCGTCTGGTTGCGGATCTTCTGCTGGGTCAGCGTCGCGCTGCGCACACTCATGTTGGCACCGACGCGAATGCTCGCCCGTGGTCCGAGGATCGGGTAGTTGATGGACGAACTCACCGAGGCGTTGTCCTGCCAGTTCCTCGCGTCCGCGCGCTCGTCCAGCACCGAGTTGATGCTGGCCGAGGCGCTCATCCGCAGTTTTACGCTGGAGTCCGCGGCGGCCAGGAATCGCACCGGGGCGGCATAGCTCCAGCTCGGCAGCCGGTGATTCCAGCTCATCCGCGTGCTCGACTTGTTGAAGCTCAACGAGTACTGCTCGGCGAGCGCGCCCAGCGGCCACACGCACACTGCCGCCCCCCCCACGGCAGCGGCGAGCCGCCAGGCGTGCGCAGCCGCGCGACGCGGGGTCATGCGCTCGCTCCGCCGGCGTCCGCCAGCCGCAGCGCTGCCCAGCGCCCCCAGGCATCGCTGAGCCGGCAGAACTCGGCAAGGCTCAACTCCTCGGGACGCCGTGTGAGCTCGATACCCGCCGCGGCAGCGATCCCGGGCAGATGCGGCCGGCATGGCGGCGGCAGCAGCGCCGCCAGCGAGTTGCGCAGCATCTTGCGCCGCTGCCCGAACGCGCCGCACACGATGCGCCGGAAGAGCGCCTCGTCCTCGACCGGGTGGCGCGGCTCGCCCCCGAACCGGCATTCGACGACCGCCGAGCGGACTCTGGGGACCGGCCGGAAAGCACGTGGATCCACCTCCATCGCCAACCGGGTCTCCGCCCACAGCCCGAGCCGGACGGTGAGCTGCCCGTACTGCTTGCCGCCGGGCCTGGCCGTCAGCCGTGCCGCGACCTCGCGCTGCACCATCAGCACCGCGCGATCGACCAGCGCGCGCTGCGCCAGCAGCCGGCCGAGGAACGGACCGGTGATATTGTAGGGCAGATTGCCGACGATCACCAGCCGTGACGCGACCTGTCCCGCCAGCAACTCCGCCAGCTCCAGATGGAGGATATCGCCTTCCACCAGGCGCAGCTCCTGCGGCCCGAAGCGAGCGCGCAGTCCTGCCGACAGCCGGCGGTCGATCTCCACGCCGATGACGTGGCCATACAGGCGCACCAGCGCTGCCGTCAGGGCGCCCCGACCGGAGCCCACCTCGAGGATGAGTTCACCCGGCGTGGCCTTCACCAGGGCCGCGATGGCGTCTGCCACGCGCGCATCCACCAGGAAGTGCTGGCCAAGGCTCTTGCGGGCGCGGAGATCCGTCACCTCGCCGACCTCGGCAAAGTCGCTGCCCGGCGCCACTGGGCCGAGAGCCCGCTCGGCAGGGGCGCCGCGGACTCCAGCGGTGGGCGGGCCCCACCCAGACACCCCCAGAGCCCGGCCAGCGCCAGGCTGACGTGCACGTTGTGCCGCAGGAACTCGGCCGCGCGATCCAGTTCCAGCGCCGCCGTCTCGATCTGCGCTGCCGTCAGGCGTGCACGCAGGTCGGCCAGCAACCCGCCGCGATCCGGCACCGCGTCCCCCGCCGCCGGCCCGCCAGCGGTCATGAAGGCGTCGCGCAGGTAGAGGCCGCAGAGCTCGAGCACCGACTCGAGTTCGCCGCGCACATCCCTTGCCCCGTACTCGTTGACGAACTGCCAGTAGGCTTCGTCGTCCGCAGCCAGCGCCCCGCGCAGCAGTCGCTCGACCGCCCCGCACACTCCCTCCAGGTCGCCCCTGGCCGCGGCCCGAGCCCGGCTCAAACTGCCGCCGCTCAGGCGCACGCCGAGCTCCACCCGCTCGGGCTCGCACCCGTCGGCAAGCAGCTGCGCCCGGATGCGCTCCGGCCGCAGCCGCTGCAGGGCCAGGCGCTGGCAGCGGCTGCGGATGGTCGGCATAATCTGGTCCGGCGCGGCAGAGACCAGGATGAAGAGCGAGGTGGGGGTGGGTTCCTCCAGGGTCTTGAGCAGCGAGTTGCCAGCCGCCGGGTGCATGCGCTCGGCGTCCAGGATGATGGCCACCCGACGCGAGCCCATAACGGGCGCGAGCGACATCTGGCGCTGCAGCAGCCGGACGTGCTCGCGGGCGATGCTGGCAGCCGATGACGACACGCCAGCGTCCCTCTGCAGGAAGCCGACAGCCGCCTCCCGCATCTCCTCCTGAAGCCCGGCCTCGTCCCTGGGCCCCTTGGCGGCGACCAGCGGCACGAGCGCGTGGAGATCGGGATGGCCCATGGCGTCCAGGAGCAGACAGGATCGACATGACCCACAGGCATCGGCCTCTGCGTGGGCGCAGAGCACCGCCTTGGCGAGAGCCAGCGCAAAGGCGCGCTTCCCTGCGCCTGCCGGCCCGACGACGAGGATCGCGTGCGGAAGCCGGCCAGTCTGCAGCCAGGTCACCGCCATCTGGATCGCCCGCTCCTGGCCGGCAAACCGGTCGAACGCCAAATCAGGCCCTCTCCGCGCAGAGGGGAACTACGACGTGGGCTGCGGACCCGGTGGGAACCCGAGGCTCGCCTCGGTCTCGCCATCGAAGAAGTGCGCCTTGCCCATGTCCACGGCGAGGTCGATCGACGCCCCCACTTCGGGCATGTACTCGGGGCCAACGCGCGCCACCAACGAGGCGCTGCCCGTGGTCACGTAGAGCAGCACCTCGCTGCCCATCGGTTCCACGACCTCGACCATGGCACGGACGGATGCCGGCGCGTCCGGCGGACACGGACCGCGCACGTCCTCGGGGCGGATGCCCAGACTGACCTCTCGCCCGCAATGGTCCCGCAGGCAGGCCCTCCAGCGCTCCGGAACCGGCAGCTCGATCTCCTCGTGTCGGAACACGAGCCTTTCCGGCGTGGACTGCAGCACGCCGCGGATGAAGTTCATCGATGGGCTGCCGATGAATCCGGCAACGAACTGGCTGGTGGGGCGAGTGTAGAGGTTGAGCGGCGTGTCGATCTGCAAGATCCTGCCGTCGCGCATCACCACGATCCGGTCGCCCATCGTCATCGCCTCGGTCTGGTCATGGGTGACGTAGATCATGGTGGCCTCCAGACGCGTATGCAGCCGGCTGATCTCGGTGCGCATCTGCAGGCGCAGTTTGGCGTCGAGATTCGACAACGGCTCGTCGAAGAGAAAGACCTTGGGCTTCCGCACGATCGCGCGACCCACCGCTACGCGCTGCCGCTGGCCGCCGGAAAGGGCCTTGGGCTTGCGGTCCAGCAGCTCCCCGATGCCCAGGATCTCCGCCGCCTCCCGCACTCGGGCATCGATCTCCTCCTTGGGAAAGTGCCGCAGCTTCAGCCCGAAGGCCATGTTCTGGTAGACGGTCATGTGCGGGTACAGCGCGTAGTTCTGGAAGACCATGGCGATGTCCCGGTCCTTGGGCGGAACGTCGTTGACCAGAACCCCGTCGATATAGATCTCGCCCCTCGAGACCTGCTCCAGACCGGCGATCATGCGCAGCGTCGTCGACTTGCCGCAGCCGGAGGGCCCCACCAGGACGACGAATTCCCTGTCCCTGATCTCGATGTTGGCGTCCGCAACGGCCAGCACGTCCCCATCGAAGATCTTGTACACGTGGCGCAGCACGACCTCGCCCATCGGCTTCCAGCTCCTCACGCGATGCAGGGCAGCGACCAGACCAACCTCGCGGCGACGCCCGCCGCCGGCGCCACTGCCCCCGCATTCGCCCACGCGTCGCGCATGCAGGCGCACCGCCAACGTCGACGGCCCGCCTCGCGCGCGGCCAGCGGCAAGGCGGGGCGCTGCAGCGAGCCAGGCGCGTCTCCCGTGGCCTGCCGACGGCAGGCCTGCTCTACCGGCCGCGCCACGGCTGTCCTGGGCCCGTATCCGCGCCGCGGAGATACACTGGCTCGAGCGTCTCCATGGCGGCTCCGGTCAGCGCCGGCAAAGCCCCGGTCCGCACCGCCTCGAGCGCCACGGCGCCCACAGCGGCGGCATCCGCTCGACGACACTCGGCCGGCGCCACGGCAGACACCTCCCTCGGGGCGCCCTCCAGGGCGCTGCAAGCGTCGACGCCCGGTCCCGTGAACACCGTGGGCTGGCCCACCCGCCGGGCGAGAAGCTCGCCAGCGGGCACCACCCTGGGCGCCTCCAGCAGCCGCGGCCAGCCGTCACTGGTGTCGTAGACACCTGCGTAGACCTCGCCTCGGCGCGCGTCCACGCTCGCACACACGGGCCAGCGCGCCAGCGGCACGCGAAAAGCCAGAGCAGCCAGCGTGGGCACCGGCACCAACGGAATCCCGGCCGGCAGGCACAGCCCCTTGGCCGCGCTCAGGCCGATGCGCAGACCCGTGAACGACCCGGGACCGATGGACACCGCCACGTGGGTGATCCCCTCCATCCCGAGGCGGCTGGCTTCCAGCAGTCGCCGGACCTCGACGAACAGCAGCCCCGCGTGCCGCATGCCCACGTCGAGGGCGCTGGCCGCCAGCGCGCCTTTCGGGGTCACGAGCGCCACGCTGCACACCGGTGTAGCGGTCTCCAGCGCCAGCACGATCGGCTCTGCGGCCATCGGCGGCGGCACTACAACAATTCGAGCTGCCGCAACCCGGGCGGACACGGACGCCCGAGATGCTCATAGGCGCGCCGCATGGCCTGGCGGCCCCGCGGCGTCCTCTTGATGAAGGCCTCCTTGATCAGGTACGGCTCGTACACCTCCTCCAGGGTCTCGGCCTCTTCGCCGATGACAGCGGCCAGGTTGCTCAGGCCCACAGGGCCCCCGCCGAACTTGTCGATGATCGCCGCCAGCACCTGCAGGTCCACCTCGTCCAGGCCCAGCTCGTCCACATGGAGTATCGCAAGCGCCCGGCGCACGGTCTCGCCGTCGACGACACCCCTCCCCTCCACCTGAGCGTAGTCGCGGGCGCGCCGCAGCCAGCGCTTGGCGATGCGAGCCGTCCCGCGCGAGCGCCGCGCGATCTCCATCGCCCCACCGTCTTCCAGCGCGAACCCCAGCAGCCGCGCGTCGCGCTGCACGATCTCCACCAGCTCCTCGGCGCTGTAGTAGTCCAGGTGCGCCGTGATCCCGAACCGCGCGCGCATGGGAGAGGTCAGCAGCCCCTGCCGCGTCGTGGCGCCGATCAGCGTGAAGGGCTCCAGAGGCAGCTTGACCGAGCGCGCGGCAGGGCCCTGGTCGATCATGATGTCGATCCGGAAATCCTCCATGGCCGCGTACAGGTACTCCTCCACGACCCGGTTGACCCGATGGATCTCGTCGATGAAGAGCACATCGCGGCGGGCGAGGCTGGTCAGCGTCCCCGCCAGATCGCTGGGGCGCTCGAGCAGCGGTCCAGCGGTGGTGTGGATCGACACGCCCAACTCGCTGGCGATCACGTACGAAAGCGTCGTCTTGCCCAGCCCAGGAGGGCCGTACAGCAGCACGTGATCCATCGCCTCATCGCGTTGCCGCGCCGCTTCGATCGCGATGCTCAACTGCTGTTTGACCTTCTCCTGGCCAGCCATCTCGGCCAGGCACGTCGGCCGCAGAGCGTAGTCGTACGCCCGCTCCTCGCCATCCGACTCGGGTGTCACCACACGTCTGGCCATGGATACTGCCCAAGTGGCTCGCTCGCCTGACATGGCGGCGCGGTGCCTCGGCCACGCGCTGTCGAAGCCAGAGACCGCCGCCAGCGGCGGGCTGGCATCGGCAACCTGCCAGGATCTGCAGAGCGCACGGCTGATTCGTTCACCGGGGCTCACAGCCGCTAGCGGCCAGTGAGGGTCGTCTCGCCCCGGCTGCGGGCGGCCTGCAGGCTGGCGCGCGCGCCGCTCCTCGAGTCAGGCTCTCCCGGCCCCGGGGCGCGCCCCGCGCCTCGACCGAGGCTACCGTTCGCGCAGCGCCTGCTTGATCATCTCCTCGACGCTCATGCCGGCCCCGCAGCTCGCCTTCACCTTCTCGACAGCCTTGCGCGCCGCTGCCGGGCTGACCCCCAGCGCCACCAACGCCATCTCCGCGTCCGCTTCGGGGCCGGACGACGCAGTCGCGCCTCCCGGTTTCTTCACAGCAGCACCACCCGCCGGCAGGACTCTGTCGCGCAGATCGAGCACGATCCGTTCTGCCGTCTTGCGGCCGATGCCCCTGACGGAGGTCAACTCCGAGGCTCGGCCGTGGTAGATCGCTTCCTCCAGTTCGGGCAGGGCCATCCCCGAGAGAACGGCCTGCGCCAGGTGAGGCCCGATGCCCGGCACTCCGATCAGCAGCCTGAACATGGACCGCTCGCGCTCGTCCGCGAAGCCGAACAGGGCCAGCCGGTCCTCGCGCACGTAGAGGTGCGTCAACACACGCACGCCGGCGCCGATCCCGGGCAGTCGCTCGGATGTCGCAACCGAGATCGACAGACCGAAGCCGACCCCATTCACATCGACGACCGCGTACGTCGGCGTCTTGAGCACCAGAGACCCGCACAGGCACTCGATCACCTGACCATCCCCGTGGTTGCCGGTGCGTTCAGCGGCGTATCATGCGCCGCAGTAGCGCGTCGACTGCGGGCTTTCGCCCACTGCTCGCCGCTGCCAGCAGCGCCCCCGGCCGGAAGGCATGGCAGAGTGCGACGGCCAGCGCGTCCGACGCATCCAGCGGCTTCGGCATGCTCCTGATGCCCAGCAGCCGCGCAGTGACCGACTGCACCTGTTCTTTCGCTGCCCGGCCATTGCCGGTCACCGCGCGCTTCACCTCCGCGGGGGAGTACTGGGCGATGGGCACCCCAGCGAGCCGCAGAGCGAGCAGCAGGACCCCGCGCGCGTGTCCAAGCTTCGCGGCGGCGTCCGGGTCCTTGCCGCAGAAGGTTCGCTCGACCGCGGCCTCGGCCGGCCGGCACTGCTCGACAACCTCTCGCAGCCGGGTGAACATCACCACCAGACGATCCTCGAGAGCCAGCTGGCGAGGCGCACGGATGCACCCGCAGTCCAGGTAGGTACAGGCCTGACGGCTGTATTCCAGCACCCCGTACCCCGTGCAGGCGCTGCCCGGATCCACCCCGAGGATGATCACGCCGAGCTCACCCCGTACGGCGGTCACGGCAGTCCGATGCCGCAGCCATCAGGAGCCGCCGAGCAGGCGCTCGAGCTGTTCCTGGTCCACGTCGAAGTTCGAGTAGACCTTCTGCACATCGTCGAGGTCCTCCAGAGCTTCGAGCAGACGGACGATCTGCTCGGCCTGGGCCCCGTCAACTGCCAGCGTGGTCCTGGGGATCCAGGCGAGATGACCCTCGGAGTACTTGAGGTGCGCAGCCTCGAGGGCCCGCTTCACGTTCTCGAAGTCGGCCACTGGCGTGATGACCTCGTGGACGTCAGTGCCGTCCTGGATGTCCTCAGCCCCGGCGTCCATGACAGCCAGCATCAGGTCATCCTCGCCTGCCTCTTTCTTGTCGATCTCCAGCAGGCCCTTCTGCTCGAACATCCACGCCACCGCCCCCTTCTCCGCCAGGTTGCCGTTATGCTTGGTGAAGGCATGGCGCAGCTCCGACACGGTACGGTTCCGGTTGTCCGTCAGCGTCTCGACGATCACGGCGACGCCGCCCGGCCCATAGCCCTCGAATAGCCCGGGTTCGTACACTGCTCCAGGCTCTTCGCCTGTCCCGCGGCGGATGGCCCGCTCGATGGTGGCCTGGGGCATGTTGGCCGTCCGCGCGGCCTGCACCGCGGTGCGCAGGCGAGGATTGTTCTCCTCATCGCCACCGCCCTCGCGAGCCGCAACAGTCAGCTCGCGGATGAGCTTGGTGAACAGCTTGCCGCGCTTGGCGTCGTTGGCCCCCTTCTTGCGCTTGATCGTGCTCCACTTGGAATGCCCAGACATGGACTCGGTCTCCTTTCGCCGCTACGCAGACGAACGCCGCGAATCTAAGGCGCGGCTCCGAGCGGAGCAACCGCGATGTCCACTAACTCCATACCGCAGAATGCCTAATGAGAAGAGCGGCCAACCTGCTCAAGGCGGCCGCTCCCTCCCCTGCCACAACCCGGCACGCCGTCAGCTTTGCTGCGCAGCGCGTCTGGCCTCCTCGATGATCCTGGCCTGAATCTCTCCGGGGACCTCGTCGTAGCGCAGGAACTCCTGGGTGTGCATGCCCTTGCCCTGCGTCATCGAGCGCAGGGTCGTCGAGTAGCGGTCCAGTTCGGCCAGCGGCACCTCGGCGCGGATCACCTGATGGTGCCCGGCGGTATCCATCCCGCTGATCCGGCCCCGCCGCGCGGAAAGGTCACCCATCACGTCGCCCATGTAGTGCTCAGGCACCGTCACCGTGACGCCATAGATCGGCTCCAGCAGTATCGGTCTGGCCTTCAGGAACGCATCGCGGAAGGCCTGCGAGCCGGCCAGCTTGAACGACACCTCGTCGGAGTCCACCGGGTGGTGCTTGCCATCCGTGACGATGACGGCCACATCGACGACGCGGTAGCCCGCCAGGGGGCCCACGTCCAGCGACTCGACCACTCCCTTCTCGACCGCCGGGATGAAGTTGCTCGGGATATTCCCGCCGACGACCTCGTTGCCGAACTCGAATCCCTCGCCCCTGGGTCGCGGCTCCACCCGGAGAAACACCTCCCCGAACTGGCCCCGCCCACCGGTCTGCTTCTTGTGGCGATGGTGACCCTCCGCCTTGCTCCGAATCGTCTCGCGATAGGGGATGCGCGGCTGCGAGACGGTCACTTCCGAACCGTAGCGCGACTTGAGTCGCTCGACGATCGTGTTCAGGTGAAGCTCCCCCTGCGCGATCAGCAGGGACTGGCGTATCTCCGGGTCATAGCGAAAAACGAAACCAGGATCCTCTTCGCGCAGCTGCGCCAGACCGGTAGCCATGCGCTCCTCGCCTCCCTTCTCCGTGGGAGCGATCGCCACGGCGATGAGCGGCACCGGGAAGTCGACTGCCGGCAACTGAATGTGCGAGTTCCGCACGGTGAGCGTGTCGTTCGTGTGGGTGTTGCGCAGCTTCACCAGGGCCACGATGTCACCGGCCTCCGCGCTGTCGATCTCCTCCCGCTGGTGGCCCTTCAGACGGAAGAACTGGCCGATTCGCTCGTTGGTACCGCGACTCGAATTGAGCACCTCCATGCCCGGTGTCAGTCTGCCCGAGTACAGACGCAGAAGTGTGAGATCGCCCACGTGCTGCTCGGATATCGTCTTGAAGACGAAGGCAGCCAGCGGAGCCTCAGCGCTCGCTTCGAGGACGACTTCCTCCCCTTGGGCGGCGGTGTAGCGCAGGCCTGCCGACTCACCCGGGGTCGGCCCGAACTTGGCGATTGCAGCCAAGAGCTCCGGGACGCCGACGTTGTTCAGGGCGTCGCCACAGAGAACCGGCACCACCTGCTGCCTGGCCACCGCCTGCCGCAGTCCCGAGGTCAGATCCTCTGCGCTGAGGTCGCCTTCAGAGAAATAGCGCTCCATGAGCGCCTCGTCGGTCTCCGCGACAGCTTCGATCAGCTCGTTGCGCCCGGCCACAGCAGCGTCCAAGTGCTCAGGCGGGATCTCGCTCGGGTTCGCTTTGCACGCCGAGTAGGTGATCATCTGCATCGTCAGCAGATCGATGAACTGGCTGAACCCGTTCCCTACGTTCAGCGGCAACTGCAGCGGCACGGCTCCACGGCCCAGACGCTCGCGCACCAGTTGGAGAACATGGCCCGGGTCGGCCTCGGTGCGGTCCACCTTGTTGACGAAGACCATCCGCGGCACGCCCAACTCCCTGGCGAACCCCCAGACGCGCTCGGTCCCAATCTCCACGCCCGCCACCGAGTCGACCACCACCACGGCGGTATCACACACGCGCAGAGCGGCTTTCGACTCCCCGATGAAATCGGCATATCCTGGGGTATCGACGATGTTGAAGTGGAAGGGCCCCCAGTCGCCATTCAGCAACGACAGCCGAAGAGACATCTTCCTCTCGATCTCGCCGCTGTCGTAGTCGGACACCGTGCTCCCATCCTGGATCCGTCCCATGCGGCTAACGGCTCCCATGCTGAACAGCATGGCCTCAGAGAGCGACGTCTTCCCGACGCCGCTGTGGCCACACAGAGCGACATTCCGAATCTCTGCTGTTCCGTAAGCCAAAGAAGCCCCCTTCGCTGAACTGTGCGTATAACTGCCGCTTCAACCACGGGAGACGCGCTCGGGACACCGGCCCTCGCGGCGTGCCCGACGGGCAGATTGACAGGCGCATGCCAACGTATTGCACCTATCTCGTCGCGTCAACAGCCCGCGGCCACACGGTGACTCCGTTGCGCCAGCCAGGCGCCCACAAACCAGCCAGGCCCCACAAAAAAGAGGGAGCCCACAGTCTCAAGTGGGCTCCCCCGTAGGTATCCGGCGGCGACCTACTCTCCCACCGAGTCCCCTCGGCAGTACCATCGGCGCAGGAGGGCTTAACGGCTCTGTTCGGAATGGGAAGAGGTGTTTCCCCTCCGCTATGGCCACCGGAAAACAATCGTTTCTGCGACAATTGAATATGGGTCCATTCCAACTGCCCGAGTACACACGTCGGCCTAAGACATGTTGGCGACTGTGGTCAAACCTCACGGCCAATTAGTATTGCTCGGCTTCACGCATCGCTGCGCTTCCACCTGCAACCTATCAACCTCGTAGTCTACGAGCGGCCTTCAGGTGGGTTGCCCCACGGGATATCGAGTCTTGGAGTGGGCTTGACGCTTAGATGCCTTCAGCGTTTATCCCTTCCGGACGTAGCTACCCAGCGGTGCTCCTGGCGGAACAACTGGTGGACCAGAGGTCCGTCCAACCCGGTCCTCTCGTACTGGGGTCAGATCTCCTCAAATATCCTACGCCCACGGCGGATAGGGACCGAACTGTCTCACGACGTTCTGAACCCAGCTCACGTAGCGCTTTAATTGGCGAACAGCCAAACCCTTGGGACCTCCTCCAGCCCCAGGATGCGCTGAGCCGACATCGAGGTGCCAAACCGCGCCGTCGCTATGGGCGCTCGGGCGCGATAAGCCTGTTATCCCCGGAGTACCTTTTATCCGTTGAGCTTCGGCGCTTCCACACGCCACCGTCGGATCACTAAGCCCTGCTTTCGCACCTGCTCGACTTGTGGGTCTCGCAGTCAAGCTCCCTGTATGCCTTTACGCTCCACACGCGATTACCGACCGCGCTGAGGGCACCATTGGGCGCCTCCGTTACCGTTTTGGGGGCAAACGCACCAGTTAAACTACCCTCCTGCCACTGTCC
>CAZPXM010000036.1:0-28397 GCA_964591015.1 uncultured Gemmatimonadaceae bacterium
GCGTGCATCAGGGTCGCCTGCGCCTGCGCTGCTTCCAGCTCGCCGGCGGGGGGGCGCGCTGCTGGCAGCGACCGCTGGCGCTGCGGGCGGGGCGGATGCTCTCCTTCCTCGTCGAGACCCCAGGGGGCGGCCGGCGTGGCCGCGGATCGCCCCGGCCGGCGCGCTGAACGGCAGAAGTGGGCCGGTTGCTCCCGCTCGGCGCCGGTGGTTATCTTGGGCGCCGTTCCGGGGCGCACACCCACGGGGGTTGCATGAGCGCGGACCGCGAGCTGGCGGCTGACTGGCGGGACATCCGCAATGGCTGGGAGATTCCGAGCGAGGGGTACTGCGACCAGCCGTACGTGGTCGTGGCCGACGACGGCGCGTGGGTGTGCATCATGACGACCGGCGCCGGCCGCGAGGGGCAGCCGGGCCAGCACGTCGTGGCGCTGCGCAGCACGGACGAGGGACGGACCTGGAGCGCCCCGGTGCCCCTGGAGCCCGCTGCCGGGCCGGAGGCTTCCTACGCCGTGCTGCTCAAGGTTCCTGCAGGGCGCATCTACGCCTTCTACAATCACAACACCGACAACGTCCGCGAGGTGAAGGCCGATCCCGCCTTCTTCCCGGGCGGCGTCTGCCGGCGCGTGGACTCGCTGGGGCACTTCGTGTGCCGCTACAGCGACGATCACGGCCGGACCTGGTCGCCGCGCCGCTACGACCTGCCGTTGCGCCGAATGGCCATCGATCGCGAGAACGCCGACCGCGGCGCGCTGCTGTACTTCTGGAATGTCGGCCGGCCCTTCGTGCTGAACGGCAGCGCCTACGTGTCCCTGCACAAGGTCGGCGGCTTCGGCGAAGGGTTCTTCACCCGCTCGGAGGGGGTGCTCCTGCGCAGCGACAACATCCTCACCGAGACCGACCCCGAACGGCTGCGGTGGGAGACGCTGCCGGAAGGCGAGGCGGGTCTCCGCGCTCCGGCGGGAGGCGGTCCGATCGCCGAGGAGCACAGCTACGTCACGTTGAGCGACGGCTCGATCTACTGCGTGTACCGCACGATAGACGGGTACCCTGCCTGCGCCTACAGCCGCGACGGCGGCAGGACCTGGGAGGCGCCCGAGTACCAGCGCTACGCCGATGGCCGCCGGATGAAGCACCCGCGGGCGGCGAACTTCGTCTGGCGGTGCGCCAACGGCCGCTATCTGTACTGGTTCCACAACCACGGCGGCCGCTTCATCGGCGAGCACCCGCAGCGCCGCAGCCTCGCGTACGAGGACCGCAATCCGGCATGGCTGTGCGGCGGCGTGGAGCGGGAGGGGCCGAACGGCCGCCTCATCGTCTGGTCGCAGCCCGAGATCCTGCTGTACGATGACGATCCCTTCGTGCGCACGAGCTACCCGGACCTGGTGGAGAGCGGCGGCGGGTACTACGTCACCGAGACGCAGAAGAGCACGGCGCGCGTCCATCGGATTCCGGCGGCGCTGCTGGAGGCCCTGTGGGGCCAGTTCGACGCGGACCAGGTAGCCACCGACGGCCTGCTGCGCGACTGGAGCGGCGTCGGGCCGGCGGTCCTCGACATGCCGCCGCTGCCGCCGTTCTGCGTTCGCGAGCGCCGGCCGCCGTTCGGCGAGCGCAACCTGCGCACCGGCATCGCCGTGGAGATGTGGCTGCTGCCGGACGAGGCGCAGGCCGGTGCCCCGCTGGTGGATGCGCGCGCGGAGGACGGCTGCGGCCTCCTGCTGGCGCGCGGGCCGGACGACACCGTCGAGATCCGCATCGACGACGGGCGGACGGTGGCTTGCTGGCGGTGCGATCCAGGGACGATCACCGCCGGGCAGCCGCACCACGTGGTGGCCATCGTCGACGCGGGGCCGCGGCTGATCACCTTCGTGGTGGACGGGGTGCTCGCCGATGGCGGCGCCCATCGCCAGTTCGGCTGGGGCCGCTTCAGTCCGCACCTGCGCTCGCCGCAGGGAGCCTCCCGGGTCCGGATCGCGGCGCCCGTCCGCAGCCTGCGGCTGTACGGACGGGCGCTGCTCACTTCCGAGGCCGTGGGCAACTGGCGGGCCGGCGCTGGCCAGATGACCGACTGAGACGCGGTGGCGGGGTGCAGCCCGGCGACCCGCGCGGGGCGAACCGGCTGCCGGCATGGGCGCGCAGACAGGGGCGAATGCCGAGGGAACGCTTCGACGTGATCGTGGTCGGCGCGGGCAGCGGCGGCCTGGGCGCAGCGCTGGCAGCGGCGCGCCACGGCCTGGACGTGCTCGTCATCGAGCAGTCGGAGCGCCTCGGCGGCACCGCGGTGGACGGCGGGGTGCACTGCTGGGAGATGGGTGCAGGCGGCACGGGAATACCGTTCGACATTTACCGCCGCCTGCGGCGCCGCCCGCGCGCGGTGGCGGTGTACGCGTACGGCCGGCACAGGTCCTGGCAGGCGGCGGATGCATCGCCCTACCGGTTTCCGGGCGGGGAGCATGTCATCGACCCGAGCGCGCGCTACATCGATACCCTGCAGGAGTCCGGCGCGCCGGGGGGCGTACCGACCGAGGAGTTCGTGCGCCGGGTCTGGCACGGGGTGCCGTTCGAGCCTGACGACTACGTGGCGGTCGTGGCGCAGATGCTGGCCGAGATTCGTCGCGCCACCGTGTGGACGCGCACGGGCATCACGGCGGTGGCAGTGGAGAACGGGCGTCTGACGGGGCTGCTGCTGACTTCGGGTGCGCAGGTGGCGGCGCCAGCGTTCGTCGACGCCACGGGCGACGCGCGCCTCTGTCGGCTGGCCGGCTGCAGCACGCTGCTGGGCCAGGAGGCGCGCACGGCCTTCGGCGAGCCGTCCGCGCCGGCGCAGCCGAACGGGCGGATCAACGGGGTGACGCTGGTGTTCCGGGTCACCCCGACGCCCCATCCCGGCGTGGAGATGCTCCCGGCGGGAATACCGGAGTCGTGCTGGTGGCGGCCAGCCTTTCCGCTGTCGTCGTTCGTCACGTATCCGCGCGGCGACCTGAACGTCAACATGCTGCCGACGATGGAGGGGGAGGAGTTCCTGGGGATGCGCGCCCCGGCGGCGTACCAGGAGTGCCGGCGCCGCGTGCTGGCCTGCTGGCACCATCTGCAGGCGGAGTACGCCGAGTTCCGCTCCTACCGGCTGGCCTGGATCGCGCCGCGGCTGGGCGTGCGCGAGTCCTATCGCGCCGTGTGCGAGTACATGCTCACCGAGAACGATGTCCGGGCTGGCGTCGACCGGCAGCAGCACCCGGACGTGGTGTGCATCGCGGACCACGCCCTGGACACACACGGCGACGAGTCCGGTCGCGCCGGTCCGCGGGGGCTGGCGCAGCCCTACGGCGTGCCCTACCGATGCCTGCTGCCACGCGGCTACGGCAATCTGCTGGTGGCCTGCCGCGGTGCCGGCTTCACCTCGCTGGCCGCGTCGAGCTGCCGCCTGTCGCGCACGATGATGCAGCTCGGCCAGGCGGCGGGCACGGCCGTGGCGCTGGCTCGCGCCAGGGGTATCAGCCTGCCGGAGGTGCCTGCCGACGCGCTGCGCGAGGACCTGCGGCGGCAGCACGTGCAGGTGGACTGGCCGATGCCGGCGGAACTGCGGGCCCATCTGCTCAACGAGGGGGCGCCCTAGCGGCGGGGTCCCCGGTATCGAGAGGAACGGCATGGCGTCGATGACTGTGAAGCTATGGGGCGTTCGCGGCTCGATCCCGTCGCCCGGCCCGCGCACCGTCTACTACGGGGGCAATACTGCCTGCGTGAGCGTGGAGGCCGAGGACCGCGTCCTCATCCTGGACGCGGGCTCGGGAATCTGTGCCCTCGGCCGGCAGCTGCGCCATCAGGACAAGGACATCTACCTGATGATCAGCCATAACCACTGGGATCACATCCAGGGGTTCCCCTTCTTCCTGCCGGTGTACCAGCCCGGGCGCCGCGTGTTCCTCCTGCCCTATCACAGCGAGAAGCGGGCTCTGTGCGCCGTTCTGGACCAGATGGACGGGGCGCGCTTCCCCGTGACCGCCGCCGAGCTGCTGTCGGACTACCAGTGCGTGCTGGACAACCAGCTGGAGTTTCTGGCCGGCGCCGGGTTCCGGCTGGAATGCATCGAGACCAACCACCCGGGCGGGTGCCACGGTTTCCGCATCCACGGGGACCACGGGTCGGCCGTGTACATTCCCGACAACGAGCTGGAGCCGCCGGGGACCAGGACGACCCAGTTGGAGGAGTTCGCCGACTTCTGCGCCGGGGCGACGGTGCTCATCCACGACGCGCAGTACGTGCCCGCCGATCTGCCCGCCAAGCATGGCTGGGGGCACAGCGTGGTGGACGACGTGCTGGAGCTGGCGGCGCGCGCCCGGCCCGTCCAGCTGCTCCTCTACCACCACGATCCCGAGCGCACCGACGCGGAGGTGGCCGCTCTCGAGCGGCGGGCCCGCCGGCAGGTGCGCGCGCGCGGCGCCACCATGGCCTGCGCGGCGGCCCGCGAGGGCGTGTCGTTCCGGATCTAGCCTGCTGCCGACTGTCCGCCTGTCCGCCTGCGCCGCGCGATCGGGCCAGCGGTCCGCGGCCGGCGGCCGGCGGCCCCGGGATTCAGATGGGGTGGGTGATCAGGCCGCCGCACACCGCCAGCACCTGACCGGTGACGTAGTCCGACAGGTCGGTGCAGAAGAACTCCACGACCTTGGCGCAGTCCTCCGGCTCGCCGAGCCGGCCGAGCGGGATGTGCTGGCCGGCGTCGCGCCGCTCCGGGAACTGCGCCAGCGCCCGGCTGGTGCCGATCAGCGCCGGCGCCAGGCAGTTGACGTTGATGCCGTAGGGCGCCACCTCGCGGGCCAGCGAACGCGTGTAGTGCACGATGCCTGCCTTGGCGATGCCGTAGCACTCCATGCTGGTCAGGGCCTCGATCGCCGCGCCCGAGGCGACGTTGACGATGCGACCCCAACCAGCCTGGCGCATGCCCGGCAGCGCCGCCTGACAGCAGAACACCGTGCTCATCAGGTTGATGTCGAGGATGAACCGCAGGTCGTCCTCCGGCATGGTGCTGGGCCGGTTGCGCTCCGCCGGGCGGAGCATGCCGCCGGCGTTGTTCACCAGGATGTCGAGCGAACCCAGCTCGGCGCGGATCTGCTCGACCATGCCCTGAACCTGCGCCTTGACGCTGACGTCCGCCTGGATGCCCAGCGAGCGCACGCCGAAGCGGCGGCACTCGTCCATCACCGTCGGCGCGCTCAGCTGCTCGCCGAACTCCGCCGCTGCCGCCAAGTCTATGTCGTTGACGACCACGTCCGCCCCGAGGCGCGCCAGGCGCAGGGCATAGGCTCGCCCCAGGCCGCGCGCGCTGCCGGTCACCAGGGCCACCTTGCCGGCCAGCTTCGGTGCCAGTTCAGCCACCCGCGTCACCCCTTTCGCGATCGCCGCCCCCATCCGTCATTGCGCGGTCCAGCCACCGTCGACGAACAGCGCCGACCCGGTCACGTAGCTGGAGGCGTCGCTGGCCAAGAACAGCACGGCGCCCCGGATCTCGTGCAGCTCCGCCCAGCGGTTGAGCGCGGTCCGCCCCAGGAGGGCCTGCAGCTTTTCGGGGTGCGCCAGCAGCGGCCGGTTCATCTCGGTGAGGAAGGGTCCCGGGCAGATCGCGTTGCAGCGCACGTTGTCCGCGGCTCCTTCCAGGGCCACGGCCCGCGTGAGGCCGAGGATGCCGGCCTTCGCCGAGCAGTAGGGCGTCCGTTCCGCAAGGCCAACCGCGCCGAGGGCCGAACTGAAGTTGACGATCGAGCCAGCCCGGCGCGGTCGCATCAGGCGCATGGCGGCCCGACAGCACAGCCAGGTGCCGGTGAGGTTCGTCTCCAGCACCTGCCGAAAGGTCGCCGGCGGGCAGTCGTCGAGCGGCTGGCGCAGGTTGATGCCGGCGCTGTTGACCAGCACGTCCAGCTGGCCGAAGCGCTCGCTGGCCTGGGCGAAGGCGCGCTCCACCGATGTCTCGTCGGTCACGTCCATGGCCAGACCGATGCTGGCCTGTCCCGTGGCCGCCGTCAGCGCCGCTGCCACGCTCCGGCACGCCTCGGCGTCTCGCGCGCAGATCGCCGTGCGGGCGCCCGCCTGGGCCAGACCCAGCGCCACGGACTCGCCCAGACCCCGACTGCCGCCCGTGATCAGGGCCACGCGGCCCGCCAGGCTGAACAGCTCGAAGACGCTCCGGCCGTCGGCGCCCGTCACGCTCATCTCCGCTGCTCCCGACGCATGTGAGGAACGGCGCCGACTCCGGGGGCCCTCGGGGCCAGCGGGGCGGATCGGCGCGCTCGCCGATGATAGCCCGGGAGCAGCGGGGCGTCAACCGGACACCTGGCCGCGGCGGCCGGGGCCGCCGCTGGTGGCGCCGGGACGGGCCGCATTGACCGGAGCCTGGGGCCTGCGTACGATGTGCGCGCACCGTGTCCTGCGTCTGCCCTGACTCCGTCTCCACTGCGAGGGAGCCCGCGATGGATACCATCCCCGCGCTGCGTGTCGGTCTGCTCACCTGTGCCCGCTACTGCCACACGCCCCCGATCTGGGGCCCCATCATCCAGCCGGAGTCGGCTCCCGAGGAGGCACGCCTGAAGACCCGCACCACGCGCCTGCGCCTGGCCCAGGTGTGGGATCTGGACGCGGCTGCGGCGCGGCGGTTCGCGGCCCAGTACGGGGCCACCGCGGTCTCCCACTACGCCGACATGGTCGGCAAGGTCGACGCGGTCATCCTGGACGACTTCGACTCGTGCCTCCATTTCCCGCACCTGGCGCGGCCCTATCTGGAGGCCGGCCTGCCGATGTTCATCAATCGTCCTTTCGCGCTGTCGATGCCGGATGCGGTCGAGCTGGTCGACACGGCGCGCGCCCACGGGGCGCCGCTCATGACCGGCTCCAGCTTCGAGTTCGCGCCCGAGGTGGAGGGCATCCGCCGGCAGGTCGAGGCCTGCGGTCCCATCCACGGCTACGTGGCCGCCAATTCCATGTCGGACTACCCGACCCACGGCATCCACGGACTGCTGTTCGTGCATGCGTGCATGGGCGGTGGCGTGCGCCGCGTGGCCTACCAGACGCGGGACTGGCACGAGCCGAACGGCCTGGTCACCATCGAGCACGAGGGGCGCGACGGCGGGCGGCCCTTCTACGGGGTCGTCCAGGAGATCACGGGCACCTGGGGCTGGATCCGCGTGTTCGGCGGCAGCAGCTTCGAGCAGGCGGTGGGCAGCGGGCCGTACTTCTGGCTGGCGCTGCTGGTGGAGATGCAGCGGTTCTTCGAGACCCGGCAGATGCCGCAGTCGTACGACGACATCCTGGAGAAGACCGCCATGTTCCTGGCTGGATTCCGCTCGCACCTGGACGCCGGCGGCGCCCCGGTGGACCTGGACCAGCTCGGCGACTGGCGGGCGCCGCTGCTGAAGCCCGATCCCTACCCGGAAGGCTTCTTCGCGTGAGGCGGCACGGGCGCCGGCGAGGACGGCGCTGCCGCCGCAACCCGTGCCAGTCTTCGGAGGAACGATGGCCAGATACCCGCAGACGCGCGTGCTGCACCAGCTCGTGGAGCAGTTCGGCCTGTACGCGCAGTTGCAGACCGAGTACGGCGCGCGCGGTGTGCTCCGGGCCGCCGCCCGGCTGGAGCGGCAGGTGCGGGCTGCCACCGCCGGCCTGCGCGCCCTCCCCCCGGAGCCGCGCCAGGCGGCTCGCGAGCCCGATGCGCTGGCGGCGATCCAGGCTCTCCGGCCGCGGGGACCGCGGCGCCTGTGGCGAACCCTGCCTGCCGCCAGGTACACCGAGCGCCTGGAGGGCGCGCTGCTGGCCCGCTGCGCGGGCTGCACGCTGGGCGCCCCGGTGGAGGGCTGGCCGGTCGAGCGCATGGCGGCGCTGGCTGCGGCCAACGGCCAGGAGTTCCCGCCGGTAGACTACTGGCGCAGCGTGCCCGATGACGAGGAGAAGCGCTACGCACTGAGCCCGCGCGCCGCCTACACGCGGCCCGGCATGGCCGGGGTGCCGGTGGACGACGACCTCGCCTACACGCTGCTGGGGCTGCTGATCGCGGAGGAGTACGGGCCGGAGTTCACCACCGCGGACGTGGCGGCTGCCTGGCTGCGCTTCCTGCCCTATGCGTGCACGGCCGAAGACGTGGCGCTGCGGAACCTGAAAGCCGGAGTAGCCCCCGAGCGGGCGGCCGTGGTGGACAATCCCTATTCCCAGTGGATCGGCGCCGACATCCGCGCCGACCCCTGGGGGTACCTGGCGCCTGGCTGGCCAGAGCGCGCGGCGGCCATGGCCTACCGGGATGCCTTTCTGAGCCATCGGCGGCAGGGCATCTACGGGGCGATGTTCTTTGCCGCGGCCATCAGCGCCGCCTTCGCGCTCGACGATCCGGTCGAGGCCGTGCGGGTGGGGCTGACCGAGATCCCGCGCGACTGCGCCCTGGCCCGGGCCGTGCGGTGGGCGCTGCGGCAGGCACCGCAGATCACCGACTTCCGGGCGGCGCGGGCCGCGGTGGATCGGCGCTTTGCCGGCATGCATCCCGTGCACACGATCAACAACGCCTGCCTGACGGTGTGGGGGCTGACCATCGGCGGGCGCGACGTCACGCGCGTGCTCGGCGAGACGGTGGCCATGGGGCTGGACAACGACTGCACCGCGGCCACTGCCGGGAGTCTGGTGGGCGCGGTGGTCGGCAAGGCAGGGGTCCCGAGCCACTGGTACGACCGCTTCGACGACACCGTGCACTCGTACCTCATCGGCAGGCGGCGCTTCGGCATCCGGGCGCTGATCCGGCGTTTCGGCCGGCAGGCGCGCCGCGTGCACGGCCGGGAGCCGGCCTGCGGCGCCGAGGAGGGCCGCGCGTGATCTACCGCGATGCGGAGCTGCACAACGTCCACGAGCTGCTGGCTGGCGACGGGCCCAGCGTCATCGGCGCCGGCACGCTGGCGGCGCTGCGCGAGCAGGGCGCCGACCCCGACGCGGTCTGGGGCGCGGAGGACGGCGAGGGCCTGTGGTTCACGCGGATTCCCAACGAGCTGCGCCTGCGGCTGAACGTGGCCGCCCAGCTCAACGCCCTGCAGAGCACCGGCGCCGAGCTGCGGTTCAACCTGCACGGGCCCGAGGCTCGCCTGGCGCTCAAGTGCCAGCAGGCACCCGTCGTGGTCGAGGTGTACCAGGGCAGCTTCCTGATGAGCTGGCACTGGATCGGCCGACAGCGGACCGAGGTGGTGATCCGCCCGCCCGCGAAGCTCGGCCTGCTGGCCCAGTTGAGCGCCGCTCGCCGGCTGCCGTTCGACGCGCGGCTGACGCGCGTCCTGCTTCCCTGGCGGCCGCCGGCGCGGCTGCTGGACTTCGCCGCCGACTGCACGCCGCCGCGCCGCGAGCAGACGCCGCGGCGGCGCTACCTGGCCTACGGTTCGTCGATCACCCATGGGAATGCCTCGGTGCGGCCCTCCGGGATGTACGCGCACCGGGTCGCCCAGCTGCTGGGCGCCGATCTGATCAACCTGGGCCTGGGTGGTGGGGCGCACCTGGAGCCGGCGATGGCCGACTACATCGCCGGCCGCCAGGACTGGGACTTCGCCTCCCTGGAGCTGGGCATCAACCTGCTGCGGCGCGTCGGGCCGGAGCAGTTCGCCCGGCTGGTCGACTACTTCGTCGAACGGATTGCCACCGCGCATCCGGACCGGTGGATCTTCTGCATCGACCTGTTCACGGTGGAAGAGGATCTGTGCGGCCAGCCGCAGGCCGAGGAGTTCCGCCGGATCGTCCGGGACAAGGTCGCGGCTCTGGGCCTGCCCCGTCTCGTGCATGTCTCCGGCACCGAGCTGCTGGTGTCGGTGCACGGCCTGACCGTGGACCTGGTCCACCCCTCGCCGTTCGGCATGGAGGAGATCGCGCGCGGTCTGGTCGCCCGCATGCGGGCGAGCATGGACAGCCACCAGCCGGGCGACGCCGAACCGGCGCCGCCAGGGTAGGCCGGCCATGAGACTGCAGCAGCTGCAGACCGATGTGCTGGTTGCCGGCGGCGGGGCTGCGGGCGTGCCCTGCGCCCTGGCTGCGGCCCGCTGCGGCGCGCGGGTGGTGCTCTGCCAGGATCGCCCCGTGCTCGGCGGCAACGCGTCCAGCGAGGTGCGCATGCACATCGTCGGCGCCGATGCCAGCGGCGGCCGGGGCGAACCGCTGGCCACGGAGGCGCGCGAGGGCGGGATCATCGAGGAGATCCGCCTGGAAGCCTGCGTGCAGGACCCCCAGCGCTCGGCCTCCATGCTGGACCTGATTCTCTACGACCTGTGCCGGCGCGAGCCGCGGCTCGTCCTGCTGCTGAACACCCCCGTGGTCGGGGTGGAAATGGCGGGCGGGCGGATCGCACGGGCGCGGGCCGAACGGCAGAGCACCGAGGACGCCTTCGCGATCGCGGCCGAGGTCTTCGTCGACTGCACGGGCGATGGTCGGCTGGGCGCCGAGGCCGGCGCGCCCTTCCAGCACGGCCGCGAGGGCCGCGACGAATGGGGCGAACCAGGCGCCCTGGCTGCCGCGGACCGCCAGACCCTGGGTTCCTCGCTGCTGTTCATGGCCCGGCGTCACGAGCGGCCCATGCCGTTCCGGCCGCCGAGCTGGGCGCGCCGGTTCACCGAAGACGATCTCCGCTGGCGGCCCCACGCGCGCGCCGGCGTGGATCGCGGCCTCGAGTACGGCTACTGGTGGGTCGAATGGGGCGGGCAGCTCGACACGGTCCGCGATGGCGAGACCATCCGCGACGAGCTGCTGGCGATCCTGCTGGGCGTGTGGGATCACATCAAGAACGGCGGCGAGCATGGGGCCGAGAACTGGGCGCTGGAATGGTTCGGCTTCGTCCCCGGCAAACGCGAGAGCCGCCGCTTCCGTGGCCAGCACGTGCTGACGGAGGGCGACCTGAGGGCGTCGCGGCCGTTCCCCGACGCCATCGCCTACGGTGGCTGGCCGCTGGACACGCATCCGCCATGCGGGGTGGATGCCCGCGACGAGCCGCCGTGCCGGCAGGACCCCGTGCCCTACCTGTACGACATCCCGCTGCGGGCGTGCGTGGGCGACCAGGTGCCGAATCTCCTGTTCGCCGGCCGCAACCTGTCGGCCACCCACCTGGCCCTGGCGTCCACGCGGGTCATGGCCACGTGCGCCGTGATCGGGCAGGGGGTGGGAGCGACCGCTGCTCTGGCCGTGCGCCGGCATGTCGATCCGGCCAGCGTGCCGGCCGATGCCGAGGCCATGGCGGCGGTGCAGCAACGGCTGCTGCGCGACGGGGCCTACCTGATCGGCCGGCGCAACGAGGATCCGCACGATCTGGCGCGCACGGCGCGGATCACGGCCTCCAGCGCGCAGGCAGGCGGCGAGCCGGAGCAGGCGATCAGCGGCCAGACCCGCGCGGTGCACGGCGCGCGCGGGGCGCCGCCCGGACGCGCGTTCCCCGGGACGCACCGGTGGATGAGCGACCCGGCGGCGGGGCTGCCGGCCTGGCTGCGCCTGGACTGGCCGACCCCGGTGGAGGTGGGCGAGATCCGCCTGACCTTCGACACCGGCATGCATCGGCCCCTGACGCTCACCCACTCCGACGCGTACGCGGCGAGCATGGCGTGGGGGCGGCCCCAGCCGGAGACGGTGGCCGACTATCGCCTGGAGGCGCTGGTCGATGGGAGCTGGCGCGAGCTGGCGGCGCCGGTCGACAACTACCAGCGGCTGCGGGTGCACCGGCTCGCTGCGCCGGTGCGCGCCCGCGCCGTGCGCGTGACGGTCACCCGCACGCAGGGGCTCGATCACGCGCGGGTCGTCGAGGTGCGCGCGTACGCCCGCCCGGGGGACTGAGGTCCGGGCGCGCCCGCGCCGTCGCCGCTCAGCTGCCGAACAGCTTGCGGCGGAAGACGAAGAACACCGCGCCCAGCAGGCACAGGCCGGCCCACAGATAATCGAGCGTGGGCTTCTCCTTGAGGTAGAGCGTCGAGAAGGGGACGAACACGGACAGCGTGACCGCTTCCTGCAGGATCTTGAGCTGCCCCACCGTCAGGAAGCGGTGCCCGAGGCGATTCGCCGGCACCTGGAACAGGTACTCGACGAGCGCGATCGCCCAGCTCGCCAGCGCGGCGAGCAGCCACGGGCGGTCCGCCATGTGGCGCAGGTGTCCGTACCAGGCGAGAGTCATGAACACGTTGCTGCAGCACAGCAAGAGGACGCAGGCAGGCAGGCGCTCCATGCGCGCGGACCGTGCACGTGGGGGGCGTGGATGTCGGGGTGGCGCCGGCCGCACGCTCGCTGCGACAACGAACGCCGGCCGCCGGCCAGCGCGCGAGCTCGGCGCGCGGCAGAGGGCTGAGATGATCGACGCCATCCCGGGTTCTGTCAAGGCCGCGCCGGCGCGGCGCGGGCAGCACTCATGAGGGCGAGGATCGCCAGCGCGCGCAACCGCCAGGTGGTCTGGGCGCGCCGGCTGCGCCAGCGCAAGTACCGCCACGCCGAGCGGCGCTTCCTGGTGGAGGGGCTCCAGCTGATCCACATGGGTCTGGAGGGCGGCCACCGGCCGGAGCTGCTGTTCTATTGCGAGGAGCTGTTCGCCGGGCCGGGCGCGCCGGCCATCTGGGAACGGTGCCGGGCGGCGGGGACCACGCTCGTGCCCGTGACCGCCGCGGTCATGGCGACCCTGTCGGAGCGGGACACGTGCGCGGGGCTGCTGGGCGTCTTCCCGTTCGTCGAGCGCGAGCCGCGCGATCTGGCCCTGCCGGCGGGTGCAGCGCTGGCGCTGCTGCTGGATCGGCTGCAGAACCCCGGCAATCTCGGCACGCTGATCCGCACCGCCGACGCGGCGGGAGCTGCGGCGGTGCTGGTGCTCGAGCCCGGTGCCGACCTGTACGACCCGACCGCGGTCCGCGCCACCATGGGCTCCCTGTTCAGCCTGCCGCTGGTCCGCGGCCGCGATCCGGCGGCCCTGCTGGCGCTCGTTCCGGCGCCCGACTGGCAGGTGCTGGGCGCCGATCCGCACGCGGGCGCGCTGTGGGATCTGGTCGACTGGCCGGCGCGCCTGGCGCTGGTGCTGGGGAACGAGGCCCGCGGGCTGTCGCCGGACGTGCGGGCGCGGGTGAACTCCTGGGTGCGTCTGCCCATGGCGGGGCGCGCCGAGTCCCTGAACGTGGCGGTCACGGGCGGCATCCTCATGTACGCCTGGGTCGGACGCGCTGGTGGCGGCAGCGCCGCGCCGCGCGGCACGCCGGACCGCGCTCACTGCGCCAGCGGCAGGAGCTGATCGGCCGCCACTCCCGCCAGCACCTGTCTGCTCCCGTCGGGCCAGACGACCTCGACATCGGCGCGCGTGGCGTCGCCCAGGCCGAAGTGAAGACGCGGGTCGTGGGCGGCCTGGTAGCTGCCGCCCGACTGGCGCTGGCGGCGCTGCACCGCGTTGCCAGCGCGGACGGTGACGCGCGCCCCGAGCGCATCGCGCGGCCGCCGGCCCGTCAGGGCCAGCATGAGCCAGTGCTGCCGGTTGCCGCCGTCGTTGCGCAGCAGGCGCGGCCGGCCCGCCACGGTGTTGATCAGCACGTCGAGGTCGCCGTCGTTGTCGTAGTCGGCCACGGCCGTGCCGCGCGCGACGACGGGCGCGGTGAAGTCCGGGCCCAGGTGCGCGGAGACGTCGGCGAAGCGCCGGCCACCGAGATTGCGCAGGAGCTGGCTGGCCTGCGCGTAGGTGTGCGCCGGGTCGATCTGCTCGATGTTGTCCAGCACGTGCCCGTTGGTGGCGAGAATGTCCAGGTACCCGTCGTTGTCGAAGTCGGCGAACTTGGCCCCGAAGGTGAGCGGCATGTAGGTCGCCGCGCCGACTCCGGACGGCCCGGAGGCCTCCACGAAGGTGCCGCCGCCCAGGTTCCGGTAGAGCGCCGCGGTCTCGTAGGCGAAGTTGCCGACGACGATGTCGGCGCGGCCATCGGCGTCGAAATCGCCCCAGTCCACGCCCATGCCCGCCTGCGCCCGGCCGTCGCTGCTGAACTGGGTGCCGGACGGCAGGCCGCGGTCGACGAACCGCCCTCCCTGGTTCTCGTAGAGGAAGTTGGCCATGCCGTCGTTGGCGACGTAGATGTCGGTGTCGCCGTCCTCGTCGTAGTCGTGGAAGGCGACCCCCAGGCCGCGGCCGACCAGATCCAGCCCCGCCAGCGCGGTGACGTCGGTGAAGCGATCGCCGTCGTTGCGGTAGAGCACGTCGCCGATGGGCGGGAAGGCGCTGGGGTCGCAGTACGAGCGCAGCGGGCCCTTGGTGCAGACCGGGTTCTCGTCGACGCGGAACGCCGCGTAGTTGACCACGAACAGGTCGAGGTCGCCGTCGAGGTCGTAGTCGAGGAAGCCGCAGCTACTGGCCCAGCGTTCGTCGCCCACGCCCAGGGCGCCGGTGACGTCCGCGAACGTGCCGTCGCCGCGGTTCCGGTACATCACGTTCGGGCCGAAGTTCGCCACGTACAGGTCCGCGTTTCCGTCGTCGTCGTAGTCGCCGACGGCGCAGCCCATGCCGAAGCCCGTATGCCCGGTGCCGGTCTGGGCGGTCGCGTCCAGAAAGGTCCCGTCGCCCCGGTTGCGGAACATGCGGTTCTGCGGCGGCGGCACGGGTGGCGTCGCGGTGCCGAGGGCGGCGCCGTTGACCAGGTACACGTCCAGCCAGCCGTCCCGGTCATAGTCGAGGAAGCCCGCCCCCGATCCGTAGGTCTCGGGGTAGTAGTACTCGCCGGTGGCGCCGTTGAAGTGCTGGAACTCGATGCCGGCCTGGCGGGACACCTCGACGAAGCGAAGCGGCGGCGGACTGGCCGGCGGCTCCTGGCAGCCGGCGGCCACGGCGAGGGCCAGGCCCAGCCAGGCCAGCCGGCTCGCCCCGGCGCGGCGCGGGCGCGGGCGCGGCCGGCAGGGCGCGCCGCCTCTGCCGGGACAGGGGCGGCCGCGGCGGCCGCCGCAATGCGAGTGGCGTGGCGGGCGCCGGGCGCGGTCTCGGTCGTCGGCTGACATGGCGTCTGCTTGATGGGGTCTGCGGCCGCGCCTATCTTGCCCCCCGGCAGATCAGGTGTACGCAAAAGCCCGGTTGCTGGCCAACGGGGGCCCAGCTCGGCAACGGGAGCCGAGACCAGCGGCGCGCGGCCGCGGCCGGGCCATCGACGGCGCAGAAGGAGAGACGCATGGACGCAGTCCGCATCGGGATCATCGGTCACGGGGGCATGGGCAGCCACCACGCTCGATACCTGGCGGCGGGCAAGGTACCCCAGGCCGAACTCGTGGCGCTGTGCGACATCGACCCGGCCAGGCTGCAGGGCGTCGAGCAGCGGTACGGACGCCCTCTGGCGTGCTTCACCGCCGCTGCCGATCTCTTCGCGGCCAGGTGCTGCGATGCGGTCATCGTGGCCACGCCGCACTATTTCCATCCGCCGCTGGTGATCCAGGCGCTGGAGAACGGGGTCCATGCGCTCAGCGAGAAACCTGCCGGGGTCTACACCAAGCAGGTGCGACAGATGAACGAGGTGGCGGCCCGCAGCGGCCTCGTCTTCGGCGTGATGTTCAACCAGCGGACGCGACCGGTGCACCAGAAGCTGCGCGAGCTGGTTCAGTCGGGCGAGGTGGGCCGGATCACGCGGACGGTGTACATCGTCAATTCCTGGTTCCGGGCGCAGAGCTACTACGATTCGGGCGGCTGGCGCGCCACCTGGGCCGGGGAGGGCGGTGGCGTCCTGGCCAACCAGTGTCCGCACAACCTCGATCTGTGGCAATGGATCTGCGGCATGCCGAAGCGGGTGTTCGCGTTCTGCCACTTCGGCAAGTACCACGACATCGAGGTCGAGGACGATGTGACCGCGTACGTGGAGTACCCGGACGGCGCGACGGGCGTGTTCGTCACGTCCACGGGCGAGGCACCGGGGACCAATCGGCTGGAGATCCACGCCGACAACGGCAAGCTGCTGCTCGAGGATGGTCGCATCACCTACTGGCGCACACGGGTGCCGGCCAGCCAGTTCCGGCGCGAATGGCAGGGAGGCTTCGGCAGTCCCGAGGTGTGGAAGTGCGAGATCCCGGTGCACGGGCAGGCCGAAGAGCACGAGGGCATCACGCGCAACTGGGTCGGGGCGATCCTGCACGGGACGCCGTTGCTGGCGGCCGGCACGGAGGGGATCAACGGCGTCGAGATCGCCAATGCGATGATGCTGTCCACCTGGACCGGAGGGTGGGTGGATATCCCGGTCGACGAGGACCTGTTCTACGCCCAGTTGCAGGCACGGATCAAGACCTCCCGCCTGAAGACGACCGGCGGGGGGCCGCTGGACGTCGACAAGTCGTTCTGACCGGCCGCGGTCGCCGCGGCGCCGTGCCGGGGCGTGCCGCCTCGGCCGCCACTGCGCGCCGGCGCCGGCGGCCATGCGCGTGCCGCTTGTCGCTGCGGCCGGCTCGCGATCGGGGCGCGCTTTGGCGGCAGCAGTGCGCGCCCGAAACAGGGGGGTGCCGATGGCCTGGAGCGATGGTATCGAGTTCTCGGTCTTCACCAAACCGTGGCCTGGCAAGGCGCTGGCGCCGCTGGGGCGCTTCGTCCACGAGCTGGGCTTCGACGCCGTCGAACTGCCGGTGCGGCCGGGCTTCCAGGTAGAACCGGCGCGCGTGGCCACGGGCCTGCCGGAGGCGGCACGCATCCTGCGCGACCACGGGGTGCGCATCGCCAGCATCGCCGGCCCCACGGACGAGGCCACTCTCGCCGCATGCGCGGCGGCCGGCGTGACCGTCATCCGCGTCTGCGTCAGCATTCCTCCCGGGGTGGGGTACCTGGAGTACGAGGCCCGGCTGCAGCGCGAGTACGACCAGCTCGTGCCCAAGCTCGAGCAGTACGGCGTGACCCTGGGCATCCAGAACCACTGCGACCGGTGCGTGGCCAACGCCATGGGCCTGCGCCACCTGATCGGCCGGTATCCCCCGCAGCGGCTCGCGGCGGTGTGGGACGCGGCGCACAACGCCCTCAACGGCGAGGACCCGGAGCTGGCCATCGACATCGTCTGGTCGCACCTGTGCATGGTCAATCTCAAGAACGCGTTCTGGCGGCGCACCAACGGACCCGAGGCGCTCGACGTCCACTGGCGTCCCTACTGGACCACGGGGCGGCAAGGCCTGGCGTCCTGGCCGCGGGTGGCCGCCGAGCTGCGCCGGCGGGCCTGGTCGGGTGTGGTGTGCCTGACCGCGGAGTACAGCGACGAGCAGAGCGTGGATCGGCTGATCGCCGAGGATCTCGCCTACGCGCGCAGCCTGTTCGGCTGAGCCGAGGGCGCGGGCCGCGGGGTAGAGCGGCGGCCGCAACGGGGGGTGACGCAGTGAGCAAGACGAGGACCACGCCGCGGCGGCAGGCGCGACCGGCGCCCAGCGGCGCGGGCGCGGGCGGGAGGCGCCGGAGAGGCCGCCAGGCTCGGCGGGTGCGGGTGGCCTGCATCGGCGCGGGCGCGATGGCCAACAGCGTTCACTACCCGTCGCTGGCCAGCTTCGCGGACGTGGAGCTGGTGGCCGTGTGCGACCTGGATCCGCAACGGCTGCAGCAGACCGCCGACCGCTGGCAGGTGCCGGGCCGCTATGCCGACTACCGGCGCATGGTCGCGGAGACGCAACCGGACGCCGTGTACGCCATCGGGCAGCCGCACCTCATGTACGATGTCTGGGTCTGGTGCCTGAGCCAGGGGCTCAACCTGTGCATCGAGAAGCCGCCGGGCCTGTCGCTGCACCAGGCCAGGGCGCTGGCGTACCTGGCGCAGACGCACGGCTGCATCACCCAGGTGAGCTTCCAGCGCCGCGCCTGCCCGCTGGTCGCGCGCCTGCGCGCGGCCTGCCTGCAGCGCGGGCCGATCACGCACGCCGTCTGCCGGTTCTACAAGTGGGCGCCCGCCCCGTTCCTGGGCGCGCGCGATCACATGATGGACGACGGCGTGCACGCGATCGACACGCTGCGCTGGATCTGCGGCGGCGAGGTGGTGCAGGTGGACAGCCGCGTGCGCCGGATCGGCACCCCGGACGTCAACTTCATCGGCGCGATGCTGCATTTCGACAACGGCGCCACGGGCGTGATGCTGGCCAACTGGACGAGCGGCAAGCGCTTGTTCAGCGTCGAGATGCACGCGCCGGGCATCTTCGTCGAGGCCGATCCCGAAGGCAAGGGGAGGGTGTACGCCGACGGGTGCACGCAGGGCGTGGAATACGACAGCCGGGTCGAGGCCGGCAGCGACGAGCTGTACGTGTACGGAGGATTCCGCGCCAAGAACCGCGAGTTCATCGACGCGGTCGCGAGCGGCACGCTGCCGCCGTCGCACCTCGGCGACGCGCTGCACACCATGGAGGTGGCGGAGACCATCCTGGCGCAGGCCCTTCTCCGGCCCGACCCGGCCGGCTGACGGGGCTCGCCGCTGCGGCGCTTTCCGCCCGGCCGCGACGAGGCCGCGCGGGTCAGCGGCCGATCACCTGCACCCAGACCTGGCGCTGGCGGGGGCCGTCGAACTCGCAGAAGAAGACCGCCTGCCAGGTGCCCATCTCCAGGCGCCCCTCGTGCACCGGTATGGTCTGCGAGGCGCCGACCAGGGTGGATGCGGCGTGCGCCGCCGAGTTGCCTTCGTCGTGCCGGTAGGCGGGGTCCGTGCGCGGGAGCAGCGCGCCGAGGACGTACAGGATGTCCTGGCGCACCGCCGGGTCCGTGTTCTCGTTGATGGTGACTCCCGCCGTGGTGTGCGGCACGAACACCTGACAGAGTCCGGCGCGCACGCCGCTGCGGGCCACGGCCCGGGCAACGGCAGGGGTGATGTCGATCATCTCGGCGCGCTCGTGCGTGCGCAGCTCGATCCGCTCCATGGCAGGTTCCCCTCCTGACGCAGCCGTCTCCTGAGCGCGCCGGCCGCCACCGGCGTGGGCCCCCAGGCCCTGCCCGGCGCCCGGCTCATTCGTAGCCGCGCGGATTGCGGGACTGCCAGCGCCAGGCGTCGGCGCACATCTCCGCCACGCCGCGCGTCGCCTGCCAGCCCAGCTCCGCCTGCGCCCGGCTGGGGTCCGCGTAGCAGACCGCGATGTCGCCCGGCCGGCGGTCCACGATGCGGTAGGGGATGCGGCGGCCGCTGGCCTGCTGGAAGGCGTGCACCATCTCGAGCACGCTGTAGCCGCGCCCGGTGCCGAGGTTGTAAGTCCGCACCGCTGCGGCGTCTTCCAGCTTGGCCAGCGCCCGCACGTGGCCGAGCGCCAGATCGACGACGTGGATGTAGTCCCGTACCCCCGTCCCGTCGGGCGTGGGGTAGTCCGCACCGAACACGGCCAGCTCCGGCTGCTGGCCCACGGCCACCTGGGCGATGAACGGCATCAGGTTGTTCGGGATGCCGTTCGGGTCCTCGCCGATGCGACCGCTGGGATGGGCCCCCACGGGATTGAAGTAGCGCAGGATCACGACGTTCCAGTCGGGATCGGCCCGGTGCAGGTCGTTGAGGATGCGCTCGATCATCGCCTTGGTCTGGCCGTAGGGGCTGGCGGGCGCCAGGGGCGCATCCTCCGTGATGGGCACCGTCACCGGGTCGCCGTACACGGTGGCCGAGCTGCTGAAGATGATGCGCTTGACCCCGCGCGCGGCCATGGCGGCGCACAGCAGCAGGGTGCCGGTCAGGTTGTTGTGATAGTACCGCAACGGGATGCGCACGGACTCGCCCACGGCCTTCAGGCCGGCGAAGTGGATGGCCGCGTCCACGGGCGCGTCGTCCAGGGCGCGGCCGACGGCCTCCGCGTCCAGAAGATCCACTCGGTGGAAGGTCAGGTCCCTGCCGGTCAGTTCGCGCACCCGGCGCACGGACTCCTCCTTGCTGTTGACCAGGCTGTCGAGGACCACGACCTCGTGCCCGGCCTGCAGGAGTTCGACACACGTGTGGCTGCCGATGTACCCGGCGCCTCCCGTGACCAGGATTCTCATCGTGCGTCTCCGCGGCTGCTCGAGCGTCGACTGCGGACCGGCGGGCGGCGGTCTGGCCTACCGCCGCTGTTCGCTGGCCGCGGGCGCACCGAACGCGCGCCGGAGGCGGTCGGCGGCGAACTTCGGGCGCCGGTCGTACGTGTAGATGCCGTTCTGCTCCTGCTCGACGTCGGTGAGCTGGGTGTAGGTAAAGCCGGCGATGTGCGGGTGCCCAGTGAGCACGGCGGTCAGCCTCTCGATCCGCGCGTACACCTCCTCGAGGTCGCGCGGGCGGTTGCCGTAGCCCCAACCGGCATCGCGGTCCGTCCCGCTGGCCGGAGCTGCCGGCGCCCACCACGTGCCGCCGTACTCGTCCACCACATAGGGCTGCCCGGCATAGGGGGCCGATTCCTTGGGGACGCAGACGTAGGCGCCGGCCGGCCGCGCGGGGTCGACCTCGGCGTAGCGCCGCGCGAACGATTCCGGATCCTGATCATAGTCGTGGACCGTGTAGAGGTCGGTGTCGACGTGCACATAGCCGCTCGTGTCGTTGAGCGGCCGGGTGGGATCGAGGGCGCGCGTGAGATCGACGGTCTCCTGCACCACCTGCCGGTGGCGCTCCGCATCGCCGCGCACCTGCCCCGCCGTCTCGTTGAAGGGGGTCCAGGCGAGGATGGAGGGGTGGTTGAGGTCGCGCAGCACCACCTCCCGCCACTCGCGCTGCTGGTTGCGCACGGCCTGCGCGCTCGCGAAGTCCATGCCCCAGTCGCAGTACTCGCCCCACGTGAGATAGCCCAGGCGATCCGCCCAGTAGTGGAATCGCTCCTCGAACACCTTCTGGTGCAGGCGGGCGCCGTTGAACCCGACGGCCATGGCTCGCTCGATGTCCTGCTTGAGACTGGCGTCGTCGGGAGCGGTCCAGATCCCGTCGGGGTAGAAGCCCTGGTCGAGCACGAAACGCAGGAAGATCGGGGCATCGTTCAGGTAGAGGCGATTGCCGGACACGTGGAACTTGCGCAGGCCGGCGTAGGAGTGGACGGAGTCGACCGTCTGGTCGCCGGCGAGCAGTTCGAGGCGCAGGTCGTACAGGTGCGGATCTGCCGGCGACCAGGGGCGCGGGTCGCGCAGGCGGATCTCGACGGCGCGGCCGCTGGCCGCCGGCGCCGTCACCTGCGCGATCTGGGCGCCGTCCGCCAGCGCGGTGACGCGGAACGCGTGCCCGCTCGCCTCGCCGCGCAGCACCGGCGTCACGACAAAGGCACCGCCGTCCAGGTCGGGCACGAGGCGGACGCGCCGCAGGCTCACCTCGGGGACTGCCTCCAGCCAGACGGTCTGCCAGATGCCGGTCGTGCGCGTGTACAGACAGCCGTGGGAGTGGTAGAGCGGGGACTGCTTGCCGCGCGGCTGCAGCCCGCTGCGCCCGTCGTCGCGGGCGCAGACGACCAGGTCGTTGGCGCCGGACCGCAGCGCCTCCGTCAGGTCCAGGGTGAACGACGCGGCGCCGCCGTAGTGCTGCCCCACCGCCGTGCCGTTGAGCCAGACGCGGCAATGGTAGTCGACCGCGCCGAAGTGGAGCAGCAGCCGCCGCCCCTGCCAGGCGGCCGGCACCGAGAACGACCGGCGGTACCAGATCGCCGGGATGAAGTCCGTGTGGCCGACGCCCGAGAGACGGCTCTCCGGGCAGAACGGCACCAGGATCCGGCCCTGGGCCGGGAAGCCCCGGTGCCAGTCGCGCTGGTCGCCGGACAGACCGAAGTCGAAGGCATACTCCCACGGACCGTTGAGGCTGAGCCAGTCAGCGCGCTGGAACTGGGGGCGCGGGTGCTCGCTGCGCGGTATCGACATGGGCTTCCCTTTCGGGCTAACGGGGGAGTGCGTCCAGGTGCTGGCCGATCAGGGCGGCGAGCCGTTCCACCAGCGGGTCCAGGCTGGCCCAGCCGTCGGCGGCCGTGGCGGTGCGCGCGTCTGCGCCCATCTGCGCGAAGCACGGCGAGGCAGGATCCCAGCAGACGCCAGGGTGACGCCCCTCGGGGGGCGGCGGCTGCCCGCCCGGCCACGCCTGCTCGTCCCGGCCGGCCGTCAAGGCTTCCAGCCGTACCAGTTCGGGGAACAGGGCCAACCCGAAGGAGGTCTCGGCGCGCGCCGCATGGTCGCCACCGATGCGCACCGTCTCGGCGCAGATGCTCACCTCGGTGCCGGCCAGCAGCAGCGCGCGGGGATGCGCGGCGCGGTGGCGGGGCAGGATGCGGTCCAGCAGCCGCTGCCAGGGATAGTGGCCGGCCAGCAGCACGAGCGCCAGAAAGCCGTGCCGCAGCAGCTGGCCAACCGTGTCGTCGAGGATGGCAGCAGCCGCCTCGGGCCGCTGGTAGTGGGTCCAGCGGCAGCAACCGTGCCCTCCCTCGCCGCCCCACCACATCACCGGCAGCAAGACGCCGCCCGTGCGCGCGGCCACGCGCTCGCACAGCGCCTGGGCCTTCAGCCCGTCGAAGCCGATCGGCAGATGCCAGCCGTGATGCTCCAGCAGACCCAGCGGCCAGAACGCCACCGGAGTCCGGGCGACCATGTCCGCCAGTTCGTCCGGGCGCAACTCCTCGTACCGCCGCCACACCGCTGCCATGGGGCGCTCCCCCGAACCCGATCGCCGTTGGGCGCCAGAGCCGCCGCTAGGGATTCTCGCGCTCGCCGGCCGGCTCGTCCCTGACCAGGATGGCCGCGGGGATCAACACGCAGTAGCCCACGACCAGCAGCAGCGGCGCCAGGGTGAGCGAGAGGAAACCATCCGCCGGCGGGATGCTGAGCAGCACATAGCCGATCGCGATCACGGCCAGACCCGCCGCCGCCAGCTTGTAGTTGCGCCGCCCGAACGGCGCGCTCGACTGCGCTCGCCGCGCCATGGCTGTCAGCGCTTCTCCCGGATGCGCGCGGCCTTGCCCTTGCGGCCGCGCAGGTAGAACAGCCGTGCCCGCCGCACGCGGCCCGAGCGGACGAGTTCGATCTGCGCGATCCGCGGCGAATGGATGGGGAAGACGCGCTCGACGGCAACGCCCTGGGTGACCTTGCGCACCGTCACCGTCTCACCGATCCCCGTGCCGCGGCGCTGGATCACGTTGCCCTTGAAGATCTGGATGCGCTCCTTCTCGCCCTCGACGACGCGCACGTGCACCCGCAGCGTGTCTCCGGGCCCGAAGGCGGGCAGATCCGTCTTGAGCTGGCTCGAAGTGAGTTCCCGCATCACGCCCATGTCCATAGCGCTACCCAGCCTCCCTGTCGTTGGTTGCCGTGGCTGACGGCGGCCGTGCTCCCGCCGCGGTCAGGCGCCAGCGCGCCACCAGCCTCTCCTCCACTTCGTCCAGCGGCGCGCGCGCGAGCAGCTCGGGACGTCGCTCGAAGGTGCGTCGCAGGGCCTGCTGCCGCCGCCAGGCGCGCACCTGCTCATGGTCGCCGCTGAGCAGCACCGCCGGCACCGCCTGCCCTTCGTACACCGCCGGTCGCGTGTACCAGGGGCAGTCGAGCAGCCCCTCCTGGAACGAGTCGTCGAGCGCCGAGCTGAAGTCGCCCAGCACGCCCGGGATGAGCCTGACGACGGCATCCAGCACCACGCAGGCAGCCGGTTCGCCGCCCGTCAGGACATAGTCGCCGACAGAGATCTCCTCGTCGATCAGCCGGGCGCGGATCCGTTCGTCGATGCCCTTGTAGTGGCCGCAGAGCAGCACGAGGCGCTGCTGCCGTGACAGGCGGACGGCCATGTCCTGGCTGAACAGCGCGCCGTCGGCCGTCAGGTACACGCAGTGCCCCGCGGCCAGGCCCAGCGCCCGCCAGGCTTCGTGCACGGGCTCGGGCCGCAGCACCATGCCGCCGCCACCGCCGTACGGCGCGTCGTCGACAGTCCGGTGGCGGTCGGCCGCGTACGCGCGCAGGTCATGGACGGCGTACTCCACCAGCCCCAGCCGGGCGGCGCGACCCACCATGCTGGTGGCCAGCGGCGAGGCGAAGTACGCGGGGAACGCGGTGACGATGTCGATCCTCATGCCGCCTTCCGGAAGTCATGCCGGACCGAGCAGCTCGTCCACGCCCCGCACCACGACGCGCTTCTCCTCGGGGCGCACCTCGACGACGAAGTCCCGGACGGCAGGGATGAGGACCTCGCCGCTGCCCGTATCTACCTGGTACACATCGGTCGAGGGCATGGAGAGCACGGCGCGGATCACGCCGATCTCGGCTCCTCCCTCGGCCACGACCTTGCAGCCCGTCAGCTGGAACACGTAGTACGTATCGGGCGGCAGCGCCGCCACCTGGTCCGCCGGAATGGTCACGTAGCCGCCGACGAGCCGCTCTCGCGCCGCCTCCGGCGTGTCGATGCCGCGGAACTTGAGCAGCACGTGATCGCCATCGGGGCGCCAGCGCTCCACCTCCAGCGCCAGCTCGCCGCGCTGCGGATGCTCGAGCCACACCGACGCCAGCGCGGCGAATCGCCCCAGCGTGTGCGTCATGGGCTCGGCGCGCACCTCGCCGCGCACGCCCTTGGCGCGGACGATGCGCGCCACGGTCACGCGCGCCGGCGGCATGGCAGACCTGCGGCGCGAGCCGGCTGCATCGGGGCCTCGCCGGCGCTACGGGACCGCGGGCGCCGCCGCCGGTGCCTCCTCTGCCGGGCCCGGGCTGGCGGCCGCACCGGCGCTGGCCAGCTTGCGCCGGCGCTTGGGCTTCTCGCGCCGGAGTGCGTCCTCGTCGACGGTCCCCGCGAAGCCCCGCCAGCGCGCCAAGATGCCGCGGCTGCGCAGCAGCGCGGCCACCGTGTCGGTCATCTGCGCGCCCCGGTCGAGCCACAGGCGCGCCTTGTCCTCGTCGATCTGGAGGGAGGCGTGGATCGGGTCATAGACGCCGACCTGCCCGAGCGCCTGGCTCTCGCGCGGCGCGCGCTCGTCCATGGCCACGATCCGGTAGCACGGACGCCCTCTCTTGCCGAACCTGGTGAGACGGAGTTTGACCAATGCGTGTGTCTCCTGCGATGGGTTCGCGGGCGACTCGCAGGCGAGTGGCCCGCACGGGTCCCGCTAGCCGCCCAGCAGCGGCATCGCCACCTTGCCGCGACGAAGTCGGCCGCGGCTCATCTGGCGGACCATCTTCTGCATCGCCTCGAACTGCTTCAGGAGCCGATTCACGTCCTGGATGCTGGTGCCGCTTCCCTGGGCGATCCGCCGCCGCCGGCTGCCGTTGAGGATGTGCGGCTGAAGGCGCTCCTGGCGGGTCATGGCGCGGATCATCGCCTCCACATGCTTGAAGGCGTCGTCCTCGATGCGCACGCCCTGCAGCGCCTTGCTCGCTCCCGGGATCATGCCGAGCAACTGGTCGAGCGGGCCCATCTTCTTGACCGCCTGGAGCTGCTCCAGGAAGTCCTCGAACGTGAATGCCTCCCGGCGCAGGCGCTCCTCCAGCTTGCGCGCCTGCTCGCGCTCCACGGCCTGTTCGGCCTTCTCGACCAGCGACAGGACGTCGCCCATTCCCAGGATGCGCGCCGCCATCCGGTCCGGGTGAAAGGCGGTCAGATCCTCCACCTTCTCCCCCGTACCGGCGAACTTGATCGGCTTGCCCGTGACCTCGCGAATGGACAGCGCCGCGCCGCCCCGCGCATCGCCGTCCAGCTTGGTCAGCACCACGCCGGTGAACTCCAGCCGTTCGTGGAAGCGGCGGGCGGTCTCGACCGCGTCCTGGCCGAGCATGCTGTCGGCCACGAAGAGGATCTCGTGCGGCTGCACGGCAGCGCGGATCCGCTCGAGCTCGGCCATCATCTCTTCGTCGATGCTCAACCGGCCGGCCGTGTCGATGATGACCACGCTCCGGCTGGTCTGCCGCGCCTGCACCAGCGCCTCGCTGCAGATGGCCACCGGATCGCTTCCCGGCGGCCCGCTGTAGACGGGCACCCCGACTGCCGCCGCCAGCGTCTGCAGCTGTTCGATGGCCGCCGGCCGGTACACGTCCGCGGCCACCAGCAGCGCCGGGCGCTGCTGCAGGCGGAACTGCCGGGCCAGCTTGGCCGCCACCGTGGTCTTGCCGCAGCCCTGCAGCCCGGCGAGCATGATGACGGTCGGCGGGTGATCGGCCAGGCGCAGCGGACTGCTCTCGCCCCCGAGCAGCGCCACCAGCTCGTCGTGCACGACGCGGATGAGCTGCTGTCCGGGCGTGAGGCTCTTCAGCACGTTGCGCCCGATGGCCCGCTCCTTGACGCGCTGGAGGAAGGTCCGGGCCACCGGGTAGCTGACATCGGCCTCCAGCAGCGAGCGGCGGATCTCGCGCAGCGACTCGTCGATGTTCCGCTCGGTCAGGCGGCCGTGGCCGCGGAGCTGGCGGAACACCTCGTCCAGGCGCTGGGAGAGTTGCTCGAACACGTCGCCTACCCGCTGGCAGAGAAGGTGTTACCTTGCGTCAGGGTTCCTGGCGCGGAGCGTTTGAATATAGACCGCCGCACGGTGCCCGGCAACAGGTGCGCACCCGGCGGCAGGGGCGCCGGCTCAGCCGCGCAGCAGGCGGATGGCCGCGGCCGCGTCCGCA
The DNA here is from genome assembly GCA_964591015.1 of uncultured Gemmatimonadaceae bacterium. Taxonomy (GTDB): domain Bacteria; phylum Latescibacterota; class UBA2968; order UBA8231; family UBA8231; genus SLHA01. Next base: position 26,453 of record CAZPXM010000036.1, read on the forward strand.
GCGCGGAAGACCGCCGAGCCCGCCACCAGGATGCTGGCGCCGGCAGCGCGCACCAGCGGCGCGGTCTCGGCGTTGATTCCCCCGTCGACCTGGATGGGCACGTCCCAGCCCTGCTGATCCAGGCGCGCGCGCAGCTCGCGGATGCGCGCCAGCGACTCCGGCTGGAACACCTGGCCGCCGAAGCCCGGCTCCACGGACATGATCAGCGCCAGAGCAGCCGACTGGACGAAGGGAAACAGCCGCGCGACGGGGGTGGCAGGATTGACGACCAGGCCGCAGCCCAGGCCGAGCTCGCGGCAGCGGGCCATCACGGCGCTCGGCTCCGGGTGGACCTCCAGATGGATGGTCACCGAGTCCGCACCGGCGTCGCGGAAGGCGGGCAGCAGGCGGTCGGGCGCCCGCAGCATCAGATGGGTGTCCAGCCACAGCGAGGTGACGCGGCGGACCGCCTCGATCACCGGCAGGCCGAAGCTGATGTTGGGGACGAAGATCCCGTCCATGACGTCCAGGTGGAGCAGATCCGCGCCTGCATCGACGATCCGGCGGACCTCGTCGCCGAGTCTGGCGAAGTCGGCGGCCAGCAGCGATGGCGCCACCCGCACCGCGCGCCCGGTCATGGCATCTCCAGATCCGGCTGTTCGCCCGTGGGCTCCGGCAGGCTCGGCAGTGCCGTGATCGTCACGTCCACAGGCGTGAGGCGCAGCGCCTGGCTGCCGGCCGCCGGAGTCTGCTCGAGCACGATGCCCGGGGGCCGGTCGGACACCACCGCGCTGGCGACCGCGCCGAGGCGCATCTCGTACTTCAAGAGGGTATCGCCGACCGCCGCGATCGGCAACCCGCACAGCTGTGGCACCGTCTTCGGCTGATCGAAGCGGCCGCTGCTCACTTCCAGGTCGACTGGCGTGCCGCGCGGCAGCCGCGTCCCCGCCGGTGGCGCGCTGCGGATGACCACGCCCGCGGGCACCCCGTCGGAGGAGACGTGCAGCACGTCGCCGAGCCTCAGGTGCGCGGCCTCCAGATGCAGCTCCGCCTGGCGCAGGCTGACACCTGCCAGCGTCGAGGGAACCGCGTAGTAGCGCTGCCCCAGGCTGAGGTCTACCCGGACGCGGCGGCCGCGCTTCACCAGCAGGCCGGGCGGCGGGTCCTGCGCCAGGATGGTGCCGGGCGGTGCGGTGTCATGATAGAGGGTGTCGCGGCGGACGAGCCGCAGGCCAGAAGGCTCGAGCTGGCGCCGCCCGCTCGCCTCGTCCTGGCCGCGCAGGTCCGGGACGATGACCAGCGGCACGTCGACGACGCGCGGCATCACCAGCAGGTCCAGAACGAGGACGAACAGGGCAGCGGCCACCCCGGCGGCCGCCAGCAGCAGGGACAGGCGAGCGAGGCACGACCTCATGGCAGGCGTCTCCGGATGCGCGCCGCGAAGCCGCCGTCGCCGGGCTCGCGACCGGGCAGCGTGAGGACGTACCGGCCTGCCCATGGGCACTGCGGGAAGCGCTGCGCTGCCGGCTCGAGGAGCGCGTCTGGATGGTCGTCGAGGAAGCGCTCGACCACCTGCTCGTTCTCTTCCGGCTCCAGGCTGCAGGTGCTGTAGACCAGCACGCCGCCGGGAGCTGTCGCGGCGAAGGCGGCCGCCAGGATCTCGCGCTGGCGCCGGGCGAGAGCCGTCAGCTGGCCGGGGGTGCGGCGCCAGCGGATGTCGGGATGTCTGCCGAGCGTGCCGGTGGCCGAGCACGGCACGTCCGCCAGCACGTACGGGAACGAAGCCGGCCGCAGGCCCGGCACGCGGGCATCCTGCACCAGCATGGTGACGCCCGCCAGTCCGAGCCGGCGCCGGTTCTCCTCGACTCGCAGCAGGCGCTGGCGCGAACGATCCGCGGCGACGACGCGCCCCGGCGCGGGTGCGCGCAGCGCCAGCTGCAGCGTCTTGCCCCCGGGGGCGCTGCAC
>CAZPXM010000037.1:0-2371 GCA_964591015.1 uncultured Gemmatimonadaceae bacterium
CCACGGCGGATTCCCCACCACCGCATCGAACCCACGCCGCTCTGTGCCCGTCGGATAGAACACCTCCGGGAACGTAAGCTCGAACGCGACGCCTTCCCTGCCCACCTCGACCATCCGCCCGAGGCGCGGTCTCGCCGCGAGCAGGGCGGCGGTGTCCTCGCCCTTCGCCACGGCCTGGGCCAGGGCCTGGTAGCCGGCGTCGTCGCACTCGTCGCCGAGCATGACGCCGCCGCTCCAGGCCGCGCTGAGGAGCTTGAAGGGTTTCAGAGCCGCGTCGAGCTTCTCCTTGGCCAGGCGCTTGTGCTCGAGGTCGGCCACGTCCTTGCCCACGCTCGCCTCGAGGTCGCGCACGTGGACGAGCGCGGCCGCGAGCGTGGATCGGAGCTGCCGGGTCAGGTCCTGGGCGAACAGGTCGTCGAGCTTCTCACCGCTCTTCGGGTAGGTGAGCAGGTGCTCGAAGAAAGGCCCGGTGAGCGAGTCGCCAGAGACGAGCCGGTGGTCCATGAAGGTCAGCGGCAACCCCTCGGCGTAGCTCTCGAGCCAGAGCGAGAGCTTGGCGAGCTCGACCGCGAGCGGGTTCTTGTCCACTCCGTAGAGGCAGTGCACGGCCACCAGGCGCCGGCACAGGGCCTCGGCCTTCTTCTGGGACAGGCCGCTCGCCTCGCCCTCGGGCACGCGGCTCGGCAGGTAGGCGACCAGCTCGTCGTCGGGGTCGGGAAGGTCCTCGACGCGCCGGCGCAGCTCGGCAGCGCGGGCGAGAAGCTCGGCTCGCTCCTTCTCGGCCGCCTTGGCCGCCTTCTCCTCGGCCGAAGCGGCGAGCTCGTCGCACAGCCGGCAGGCCTCGTAGAGCGCATCGCCGAGATAGCGGCACGCCTCGACCAGGAAGTGCCCGCTGCCCATGGCCGGGTCGAGCACCTTGAGCTCCAAGATCTTGCCCGGGTGGGGATCCTCCTTGGGGCTCTTCTCGGCGAGCTTTGGACCGAGCGTCTCCTGCACGAGGAAGCGCACGAAGGGGTGCGGGGTGTAGTAGCTGCCGCTCGCCTTGCGGCCGAGGCCCACGCGCAAGAAGAAGCGGCCGGCCGGGATCTCCTCGACGAAGAGCACCCTGGTCTTGCCGCCAGCCTGCCTGCCGCGCCCGGTCTTTGCCCGGGGCTCCTCTTCGTCGTCCTCTGCCCCGCCGTCGTCGGCGCCGTTGTCGGCCTCTTCCGCCTCGTCGGCATCGTCGTCAGAATCTTCGGAGGCGTCCGTTGCCGCGGCCTCGGCCCGATAGGCGGCGCCCTGGGCGACCGGCACCACGACCTCGAGCTTGGCGCGCCGGAGCCGGCACATGGGCTCGCTCGTGATGCCGGGCTCGAGCTCCAGCAAGGCCTCGTACACGCGGCCGAGGTCCTCGACATCGAGCGCGCCGTAGTGCACGCGCTCGCGCTCGGCCTTGCCGTCCCCCGGGGTCCAGAGAAGCGCGTCGAGGAGCCGCGCCACGGCTCGCTCACCCCAGCACAGGCGATCGAGAAGCGGCATCGCTCCCTCGCCGAAGAGCATGCCGCCGAGCGCCTTGACCTCGAGCTCGCTCGAGCTCAGCCCCTCGGAGAACATCCGCCAAAGCGACCGGAGGCCCTGCTCGAGGAAGCCCCCGCTGTCCGCGCCCTGGTCGAGCACCTTGCGGACGAGCGGCGCCAGCGCGGTGTTGGGCGAATAGGTGTTTCGCCACAGGCTGGTGGCCGCGAAGCTGAAGGCGCGGGCCGGATCGGCCGAGGACTCGAGCTTGAACACGAAGAGCAGGCGGTAGACGAGCACGAGGCCCTCTCGCCAGAGCGCCCGTGCCAGCTCGCTCGAGTCGGGCCACTCGGCGCGAGCGGCGGCGTTGCCCGGGTGGTCGAGGACTTCCTGCAGAAAGCTCTCGACCGCCTGCCGCGCCTGGAGTCGTAGCTTCCTGGTGACCGTGCTCTGGGCGAGGCGCGCGGCCTCGGTGAGGGCGGGCAGCGCGGCGACGCCCGCGGGTGAGGCGAGGGCGAGGAGAAGCCGATACGAGTCGGGGACCGCGCGCGCCGCGCGCCAGCCGCCGGAACGGTCGAGGCGGATCGCGATGTGACTGTCCGGGCGAGCCGGGTCGCAGAGCAGAAGGCGCAGCTCCTCGCCGTCGGTGAGCAGGCCTACTCTCTCGCCGCTCGCGAGGAGCACGCGCTCGGCCACCCGGCTCGGGCTGAAGCGGTAGGCGCGGCCTCTGCGGCTCGGGGCGTCGAGGTCGGTGCCGAGCGCGATGGCCCAGGCGCGAAGCACTCGACCGTCGGAGCTCGTGAAACGCCAGCCCCCGTCCTCCGGTCCCTCGCGCGTGATGACCTCGGCCTGTCGTTCGAGCCGCTCGTAGCCGAGC
>CAZPXM010000037.1:2471-5172 GCA_964591015.1 uncultured Gemmatimonadaceae bacterium
CGGTCCCTCGCGCGTGATGACCTCGGCCTGTCGTTCGAGCCGCTCGTAGCCGAGCGGTTCCGTGAGCGGCTCGAGCACGTGGGCGGCCACCCGCCGATCGCCGCCCTGCTCGCCGAGCGCGCGCAGCTTGCGGCGAAGCACGTCCCAGCGCTCCGCGAGGGCGCGCCCCTCGTCGCCGCTAGCCTTGGGAAGCAGGCTGCGCTTGTTCAGCTCGGCCTCGAGCTGAAACTTGACGAAGGGCTCGGGCAAGGCCGGCCCGAAGAAGACGCAGTCGCGCAACTCCAGCGTCATCGGCGCACCTTCCCCTGCGCTGGCACAAGCATCAGAAGACCGAGGGGTAGCGGTCCGGCAACCCTGAGCGAGGCGCGTGCCGCAAGATCCGAAGAACGCTTCTGGAAGAGGCGCAACACGCCGTCGGCTTCGCGGCGTGCGGACGGGGGATTGGCCCCGTCGGTGGCGAAGGCCGCGAGCCGCTCGGCGGGATCGGCCAGGGTCTTCCACCTGGGCAAGGCAGGAGCCTCCCCGAATAGGTCCACCTGGACGCCCTGGAGCTCTCCACACAGCGTCTCGGCGCGAGCCCGCATCCAGGCATCGAGGTCGCGCCGCTCTGCATCGAGGAAACGTTGGTGCTCGGCAAGCAGAGGTCTGGCCAGCTCGTCGAATCGGGACCGGGCAGCCTCGAGCGCTGCGGCGCGCGCAGGCCCCGCCCACCCTGAGAAGACCTTCTCCCAGAGACCCTTCGTCGTGGCGGGACGCGCCTGGTCCACGAACCGGAGCCAGGAAGCCGGGTCGTCGAACACCTCAGCGACACCATCCTCGCCCACCTTCACGGCCAGCACGCGTTCGTACTCGTGTCCCCGGCCGCTCTCGACCACGCCCAGGAACGTGCACAGGATGGCGGGGCGATCCCCGTCGACCTCGATCGCGCTCACCCTTCGATCGAGCCAGGCGCCGGCCTCGCCAAACCGGAGGTTGCGCACCCGATCCAACGCCCGCCTGACCATGGGGTGCGCGCGCCCCAGGAAGCCCAGCCGCCGGCCGCTCTCTTCGTGGCGGACGCGACGGCGATCGGAGGTGAGCCACAGCGATCGGTCCTCGGGGTCGAACCCCGGGATGTCGCGAAGCCCATGGGTCCAGGTGGGGGGGAGGCGCAGCTTGAAGATGCCATCGGGTCCTTCTGGCCGCTCCACGGATCCGGCTCCGCCAGCATCCGACTCGAGCGCGTCGCACACGAATCCCATGAGATCGACCGCCCCGAGGCGCTCGCCCTCGTTCCGAGCCTGATCAGCCTCGGTGATGAGCCGGGCCTCTGCGTTCAGACCGGCCTCGCCGAGCCAGGCGCTGGTCTTGGCGGCCTTCTCGTAGCCGGCCATGGCCCGCTCGACCTCTGCGAGAAGCTCCTGATACGCCGGGGTCGTCACGTCATCGGCGCTGTCGGTCTCCACCTGCCGGATCTCCCGCGGAGGCCGGGCGAACAGGGTGTGCTCCTCCTCGGCCAGACCTTCGAGGAGGCGAACCGTCTGGGCGTCGTCGGTCGTGATGCCGCCCAGGGTGTTCGGCACGAAGGTCAGGCGAGCGCGCTGGCGCTCGTACTTCGCCACGAGCCGCAGGAGCAGGCGCTCCTCGAAGGTGCCAGCCAGGTAGAGGTAGCGGACTTCGGGCGTTCTGCGCTGGCCGTAGCGATCGATGCGGCCGTTGCGCTGCTCGAGTCGGTTGGGGTTGTAGGGGAGCTCCAGGTGGATGAGGTGATGACAGCGCTCGTGCAGGTTGAGGCCTTCGGCGGTCGCGTCGGTGCTGACGAGGACGATGCCATCTGAAGTCGAGAAGCGGTCGGTGACGGTCGTGCGGTCCTGGGCGTGTTCGGGACGACCGCTGATGGCGAGTACCTCGCCGTCGAGCTCGCCTCGCTCTTGCGCGCGACAGAGGTACGCGACGAGCGCGTCCTGGCTGTCCGCATACTCGGAGTAGACGAGCACATTGGCGTTGGGCTCGCTCGCGCGTATCGCGCGCAGCTCGTCGAGAACCGCGCGCAACTTCGGGTCCTCGGGCTGTGCGGCCTCGGCCAGCTCGACCAGCGCATCGAGGGCGTCGCGGGTCGTCGCCACCCGTCTGCCGCGGTCGCGTTCCCGGCGATGCGTTCTGCGGATCTCCTCGAGGCGCTCGGCTATGCCCGGGAGATCTGTCGCGGCCAGCTCGGCGGCCATGTCCTCGGCCTCGAGCGCCGCCCGGTCCTGTTCCTCCTCGAAGGACAGCGCGCCGTATCGCTCGAGGCGACGCTGGTACTCGCGCAGCGTGCGCAGGCGTTGTCGTCGTGTTTCGACCTCGGCCTCGCGAGTCGTCACCAGCTCGACGTAGCGATCGCGGATGACGCCCAGCGTGTTCCGGCAGGCCGCGACGCTCGAGACAGAGCGCTTCAGAAGGGACACGAAGGCGAGAACCTCGCCGAATCGTCTCTGGCGCACCGCTTGCCGCAGGCGCGGGGCGACCGCGGCAACGAGCGCCTGCTGGAAGGCCGAGAAGGCGGGATGCCGCGCCGCGTCGAACACGACCGCGCGGGGTGTGACCGCACGCGTCTTGAAGAGCGGTTCCCCGGTTTGTGGGTCCTTGACGTGCTGCTTGAGCCGGCGCACGACATGCTGGCGGTATTGCTCCCCCCGGAGCACCCCGCGGCCGTCGATCAGGCTCGGGTCGAGCAATTCGA
>CAZPXM010000037.1:5272-28347 GCA_964591015.1 uncultured Gemmatimonadaceae bacterium
TGCTCCCCCCGGAGCACCCCGCGGCCGTCGATCAGGCTCGGGTCGAGCAATTCGACGACCGAGGCGAAGTGCGCGTCGTAGCCGTCGTGCGGCGTGGCGGTGAGCAGCAAGAGCCCGTCGGCCTGGCGCGCCAGAACCTCGGCGAGGCGTCGACGCCGGGAGTCCTCCCAGTCGCCTGCCGATCCGAGACGCACGCAGTGATGTGCTTCATCGATGATCACCAGGTCCCACACTGTGCGTTCGAGAAGCTGGAGCACCTTCTCCTGCTTGGCGAAGTCGACGGAGGTCAGGCAGTACGAGACGTGGTCGAAGGGGTTGGCCCCGAGCACGAGCGAGCGCTGCACTTCCTGAAGGTCACCGGCGCTGCGGATGGGATCGAAGCGAAGGCCGAAGCGCTCGCGCATCTCTCGTTGCCATTGCTCGAGGAGCGGCCCCGCCGGGGACACGATGAGGATACGATGGGCCCGGCGCCGCGCGATGAGCTCGGCCATCACCAGGCCGGCTTCCACCGTCTTGCCGAGGCCGACACCGTCGGCCAAGAGCAGACGCGGCCTGCTCATCCGCAGCGCCCGCATGACGGGTACGAGCTGGTACGGCGCGATATCGAGGCGACCCGGTTGGACCGCCAGCAGGGCCGAAGGTCCGAGGGCCTGCTCGAGCAAGAAGGCGTCGTGGTAGAGCCGCCACTGGCGGAGCCGACCCGCGCGGGCGGGATCGAAGTCGACCGCAACGGGCAAGACGGGCTCGAACGGATGCAGCAGGTCGATCTCCATGCCCTGGAGGTCGCCCTGCAGGCACCTCAGACGCAGCCGGCTCTGCTCGCCGGCAGTCTCGGCGTGCACGACCTCCCACGGCAGGCCGCGGGCCTCGACTTGGGTGCCGGGGAGGAGCGTGACCATCGCTCTCGCCTCCCTATTGGCGGGGTGGGGGCAGCGAATTCGTCCGCGCCACCGGTCCGCCCCCGCGCGTTCGCTCCGAACAGCCAGGGCTCCCGGTCTGGAGTCGGACGGCCGAGACGGAAGAGTGCCGCGCCGACCCACTCGTCCCGTCAGGTAACGCCGTATGGTCAAGCGGTCTGCCCCGCTCCATCACTGGTTGCACGCGCGAGGGGTGCACGCACGAGGTCTTCTCGCGGAGCTGCCGGTCTCGGATTCGCGAGCAGGACTGGGGCACCTGGCGTAGGGCAGACTCGGTGACCGGGTCCTGGCCGCGGAGAGCCTCAGTGGACAGGACCTCCTTCTTGACGTCTGGCAGAGGAGGGAGAAACAGAGGAGTTGGGTGATACGGGCCCGGCTCGAGCCGAGACGGCGGGCTGAAGTGGCCTGGGACTCTACCTCGCTGCTGCCGATCATGCGCTGCATCCAGTGAGCGAGCGCCAGCGTCTGGGCCACACGCCGTGGACGCCTGGATTCCCGGTCTGGAGGGGCAGGCCCGTCGCCCGTGAAGACCCTGGCGCGAGCGGGCTGCACGCCAACGAGACAACCGCTGAGTACGCGCTGACCGCGCTCGGCAGCGTCTATAGTGAGTTCAGCAGCCTGGGTCAAGGGCGGGAGTCGTGGTGTCGGCCCGCCTGCGGGCTGCGCAGTGGATGCCTTGACAGCTTGTGACGTGATGTCTGGATTCACCGTCCCGCACGGCGCAGTGGACGACCCCGTGGCGAGCAGTGGCCGGTCCATGAGCCGGCCGACAGAACCCGACCGTTGAGGCAGACATGCGCACGACCGTCACCCTGGATGCCGACGTCGAGGAGCGCCTCAGAGAGGCCATGCGACAGCAGGGCAAGGGATTCAAGGAGACGCTGAACGATGCTCTGCGACGTGGCCTGGGAGCGAGCAGCCGTCACAGGAGCGGTCAGCGCTTCGTGGTGGAGGCGCGGCGGCTCGGGCTGCGGGCCGGGCTCGATCCGGTGCACCTGCGGGACCTCGACGACGAGCTGGAGATCCAGGAGTTCCTGCGCAAGACAGCACGCCTGGGCGAGCGCCACGGATGATCATCCCGGACGCCAGTATCACGGCGTGGTTGGCGACGGCCACTATGGAGCTGCTGACCGTGTCTCGCGCCGACACCGATTTCGCCCGCTTCCCTGGTGGACGCTGGACCAACCCGCTGCTCTGAGAGCGCACCGACGCACATGAACCGCTGCGGGTCGAAACGCCCCGGTTTCTCCGGATATTGGTCGGTGTGAGTCAGGATACCTCTTGTGGGGGCCTGCTGGGCGGCGCAGTAGCGCCGTTTGACCAGGGTCTCTGGATCAGCACAATCTAGGCTGACGCAGCATATGCCTTGTTGCCTGCCGCGTGCGGCCGGAGGGTGGTCGGCGCTGCAGGGCTCGCCGGCTGTCTACTCGGTCTGGCCAGGCGTGGGCAGGGTTCATGAGGCCGCCCCGACTGCGAACCATTGAGGCGGTCGGGAGGGCCCGGAGAGGCGGGCAGCGTGGACGTTTCCAGCGGGGGGTCAGCGGCCGACGCGGCGGCGGCAGAGGCGGTCCGCGCCTTCCTCAAGGCCTTCAGGATCTCTCTGAACTACGCCCTCCTGTACTCCAGCGAGCACGCTTCGTTCCGGCGATCCGTCGAGGAGCTGAAGCGGGCCATCGACGCGCTGCAGCGCTACGTGCACCCCATCGAGATCGCCATCACGCCTGATTCGCTCCGGATCGGCCGCGTGGTGTACGACAAGGGCCTGATCAACCAGGAACTGGCCGGGACGCTTCACTCCCGCAAGATCAAGCGCATCCGCATCGAGCCAGAAGCGACCGCGCGGGATCTGGCCTTGCTGGTGGAGAAGATCTCCCTCCCTCCCAAAGTCATCGTCAAGTCGGGCGGGGTGAGCCGGATGCTGAGCGAGTACCCCAGGAGCTCCTTCGAGGTCGAAGACCTGGATTACTCTCAGCTTCTCCGGGACGCTGGCGAGCAGATCAAGGATGTGTGGTCGTATCTGTTCAAGAAGGCGCTGGCAACCCCGGGTGGCCAGGACCTGGAGCAGTATGCTGACAGCTTCGATGAGATCATCGACGGCTTGAGCGGCCAGGAGATCGTGCAGAGCAAAGAGCTCATGAGCGGTCTCCATGGTCTGCTCGGCGTTCTCAAGCGGAAGGACGAGGCGAAGTACCGCCGCTCCGTCAGCAAGCTGGTGGGCAAGCTCGTCGGTGACCGGCGGATCGTGCCGGCCGAGCTGGAGGAGATGAGAACGTTCTTCCTGGACGTCGGGGAGACGGAACTGGCCGATGCTCTATGGGGCCAGATTCTGGAGAACAAGGACTTCGATTCGTACAACTTCGGCCTGTTCGCGGCTCTGGTCGAAAACGACAAACACAGTGGAGTCGCGGACTCCGTGAAAGAGCGGATGCGCGAAGCGGCGGATATGCCGCAGGTTGCGGAGAGGGTAAAGGCCCTGTTCACCCTCTCCGAGAGCCGCGCGTTCATCTCTTCGGTGTACCGCAGCGCCCTGATGTCGTCCTTGCAGGGATTGGGTGCTGGACAGCAGCCAAAGCTATCCCTGGACCGCGAGCAGATGGCGACCAACTACCATTCTGCCCTGCTCAATCTGCTCGACATCGAGAGCGATTCGGGACGACTGTCCGCGGTCGTCGACAAGCTGTTGACCGAGTGGAACCAGGTGGTCAAGAGGAATGACCTGCAGTACTTCAGGGACCTGTGGTCGGTGGTGGAGAGGAAGAGAGACACGGTTGCCGACCTCCGGAGGGTGGAGAGGGAGCTGTCCCAGGTGGTCGAGGGCATGCTGCTGGGAGGCGCTGTGTCGGATGAGCTCGCCTATTTCGTCGATCGGCTGCGCACGAGCGCTGTGGGTCCTGCCGCGTACCTGGAGAGGATATTCGCGGCAGAACCAGTGCATCCGTGGATCCTGAAGCTGTTCTTCAGGCTGTTCCCGGGCCATTTCGAGGGGCTCTGCCGGGATCTTGTGAAGCGGCGCGATGACATGGGCTTCATCTGGGGCCTCGTGCAGAGCCTGAAGGCTGTCGATGTTCCGGAGACGCTGGAGACGCTCAAGCGGATCTACGCGGTCACGAACGAGTTCGTCAGACTCGAAATCCTGGAGGCGATGTCGGGGCTTGCAGGGCGTGACAAGGAGTTCCTGCGCGCCGTCACCAGCAGCGGCAGCTACTTCATCAAGCGAGAAGCGGTGCGGGTGCTCATCCGAGACGAGGCGGGGAGACGGGCGGCGGCAGATGCGCTGCTGTCGATGCGCACTAGGTTCGGCTGGGGGAGCAGGGCGCTGTTGGAGAACATCGGCATCACGGCAGAGGTTGACCTGAGAGAGGCCGTGCCCCACCTCGCGGCCCTGAGCAGGAGACGCTATGTGTGGAACCGGCGGGTGAGGGGGGAAGCCAGGAAACTGCTGCGGAGCTGGGGGGCCGAGGTAGATAGACAAAGATGATCGAGGGTGTAGAGCAGTCGTTCAGGAGCTTCATGTCCTGCCTGCAGACCGCGCGCCTGTATGACACCAGCCATCCGCGCTTCGAGCGAGCGCTGGATGAGGCGTACCAGAGCCTGACGGCGGTTCTTGGCCAGCAGGATGAGCTGGTCATCGGGATCGTGGGCGAGGAACTGGCCTGCGAGCGCGAGATCATGTTCGAGTTGAGCAGGATGCTGCGCACCATGATTCTGTACCTGAAGGCCCGCGGCATCGAACGCATCGTGTTCGCCGCGGCTCTGGAGAAGGAGGAGCTCAGGGCGCTCATCACGTTTCTGCGGATGGCGAAGGACGAGGCGAGGGGGACACCTGCGGAGTACCTCAGCCGAGCGGGCGTGCGGCATATCGCTGTGGGGAGGCTGGTCGGGGTGGCCAGAGGCGACAGCCCCCAGGATGGGAATGGAGGCGAACCGGACGCCCCCGGCCTCTACGACAGCGCCATGGAGAGCTGCTCCAGTGCGGTGATGAGCGCGCTCAATCTCGAGGACGTGGACTACCTCAACCTTAGGTTCACGGTGAACAACGTGCTGGAGGGTCTGCTCGGGAAGTATCAGGACTTCCTGAAGGTGGCCTTCCTCAAAAGATTCGATCAGGGCACCTTCATCCACAGCATGAACGTCTCCGTGCTGTCCATGTTCCTGGCATCGAGACTGGGGATGGGCAAGGACGACGTTCTCGATATCGGCATCGCCGCGCTCTTCCACGACATCGGCAAGTTGTACGTGTCCAGAAAGATCATCACCAAGGCCGAGCGGCTGTCCGACGAGGAGTTCGCGAAGATCAAGGGTCACACGGTCCTCGGTGCGGAGCTGCTGCTGAGGCAGGTGGGCGCCCTCGGGATGCTGCCGGTGCTGGTGGCGTTCGAGCACCACATGAAGAACGACTTCCGCACGTACCCGCGCGTGCTGTACCCCAGAGAACCGCACTATGCGTCGTCGCTGATCTCGATGTGCGACATCTACGATGCGCTGTTCCAGCGACGCAGCTACAAGGCGAACTACCCGCCCAACCTCGTGTACGACATCATGATGAGGGAGCGAGACAGGTACTTCCGGCCCGCACTGGCAGATGAGCTGTTTCGGAAGATGGGAGTGTGGCCGACAGGGGCCATCGTCCAGCTGAGCGACAACAGCGTTGCGGTGGTGCGCGACGTGAACGAGGACAGCATCCACTGCCCTCGCGTGGAGGTGGTGTTCCCGCAGGAGCAGCGGCGGATGATCGACCTGGAGGAGGCGAAGGGGTGGCTGAAGGTCGAGAAGGCGCTCGACCCGCTGACGGAGGGCAGCGAATACCGCGCCTACGTGTAAGCAGGTGCGAGCAGGCCACGATCGCCTCCGAGCAGGGGGCGCTCACCCCGTCGCCGTGGTCATCGAGCCGCTGATCGCGGAGGGCCTCCTCCGCTGCCGGAACGCGCGAGAGGGGATGGCGCGGTTGCGCGCGCACGTGGACACGGCGATCGCCATCAGGCTTCAGTGGCTGCTCAACATGGGCTCGCCGAACAGCACGCCCGAGGAGGCGTCTGCTGCAGCCGACGAGGCGCAGATGGAGGCGGTGCGCGGTCGTCGATTGCCTCAGCCTTCGGTTGATGCCCAACCTCGAGTTTCCGGAAGTCGAGCATGGATGGGAGCACGAGCAGCGCACGGAGCGACAGCCTGTCGCCTGCCCGGTCCGCCGAGCCCGCGGCCGACCTGGTGCCGGATACGCTGGACCTAGCCGAGCACGGCCGCCTGGCCATCAACGGGGTGCTCGGGTCGCTCGACCCGGAGCTCGATTACGAGTGCGCGTTTCTCACCATCCTCGACGTGCACCCGCCCTACATGCTGCACTGGAGCTCGATGGTCAGTGGTGTCATGCCCAAGTACATCGAGGCGCTGCCCCTGCTGCGGGCGATGTCCGGCAGCCAGCAGGACCTGGCCCTGGAGCAGGGCTTCTTCGCGGCGATGCGCCGCAACATGGCTCAGGATGGTCTGATGTACGACCGGGCGCTGGCCAGTCGGCCCTGGAACGTCGGCGTGTACTACGGGAAGCGCGACTGGAACGAGGACTACGCCAACCTGGCGGGCAATGGCCGGGCGCTGGCCGGGCTGTTGTACTGCCACCAGGCCACCGGCGACCCGGTGTGGCTGGATCAGGCCCGGCGCACGGCGGAGCGCATGCTCGCGCTGGCCGTCGTCGAAGGCGACCGGGCCTGGTACCCCAACCCGGGGTGCGGCAACGACTTCAGCTACCCGCGCCAGTCGGGCTGGACCACGCGCCTGCCGCCGCAGTCGGCCAGTGAGGGCTTCGAGGGGGCTGCCATGTTCTATCATCTGCAGCCCCTGCGCGGCTTTGTCCGCTACTACCAGGCCACCGGCGACGAGCGCTTCCTCGAGCTGTCGCGCCAGTTCGCGCGGCTGGCGCTGGCGGACAGGTTCTGGGGTGGGGCGGGCGAGATGGAGCAGCGCGCCAGCGCCGAGCGCGGGCACTTCCGGCTGCACTTCCACGCCTCGATGGCCGGCATCCGCGCCATGCTCGACTACGCGCTGGTCGCGGGCGACTACGCGGCCGCGGAGTGGGCCCACAACGCCTACCTGTACGCGCGCCAGTGCGGCATCCACCGGCTCGGGCTGTTCCCTACCGGCGGCGGCGCCACAGAGGGGTGCTCGATCGCCGACATGGTCGGGATGGCCGTGGCGCTGACGGACGGCGGCCTGGGCGATTTCTGGGACGACGTGGAGATGTACGCGCGCAACGGGCTGATCGAGGCCCAGGCCACGGACGCGGACGAGCTCCGGCGCGTGGCGGAGGAGGGGCCCTGGCGGCCTGCGGATGCTGCCTGGGGCGGCGCGCACGACTACCGCTTCACGCAGCAGAACAACCCTGGACCGCTGCCCAACCAGGAGGTGCACGAGCGGGTGCTGGCGCGCACCGTCGGCGCTTTCGGTCACCTCGTCGGGGCCCGGTACCAGACGCCGATGATGATGCACTGCTGCACGGCCAACGGCTCGCAGGGCCTGTACTACGCGTGGGAGGGGATCGTGCGCCGCCAGGGCGACGGCGCTGCCGTCAACCTGTGGCTGAACCGCCGCTCGCCATGGGTGGACGTGGAAAGCCACCTGCCGCACGCGGGCCGGCTCGAGCTGCACAATCGCACGGCCAGGCGCCTGAGCATCCGCCGGCCGGCCTGGGCGAGCAACAGCCGGGTCTGCTGCACGATGAACGGCAGGGAGGTGCCGCCCCAGTGGCAGGGCAACCGACTGGTGTTCGAGGGGCTGCGCGGCGGCGAGCACCTGGTGGTGGAGGCGCCGGTCGCGGCGCAGACCGCAACGCTGACGCTGGTCAACATCGCCGACCCGCACAGTGCGGACGAGCGCTACGAGATCGACTTCCGCGGGCACACAGCCGTGGGGGTGCGCCCGCTGACGCCAGCCAAGGTCCGCCCAGGCCAGGCGCAAGGGCAGGCGCCCGGTCAGGCGGAGCGCATCCTCTACCGCCTCTTCCGTCGCGATCGCCTGCGCCAGCCAGCCGCGCCGCTGAAGCCCAGGCCGGCGTACGTGCACGGAGAGCGGCTGGTGCGCTGGACGGTCGCCTGAGCGTCGCGCCGTCGTCCGGGGAGCCGTCGGCGCGGCAGGCTGCCGCGGCGCGGCCCTGTCCGTGGCACGGGCCTGACAAGGACACGGGGAACGTGCCGAGCCGCTCCACAGCGCAGCAGGGCCAGGGCCGGGGCGCGGCCTGGCAGCGCGAGCCCGGAGTCTGTCCTCGCAGGGCTTCGGGTGGGGCTTCGTGGGGCTGCTCGCCGCTGTCGAAGGTGCGCACCCGGTCGAAGGCCCGCCGCCACGACGCGGTTCAGGCCTCGAACCGCTGCCGCGCCGCGGCGCACGATTCGGCCCGGCCGGCGGCCACCAGGGCCAGCGCCCGCAGACCCAGCATGGACTCCTCTACCGCGGCGGCCGGCATGGTCTGGTACCCGGTGCTGTGGGCGATCAGCTCGCGCAGCACGGGCAGCCGGCGGGCGATGCCGCCGCCCAGCAGACAGCGGCGCCGCCGGCGCTGCGGGTCCAGAATCTCGGCCGGCTGGCGGTACTGGGCGGCGAAACAGCGCAGCAGCGAGGCCAGGTAGTTGTCCACCGTCAGCCGGCCCTCGCGGATGCCGCGGATGGCGCCACCCGGCCCGTACCCACGGGCGCCCGGGAAGATGCTCAGGTCGATATCCAGGTCCGAGCGTTCGATCTGGGCCAGGTCGAAGCCCGCCAGCATGTCCCAGAAGTCCGCCGCATCGCCCGCCGCCTCGCCGAGGAAGCCGACGAACTCGGTCAGAGCCCGCCCGGCCGGCACGCCGGTGACCGCCTGCAGCCAGTGGCCGTCGAAGTAGGGCCGCGTCTCCACGGTGGGGTCGTCGACCTGGCTGTCCAGCACCGCGACCTGGGAGCCGGTGCCCAGATTGATCGAGACGGCGTCGGCGGCGATCAGGCCGGCGCCGAGCACCGAGCACTGGTGGTCGCCGACGCCCACGTGGATGGGCACCCGGGCGTCGCCGTCGTGCCAGTACCCCGCGACCTGGCCCTCGCGGGCGGGGCGGTCCAGCAGCGGCGTGAACCCCGTCAGCTCGCGCACCAGCGCGGCGATCTCGGCCGAGGCCGTGCCGCCGCGGATGTCGTACAGCGCCAGGGACGCCAGCAGCGAGGGGTGGTCCTGGCCGCAGGCGTCGCCGCTGACACGCGCCAGCCAGCCCGGTAGCGAGACCACGCGGCCGCGCGCGGGAAGCTGGCCGCAGCGGCCCAGGTGCACCAGGTTGAGCAGGGCGAAGCCGGGGCGGGGAGGCATGCCGGTGATCGCCTGGAACGAGGCTCCGAGGCGGCCGGAGACCAGGTCGTACGTGGTCGTCCCGTCGATGGCCTCCAGGCACCGTCCGTCCTTCCAGCCGATGAAGCCGGTCAGGGGGACGTCGTGTTCGTCGAGGATCGCGCAGCCGTGCATCTCGCTGCACAGCACGATACCCGCGACGGGCGCTCCCACGTCCCGGCGGCAGCCGCTGCAGATGGCCACGAAGCGCTCGCGGATGGCCTCCAGCGGCACTTCGTGGTGACCGGGCCGGCCTGCGGCGGCGGGCAGCGACGGGTGCGCGGTCAGCGCGCTGAGTCGGCCCGTGTCCAGGTCGCAGACCGCCGACTTGGTGTTCGAGGTGCCGAAGTCGATCAGCAGGTAGGGGGTCATCTCTTCCGGCTCTCCGGCAGGCGGAGCCGCTCGCGGGTGTTTTCCATCCGGGCGCGGAGCTGTCCGGACGCGCAGCAGGTGAGCAGCCGCCAGTCCAGGTCCAGGTCGGTGCACGCCCGGCCCCTGCCAGGGCGTTCGATACCCGCCAGCTTCTTGGCGCGCATCCGGGAGTCGTGCATCGAGACGCCACACTGGCTCAGGTCGGCGCCCAATTCCGGCAACCGGCCGGCTGACGCCCGACCCATGTGTACTACTGCCTGGGTTTGTGTAGGCATTGCCGAAGCCTGGGTCAAGGAGGTCGTGCGGGACAGCGGGCGCACCCGGCGGGCCTGGGGCGCCCGGCGGGCCTGGCGCACCCGGCGGGCCTGGGGCGCCCGGCGGGCCAGGGCAGAGGCGGTGACACGACCTGGCCATGGCACGGTCTGAGACAGCCGGCGCGCGGGCGGCGGCACGCCCGGCCGACCTGTTACCTGTTCGGGCGCCTGGACGAGGCGTCCATCAACACCCGCCCAGCAGCCGGCGCTTGATCTGCAGGTAGTACTCGAAGCTGGCCAGCGGGACGTCGGGCGGGATCGCGTGGTCCACGGTGGGGATGAATCCGCCCTGCTCGAC
This sequence comes from uncultured Gemmatimonadaceae bacterium, assembly GCA_964591015.1. Classification (GTDB taxonomy): domain Bacteria; phylum Latescibacterota; class UBA2968; order UBA8231; family UBA8231; genus SLHA01. Next base: position 15,509 of record CAZPXM010000037.1, read on the forward strand.
CAGCGGCGCCAGGCGCAGCACCTCGGCCTCGATCTGGGCGCGTCCCTTGGCCAGTTCGCGCTTGTCGATGCCGCCGACCATGCAGAGCGAGCGCCCGAAGCGGCGGCGGATGGCCAGCGGATCCATGCCGGCGGCGCGCTCCACCGGGCCGAAGCCATCCACGCCTGCCTCGATGAACAGGGGCAGCAGCGCCTCGCAGTTGCCGTCCGTGTCGACCAGGATCACCCGGACGCCGTGCCGCCGCAGGAAGGCGACGAAGCGCCGGTAGTGGGGCAGGAGGAAGCGACGGAACATGGCCGGCGAGATCAGCGGTCCGTTCTTGAAGGACATGTCCTCGTGGATGTAGTAGAAGTCGAACGTGAGCTGCTCCAGCGCCGGGGACATGACGCGGAAGGCGAACTCCGTGAGGAACTCCAGGCAGGCCTCCACCAGCGCGGGGTCGTCGTACAGCAGGTACGACAGCCCTGCGGTGCCCATCCAGTTGCGCAGCATGCTGTAGTAGCCGAAGGTCCCGGCCAGCGGGTCGAGCAGGCTCAGCGGCAGGTCCGTCCGGCGCGCCGCCTGCCGGATGTGCTCCCAGTCGGCCGGATAGCGCGCGGCCACGGGCCCCTCGTACCGGGGGCGGAACGCCGCCCAGCTCGCCGCGTCGTGCACGGCGAACGCGAGGTAGGTGTCCATGCTGGCGCGCAGTTGGCCCGGAGGCCCCTGCTTGAGGGCGCGCCGCGTCCGGCCGAAGCCATCGCGGAAGACCACGGTCTCCTCATCCTCGGACAGCACCGCCCCGGGGACGGGCGGGACCGGCGCGACGGCGTCGAACGTCGCCGCCTCGTATCCGTCCAGGCCGAAGTGCGCATCGCCGCGATGCATGAAAGACGGGTTCACGCTGGCCGGCATGCCCTCGGCCAGCCAGCGGTCGCGCGTCTGCGACCAGAGGCAGATCTCCATGCAGGGCACCCGGTCGACGGGCCCGAAGGTGAGCGCAGCCAGGAACCGCTCGCGCGGCGTCATGTGGATCTCCCGCAGGAAGGGGTCCCGGCCCGGTGCGCCTGGTGGATCGGGACGACGGGCCGGCGCCGGGTATCCGCCCGCAGGCCTCGCCCGGCGTCCAGCTCAACGGGAGCCTGCACGGACACCTCCGTCACCTGCGCCTGCGTCGTCCGACTGGCCGGGGCTGCCGGCTGCTGGCGCCAGGGGCCGCATCGGCGTCTGGCCCACTGCGGCTGCGGCGCGCAGTCGCGCCCAGGTCGTGGCGCTGGCCTCGGGGGGCGGCGCCTGCGTGGCAGGGCGCGCGGCGCCGGCGGCCAGTTGCGCCAGCAGGTGGCGCGCCTCGGGCCAGCCCGGGTCCAGCTCCAGGGCGCACAGGACCAGCCGGCCGCGGCCCACGGCCAGCTCGTACAGGTACCCCAGGGGCCGGCAGACCGGATACCGATGGATGACCCGCACCACGGGTTCGCCCTCGGTCAGGCCCAGGGGCTCCAGGTCCAGAGGCGGGGCCGGGTCGATCATCCGAAACCAGTGCAGGTCGGCGAAGCCTTCGTGCGGAAAGTCGCCCAGGAGGGGGTGATCGGCCACCAGCGTACCGTTCTGGCCGTCCTCGTACGGGGCGTAGTTGGCCGGCGGGGTGAAGTAGTAGCGGACGTAGCCGAAGTTGGGCGGATGCGGCCGCACCAGTCCCTCGGAAGCCACCAGGAGCACGCGCCCGCCCGCGCGCAGACAGGCCTCCACCGGCTCGTCGAGGACTTCGGTCAGCACCAGCGCGGCGGCCGGATCGGGTGCGTTCGCCAGCGGGATTTCCTCCCAGCGCGCCAGCCAGGAGCTTCCGCCCTGGCCATACCGCATCAGCCCCGGCGGCAGCGCGGTCGGCGGGAAGAGCCACAGCCGCCACTGGTTGCTCACGGCCCGGGCGCTGCCTGCCTCCGCCCGGCCTGAGGCAGCCGCAGAGGCGGCGCCCTCCTCCTGCAGACGGGCGTGGAGCGTCAGCGGCAGCGGCCCGGTCACCGGCGGGAGGACTGCGACTACCTCGCCGACCGGGCAGGTCCGGAAGGGCGCAGGCGCGAAGTGCAGCTCGCCGGCCGCCAGTTGGCGCCCCGAATCGTCGCGCAGGCGCCAGTCGACCCGCGTGCCCCGCAGGGGAGGATGGGCGAAGTCCGACAGGAAGAGAGGACAGCGGAACGTCTGGCCGGCGCTCAGCACGCGGTCGTCGGCCTCCAGTCCGGCCAGCAGCACCGCGTCGCCATTGGTCTGCAGCCAGCAGGCGCTGTCCGCCTGCTTGGCGGTGTAGAACTCGGTCAGCACCCCCTGCGGCGAGGGGCTGGCGTCCATGGCGTTGAAGTGGCAGATGCCGGCCAGCGTGGCGTGGGTGCGCCGGCAGCTCTCCATCTTCAGCTTGGCCTCCGCCAGCTGCAGGCGCTGACTGGCCGCGGCAAAGCGGGCCAGCAGGTGCGTCAGCCCGTGGCGCGCGGCCGCCTGTTCGGCCAGCTCGATCGCGTACGGCCGCACGGCGCCGCTGTAGTGGCTCTTGAGCCGCACATCCGGGAACGAGCTCCACCAGCGGAACTCGTGCTGCACGACGGGCAGGGGGCAGTCGGCGTTCTTCTCGGCCTCGTCGTTGACGAAGTCGCCGGGCAGGTCCGGGTTCCAGCCGCCATCGGTCCACAGCACCAGCGCCTCGGGCTTGCGGGCCTTGGTGGCGTGATAGCACTCCCAGGCGAGGCGCGGGAAGGGGGTGGTGGCCCCGTACTCGTTGCTCATGCAGTAGATGGCTGCCGAGGGATGGTGGGCGTCCCGCTCCACCACCAGGTCCCACTGCCGCTTGAGCACCGGGTAGTTGTCCGGTGTGGGCTTGGGCCACTGGTACCCGTGCAGGGGCGACATCCCGCCCCAGGCGCCCAGCATGCCCATCTCGCTCTGGACGAGCAGGCCCCTTCGTCGGCCACCTCGTAGTACTCCGGCCCGTAAACATAGGACTGACAGCGGATATAGTTGTAGCCGTACGCGCGCAAGGTGCGCAGCCGCCGGCGCCAGCGATCGCGGTTCGTGTCCGGGCAGCCCGTCTCCGGGCAGGACAGGAAGTCGCCGCTGCCGCGCAGGTAGGTGGGCTGACCGTTGATCAGGATGTGCTTGCCGGCAGTCCCCAGGGAGACGAAGCCCGTGCGTTCGCTGCGCGCGTCCAGCACCTGGCCGTCCCGCACCAGCGCCACATCCACCCGGTACAGATGCGGGGCGTCCGGGCTCCATCGCTCGGGCGCGTTCACGGCCACACAGGCCCGCGCATGGCGGCCTTGGTCCCGCGTGGCGCCGGGCGGCGGCGACTGGTGGCACAAGACCAGCGCCGCCTCGGTCTGCGCCAGCGGCGGGCCACCACCGGCCGGGCACACGGTCACCTGCAGCGCGCCTGCATCAGGGGCTGGCGTGCCCCCCAGCTCCACCCCCACGTGCAGCAACCCGGTCTCGGCCTCGGGGCGGAGCCGGAAGCCAGCCAGCCACGCCGGTGCGGTGGCGCTCAGCTCCACCCCGCGGTACAGCCCGGACCAGTTTCCCTGCCAGTTGAAGGCCAGGCCAAACTCGCGATGGTGCTCGTGCACGCGCACCACCAGGTCGTTCTGTCCCGCCCAGTGGACATGGTCGGTGACGTCCGGGGCGAAGGGCACGAAGGGCAGGTCGTGAGCGCCCAGTTCGGCGCCGTTGAGCCAGATCTGGGCGCTGGGATGGACCCCGCCGAAGTTCAGCCAGAGGCGTTGCCCGGCCCACTCCGGCGGCACGGTGAACGCGCGGGCGTACCATCCAGTCCCCGCATAGGTGGCGCGAAAGACGCGGGCGCGGATGCGGAAGTCCCACACCTCGTCGGTGCCTTCGTCTCCGTGGCCCTGGCCCTGCCACGAACCTGGCACCCGCACGGTCTGCCGCAGCCGCTCCGGGTGAGCCGGCCAGCCCTCGCGCAGCCCGCGGTCGTCCGGATCCAGGGCGAACTGCCAGACCCCGTCCAGGCTCTGCCGCCGCTCGGCGGCATGGAGCCACAACGGGTTGACGCGAGCGGGGAGGATGCGGTTGACCGCCATGGGACCTCGTGCAGGCGCTTTGCGAAGAAGTGGAGGCCAGGGCGCACCGGGCTCGTGCCCGCCGCGAAGCTGGCGCGGTAACTAGGCGTCCGGAGCGGAGCCCGTCAACGTACCCGGTGCGCCTGGTGAAGCGGGTCCGGAGGCCTGTGCCGGCCACGTCGGTGAGCGTGGTCTCCACCACCGCACGGTGCGCGGCCACGACCCGGCGGCCGGCGTCGCCGTGCTCCTCGATGATGTGCCGCAGGCAGCGGGCCGCGGCGCCGCGATCGCCCGGGTGGTCCAGGCGCTGGAGCAGCTCCACGAGCGGCGGCACGGCCTCCAGCGGCCGCAACGCCCCCAGCGCTCTGAGCAGCGCCGCGCGGAGGCCCGAGGGCCCCTCGACGTGCCGCGCGACCCAGAGCATGGCTGCGGCCAGCAGCTCGTGGACGTGGCGGTCGGGCGGCAGGCACTGCAGGGCGGCGACCATCCACAAGCACCCGTCGTGCATCTGGTCCTCGTCCAGCGCCGCCCGCAGGCGAGCGCACACGGCGTCACGGACGCGCCCTGCCTCGCTGCTCGACAGGCGCCCAACCTGCCGCCGGATGTAGCGCATGGCGCCGGCGGCGAAGTCGTCGAGCAGGGCGCTCACGTCTAGGGCCTGGAGCAACTGACTGAGCGCCCAGCGGGCGGCGCGCCCCGGCGGAGCTGGGGCGAGAGACCATTGCGAGGTATACTCTCAGCGCAGCGCCATGGCCTGGTCTTCTGCGGCGCGGGGCCCACCTGACGCGCGGCGGAGTTGACAGGTGCTGGTGCAGGTGGTCAGGTTGAGCGCGACGTCGTGGGGCCAGGCGACGTTCACCGGATGGTCGAGCAGCCCGGAGGCCGTGGTGAGCGGCACGTGGGCTCGACGGGCAGGCCGGTACCGGTGCGGCAGGTCCCATGGACCGGGGCGGGATTGGACAGAAAGGATGCGGGAATGGCGGCCAAGGTGCGACGTGAAGGCGGCGAGGTCTGGATCGAGGGCGTAGAGGGATTCAGCCCGGCCGAGTATGCCGACAGCGTGCACGGCTCCCAGGCGCGGATACTGCAGCTCCTGGGCGAGCCGCTGACGTATGACGACCTGATCTGCTACAGCGGGTTCGCGTTCCGCGTCGGGGTGCACCGCGAGATGTGTCCCAGCGCCGGGCACCCCTGCTGCGGGTTCATGTGCATCGAGAACGGCGTGCGCGCCTTGCCCTGGCGTTCCAGGACATTCGAGGCCTTCCGGGTAGCGAGCCAAAGGACGGCCGCGCCGCCTTCGAAGCCAGTGCCTGCGCAGCGATCAGAGCCAGCATCGACCGCGGCATCCCCGTTCACTACGGCGGCGAGGAAGACGGCCTGATCGTCGGCTATGCGGACGATGGCCGGCGCTGGTGGTGTATCCATCCTTACCACGAGTGGGGCAGGGAAGCCTTCTGGTACGACGAGGACAAAGGCTTTGCCGGCGGGCACGGACACTGGCCGTGGGGCATCGAGGTCTGGGCGGAGCCGCGTCCGGAGAGCGAACGCGTGTCTGACCATGAACTGACGGTGTCTGCGCTGCAGCAGGCCGTGGTGATGTGGAGGACGGAAAGGAACGCGGACTACTTCTGCGGCGAGGCCGCGTACGCGCACTGGCTGAACTGGCTGCGCGCCGTGGAGGCCGGCAAGGTAAGCGAGCCCAAGGCCGGCATGCAGGGCAACGGCTGGTGCTTCGACGTGCTCGTGCACAGCCGGCGCATCGCCGGCCGATGGCTGCAGCAGCACGCGGAGAGCCTCGAGGGCGAGCCCCGCGAGTGCCTGCGCGCCGCGGCCGACCACTACCGCCAGATCGAGGGGGTCTGCATGAACGAGCTGACGTGCCCCTGGGATCTGGCCCCGGGGCCGGACAGGGCTGACCAGTGGACGGCCGCGATGCGCCAGACGCAGATCCAGCGGCTCGAGGCGGCCCGCGCGAGCACGATCGCGCGGCCATCGCGGCGATCGCGCAGGCATTGAGAGCGGTGGGCGTGGAAGCAGGCGCGGCAGCGCAGCCCGGAGACGGTGCGTGCCGGTGAGACCGCTACCGCCGCTCTTCAGGATGCCGCTGCACGTGTCGCCTTCTACCCGCTGCCGGCCTGCCTGCGGGCGCTGAGCGAGTACCTCGGCGACGATCCGGACCCGGCGGCCCTATCTCGCCGACCAGCGCGGCAGGTGGCGATGGTCTGCCTGCGCGCTGATCCACGGCATCACGGGCTCGGGTCTCGCGTGCTCCTGGAGGCAACCGTGAGGCGAGGCCGCGCGGCGGCCCGACGGCTCCTCGACGTGCCGGCCGACCTGCGGTCGTCCGCTGCTATCTCAGCAGCAGCAGCGGCCGCGTCTCCACCTGCGCGTCGGCCTCCAGGCGGACGAAGTACACGCCGGTCCCCAGACCTGCGGCGCGCCAGGGCACCGTATGACGGCCGGCCGGCAGCTCCTCATCCACCAGCACCGCGACCCGGTGTCCCAGCACCGAGTAGACCTCCAGCCGCACGGCCTGCGCGCGCTGCAGCGTGAACGGGATGGCGGTCTCGGCGTTGAAGGGATTCGGGTGGTTGGGCTCCAGCCGGAACGCGGCAGGCTGGACAGCGGCAGCGGTCGTGACGGCGGTCACGGGTTCGATCGGCGTGGCGAAGCGGCCATCCAGCCACTGCATGGAGAGCAGCAGTCGCTGCATGATCTTGTCCGAGTGGCCGCCAGCGTAGGACTCGAACGCGAAGGGCAGGCCGATCTCGGTCAACGAATCCGCGAACGCCACGTTCCACGGGTAGAGCCCCAGCTCGTCCTCGGTGCCGCAGTCGAACAGGAGCTCCAGCGCGACGCCGCGAGCCGCCAGCTCACGGGCGAACCGCACCGGGCTGTGCTCGTTCCAGCGCGCCAGCACCTCGGGGACGAGCCGTCCCTGGCTGTCCACGGGCAACTCGACCAGCGAGGCAGCGCCCGGTGCCGCGGGCGTGAAGGCGCCGGCCATGGAGAACACGGCGCGGCTGAAGAAGCCGGCGGTGGGGGTGTACTCGTAGGGCGGCGTTCCGTATTCCGCCAGCAGCGCCGGCATCACGGTCGGCGCCTGGGCCAGATCCAGCGGCCCGCTGTGGGACACCGCGGCGCGGAACAACTCCGGATGCCGCAAGGCCAGCCGCATGGCGCCAAAGCCGCCCATCGAATGGCCGATGAGTGCACGCCCCTGGCGGCTGTCGATGGTGGCGTAGTGCGCGTCGACATAGCGCACCAGGTCCTCGGTAAGGTAGCCCTCGATATCGCCGTAGAGCGCCGAACTGGTGTAGAAACTGCCGGCATAGGGCGCGGCGCCGCCGTCGGGAAGGACCACGATCACGGGACTGATGGTCCGCATGCCGATGAGTACGTCGAGCCCCAGGCTCAGCGCGCCGGAGTAGGTCTGGGGGCTGGCGCCGAGTCCGTGGAGGAAGTACACGACCGGATAGCGTGTCGCTCCTTCAGGGTCGTATCCCGCCGGCAGGTAGATGGAGAAGGAACGCTCCTGGTCCAGCGCGCTGCTGTAGAACGACACCTCGGCCAGCGTTCCTTGGGCCTGCACCGGGGTGGCGGTTCCCGGGAGGAGCAGCGCCCAGGTCAGCAGGAACACCGCGATGGGAACTCCGACGTACCTCTGGCGCACGATTCTCATGACCATGGCTTCCGGCTCAAGTGAGTGTTGCCGGCCCGTTGTTGCCGGCACAGTGTCGCCGGTGCAGGGCCGCTGAGGCGGCGGGAGGGACGTCAGCCGTGTGCAGACGTCTCGAAGGCCTCCGTCGAGAAGAGCTGCCGGGCCGGTGCGCTGCAGGCGCGGGTCAGCGACCCCGGCCTCGCTCCCTGCTGCCGCCTGGACATCCGCCGGCCGCGTGTGGGCGTCAACCGTATAGCTGCCTCAGGAGATCGTCAGCGCCGTCAGTGCTCTCAGGGCCAGCCAGCGGGCCCATGGCCGGGTTGCTGGGGCCTCCCATCGCGGGACCGCTGGGGCCTCCCATGGTGGGTCCGCTGGGACCCCTCATGGCCGGGCCGCTCGGGCCTCGGCTGGCGGGTGCCGGGCCTGTCGCCGGGCGTCTGCGCCGACGACTGCGCCCTTCGCCTGCGCCGAGCATGTCGCTCAGTGCGTCACGGTTCTGCTTCGCCATGTTGCCGATCTCCGTCGTCCCGGGGAGGCGGCCCGCAGCCGCTGCAGCACGGCCAGCGCAGCGCGTGCGGCGCCGCGAAACCGCCCTCTGTATGAACTGCCCACACGAATCTGAAGTACGCCAGATAGGCCGGCAACACCGCGGCGATGCTGTATTTCCGCAACGCCCGTGCGCGGATCGGCTCTGGGGGCAGATCCGCGCAGGCGTGGATGGCCCAGACGAACTCAGCCTCGGTCCGGCAACGGAAGCCCGAGAGGCCGTGCTCGACGGTCTCCGCGAAGGCTCCCCAGTCGGTGGCGATGACCGGCACGCCGCATAGCTGCGCCTCCACGGCCACGTACCCGAACGGCTCGACATAGACCGTCGGCATGATGACCGCGCGGCTGCGGGCGATGGCCTCTATCTTCGCCTCTCCCTTCAGTCCCCGATGGATCGCCCGGAGCGGTACACCGGCGCGCCGGCAGACGGCGCGAGCGATGTCGACGCCCTTGTCCGGAGCATCGCGGCCCAGGAAGAGCACGCTGTCGCCTCGCCCTTGCCGGGCCACTGCGTAGGGCGTCGGGTCCAGGAAATGGGGGATGACCGTATCGAACCAGCGGCTCCGCCAGGTCTGCTCCGGCCGGGACGTGTAGAGGACATGCTGCTGGGCGTAGGACGGAAAGACGCGGTAGGGAGCCCAGCAGTGGTCGTAGCCCACCATGGGCTCGATCACCGGCCGCCCGCCCGCATCCACGTCCGCGTGCGCCGCGCCGTAGAGGCTGAGCACCAGTTCCTCGCCCCGATCGCCGGTCTCTGCCAGGGCCGCCTGCAGTCGCCGGGAGTAGGACTCGTGCCAGTGGTTCCGCCAGGCCCACTTGCCCTCCGCCTCGCCCAGATCCTTGAAGACCCCGGGCGCCGGCACGCGCGAGCCGCTGAGCCCGTAGTAGACGAACGGAATCGCGGCGCGGGCGAGCAGCTGGGCCATGGTCTCGCACGTTCTCACCTGGGCATCCTCTGGATGCCGGTCGGTGTCCATCGGCAGGTCCGGGTGCCCGAGCACGTGGACGCGAGACGGGCGCCAGTCTGCCTCCATGCGGTGACTCCTTCTGCCGCGAGCCCCCATCAGCGCCGGCCCGGCGGCGGACACCACCGGGCCGGCTCGCTCGCGTGCTCTCGGCCTTCTCCTCAGGCGAGCCGCACCAGCTCGCCGCCGCTGTCCATGGACTGGTTGGCTGCCAGCACGACTTGCAGGTCCTTGACCGCCTCGCTGTAAGGCGACAGGATGAGGGACTGGTCATCGTCGAGGATGGCATCGATGAAGGCGTCGTCCTCTTCCTGACCGTAGTCGTTGCCGGTCTTCACCTCGATGGTCATGGTGCGCTCGGTGGCCTTGAATCCCTCGCGCTCGGTGTACTCGAGCTTCCCGCCCTTCACGTACACCTCGATGCCGTTCTTGCCTGGATAGGGGCCGAAGCAGCCGCTGTAGATCGTGCCGATCAACCCGCTCGCGAACATCAGGTTGACGGCCGAGGCGTCCTCGGTGTCGTAGTTCTCCACATCGGTCATGATGCCTCTGCGCCCGAAGGCCTGCACCGCGACCACCTCCCCGAACAGGTACCGGGCCATGTCGAAGGTGTGAATCGTCTGCTCCACCGCCTGGCCGCCGGAGGTCTCGCGGCGCCGCCACCACCAGACTCCGGGCATGCCGCCCACCCAGTACCCGTTGAAGAAGCCGATCTCCTTGGAGGCCAGCCACGCCTTCATCCTGGGCACGAAGTCCAGGTACCGGTCCTGGAACCCGGCCGCATGGATCAGCTTTCTGGCCTGCAGGCCAGCCTCGACCTGCCGGGCGTAGTCCAGGCTGAGCGCCACGGGTTTCTCCACGAACAGGTGGCATCCCTTCTCGACGGCCAGCAGCTCCATCCCGTCGTGGGCGCAGGGTTCGACACAGACATAGACGGCGTCGAGCTCCTGCTTCTCCAGCATCTCCCGGTAGTCGCGGTACGGGGTGGCGCCGAACCTCGCCGCGGCTTTCTGCACGCGCTCCTCGATCAGGTCGCACACGGCGGTGATCTGCGCTTCGGGGATCTTGTTCCCCTCGAAGTGACCGAAGTGGTAGCCGGCGATGCCGCCACAACCGACAAACCCGACTCTGACCTTGTCAGCCATCGCTGTTCTCCTGTCGCGTGCCGGGCCCTGGCGGGGCCCCTGTTGTTGGCGATTCGCTCGACCTGCGGCTGGTTCCTGCGGCTGGCCACCCGCATGCCGGAACGGACCTCAGGGCCGTCCGGCCTGCGCCAGGCAGTCCCTGAGGAACGCCACCGACTTCGGCAGGGCGATCTCCGCCTTGGCGCTCAGACCGCACTCCAGGGCCATGTAGCCGCTGAAGCCCGCCTTGGCGAGCACCTTGAAGGCGGCCGCGAAGTCTATGTCGCCCGTGCCCGGCTCCAGCCGCGTGTTGTCCGCCAGGTGGACGTGGGCCAGCACGTCGGCGACGGCGGCCAGACTCCTGGGTGTGTCCGGCTGCTCGATGTGCATGTGGAAGAAGTCGGCCATGACGCGGACGCCGCTGCTGCCCAGGGTGCGGCACACCTGCGCCGCCTCCTCCACGTCGCGCAGCGCGTTCGACTCGTACCGGTTGAGCGGCTCGAGCAGCAGACAGGCCCCGGTGCCCTCGGCATGGCGGGCCAGCTCCTCCAGCACCCGCAGCAGCAGCTCGATCTCCGCCTCGTGCTGTGTCTTCCAGGGCGACATGTCGGGCAGGCGATCGGCGCGGTTGAAGATGGGCACCGAGATCGGGCCGGTGGCGCCCAGCTCGGCTGCCAGATCGATGAAGCGCTTCAGCGCATCGGCGCACTCCCGTCTCCGCCTCGGGTCGGGGTGGATCATCTCGGCCGGGAAGCCGCCGCAGATGGACGAGGCCCTCACCGGGCTGTCTCTGAGGGCCTCGCGACGTTCGGCCAGACCGGCTGCGTCGTTCAGGTGGCCGCCGGCCAGCTCCACTCCTTCGAAGCCGTAGGCGTGCAGGTTGCGGAGCTTGTCGGCAAAGGTGAGGCCGGGAGCCAGGCCTTCCTGGCACGAGAGCTTCATGGGTCCGCCTCCTTGGGGGGGTAAGGGCTGATGGCGCCCGAGCGCAGCTCATAAACGGGCTGGCTGGCGGCGCGTCAAGGGCTTGGGCGCCGGGCCAGTCGACCGCTCCGACACCTGCTTGTAGCTCCCATTGTCGAACGCGAACGCCGAGATTGCATCCGGGAACAATGTTGCCAGGCGGTTGTCCGGCGGCGTCACCGGCAGCGACGCGATGCTCCAGCCCTGGCGGTAGAGCGGGCGCTCCACCACCGGCGTCTCGTAGCTCAGCACCAGCCGCTGCACCGTCGGATCCGTGATCGCCAGCGTGCCGACCTGCCGCAGGTCGACCCGAATCGCCTGCTCGCCATTCGCGTTCGTCAAGGTCCAGTACCCGGCCGGCACCGTGTCTGGGTCCCATGACAGCGTCAGGGGATAGCCCCCCCACGCCTGCCTGCAGCGCGATCTGCCACTGCGCCTGCTGCGCCGTCGCTGGCCGCAGGTCGCGCAACAAGCCCTGCAGGCCCGTCACGAGAAAGCGCGCATCGAAGACATCCGCCGACGGCAGCGGGCCGGTCTCCTGCTCCCCCAGCGCCGGATCGAGGCCGTCGGTGGCCCCCTCGCCCAGTCCCGCGGTCAGCGTCAGGCAGTCGTGCGGCGGCGACGCCCCGCAGTCCGCCTGCGGACCCGTCACGCGCAGCGCAACAGCATCCACCCGCGGTCCGGGCGGCGCCGGAAAAGTGATGGAGACCACTCCTTCGCTGCTAGTCCCCGCATAGACCGTGCGGTGCTGCGCCGGGTCCACCGCCAGCGCTCGCACTTCCGTGTCCGGCAGCCCCGCGCTCACCTCCGCCCACGTCGCGGCCCCGTCGACGCTCTTGTACAACTCCCCCCACGCCGGCAGTCCCCGCATACAGCGTCTGCGGTTCCTGCGGGTCCACCGCCAGCGCCTCCACGGCGAGGCCGGGCAGCCCCTCATTCATCGGCGTCCACGTCTCCCCGCCATTCACGGTCTTGTACAGCCCGTCGTCAGTGCCCGCGTACACCGTCACCGGCTCCTGCTGGCCCACCGCCAGGGCTAGCACGTTTTTTTGTAGGCCGGCAGTCCCGCGCTTGCCTGCTCCCACGTGTACCCGCCATTCATGGTCCTGTACACGCCATAACCCCCGGCTGTCCCCGCGTATACCACTGGCGCCTGCGTTTCCAGGGCGATCGCCAGGGCGCGCACGTCCTTGTCTCCCAGCGCCGCCCCCGTCGGCGCCCACGTCTCGCCGCCATCCGTGGTCTTGTACACGCCTGAGCAGTAGAGCCCCACATACACCTCCTGCGGAGCGATCGGGTTCAACGCCACGGAGCGTGCGTACGCCCCTGACGGCAGCCCGTTGTTCACCGGGGTCCACGTCACTCCACCATCCACGGTCTTGAATACCCCACCAAAGGCCGCCGCGTACACCGTCTGCGGCGCCAGCGGGTTCACTGCCAGTGCGCACACGTGCGTGTCGCCCCCCTCCGCCAGCCCGTTGTTCACCGGCGTCCAGGTTCCCCCACCATCCACGGTCTTGTAAATTCCTCCGTAGTAGGCCCCTGC
>CAZPXM010000038.1:0-22638 GCA_964591015.1 uncultured Gemmatimonadaceae bacterium
CTCCAGCCCTGCGGCCACGTCTGCGAGCACTGCCGCTGGTAATCCCCACCCTCCGCCGTCGCCAACACATACGTCCCACCGTTCAGCAGGTTCAGCCAGTAACCCTTGCATACCTCCATCTGCGTCACCTGCGCATAAACACCCTCAAACTTGAACGCCGAAATCGCATCCGGGAACATCGCCGCCACCCGCGGATCCGCCGGCGCCAGCGGCAACGACACCATGCTCCACCCCGCCGGATACGTCACCGCTACCTGCGTCACCGACAGCGGCACGATCTCCGACGCCACATCCACTCCCCCCTCCACATACAGCGCCTCACCCCACGCCGACACCTGCAGCAGCAACACCACCCCCACCACCGCCAGCACTACCCGATATCCTCGCGCCATGTCACACCCCCTTGTTGAGTGCACCCCTGGGACGGGACCTCACTCCGGTCAAAAAACAGACACACCCTGCCGTTTCCATCCTCGCCGGTTGCTCAGAACGGACCTCGAGCAGGATCCCTCATCTGGCTACAGAGCGCTTGGAATATAGGCCAGCAACGGACTGGCCACAAGTCAAAAAATGGGTACCGACCATCCCCCCTCCCGCCACACGGCGCGTACAGCCGACCTCGAGCAGCCATGGTGGCCGGGTCCGACCCAACAGGACTCCCGTGCCCCTGGGTCTGCCCGCCCTGTCCAGCAGCCCGTGCCTCCCGCATTCGCGCTTCTGAGCTGCGCCACAGCCGCATCACTCGCCAGGCGCGAACCCCAGCCGAGTCGCCAGCGCCCGCAACCGGCTGTCGTCCGGAGACCGCCTCATGGCCTCCTCGAGCGTCTGGCGCGCCTCCTCCACTCTCCCCTGCAGAGCCAGCGCCTGGCTGAGGTTGGCGAGCCATTCGGTGCGCCCTTCCTCGTGGTAGCGGAGGGCTCGCCGCAGCTGCACCTCGGCCTGCGGTCCTCGCCCTAACTCCACGTACAGCGCGCCGAGGTTGCCCGCCAGCCGCCCATCCTCCGGCCACGCTTGCACCCCCTCCTCCAGGACCGCCAGGCAATCGTCGAGCTTTCCCTGGTCGCGGTAGGCCAGCGCCAGCGCCGTCATCAGGCGCGGCTCGCGCGGCGCACTCGTCAGCCCACGCTGGAGGACCGCGACAGCCGAATCGAGCATGCCAGCATGCCGGTAAGCCTGGGCCAGCAGGAGCTGACCCTGGCTGTTGGCGCGGTCGACCGCGACGGCGCGCTGCAGCACCGGGACCGCCCCCGGATCCCGCTGGCGAATCAGCAGGCCGCCGAGCAGTCGCAGCGCACCTGCGTCGTTCGGGTGCAGCTGCAGGGACCTCTCCAGCGCTCCGCGGGCTTGCAGATCCAGACCGCTGGCCATCGCCAGCCGCCCCAGCTGCCGGTAGCTCTGGAAGTCGTGCTCGCGCCAGGCAACCGCCTGCGTGTAGGCGCGGAGCGCGCCGACCGCGTCGCCACTCGCCAGCCGCGACTCGCCCTCCACGAAATAGTGCTCGCCCAGCAGCACGCGGACCCCGCTGGCCATCCATGCCAGCGCCAGGACGGCACCGACGGCGCCGGCCGCCACCCGCGCCGCTCGGCTCCCCAGGCCGATCACGGCCACGTCAGGCCCCGCCTCGCGCGGCCGCTCCGGCTGCAGCGACACCATGATGCCGGCCAGGAGCCACAGGTGCAACACGATGGCCGGGTGGTGGAGGTTGAAGCCGGCAAACGCATGCATCAACGCGCCGAGAGTGCCGCAGAGGATGCCCGCCGTGACTCCGCGCGCCTGCCACGCTCCCCCGCCGGAATCTGCACCGCTGCTCTGCCGAAGGTAGCGCAGCGCCAGCCAGACCAGCGCTCCGTGCAGCCACAGGAAGATCGCCAGACCGACGAGCCCGGTCTCCGCTGCCGCCTCCAGATACTCGTTCTCCGCGTGACGCGGCTCGTGAGGCAGGTGAGTGCGCTTGGCCACCAGCTCCGTCCACCGCTGGCGATCCATGTGCGGCGGCAGCGACTGCCAGTAGTGCCCCGGCCCGACGCCCAGCAGCGGGGCGGCACCGATCAGCTTCAGCGTGTCGCGCCAGATCAGCACGCGCATGCCGCTGGAGAAGTCCGAGGAGTCGAACACGGTCAGCGCCCGGTCCCAGGTCCGCCGACCCAGGCGCGCGGCGGGCGAAAACAGGCTCTCGTCCGACCCGAGAGGCACGCTCTGCAGAAACGCCTCGGCGACCGGATAGAGAAGCAGGACCGCCAGCACGACGCCCACGGTGCTTCTGGACCACAGCTGACGGGAGCGCAGCAGGCGCGCCAGCACCAGCAGCGAAAAGGCGGCGCTCAGCCATCCGGCCCGGCTCCCCGTTACCACCAGATGCGCGGCCGACAGCAGCAGCGCGCCGCCCACCCCCAGGCGCAGGAGCACCGGCCACTGGCGCGAGCGCGACCACAGGAGCGAGACGAGCAAGGGCAGGATCAGGACCTGATAGTAGGCCGCGAAGTTCGGGTTGCCGAGCGTCGAGACGGGCAGGGTCCTGGTGTCCGGAGTCAGCGGGAGCACCGGGATGCCCGCGAACTGCAGCAGACCGATCGCCGACACGGCGACGTTGACCACCACGACCACGGCGACCAGGCGACGGGCGGCGCCCGGCCGGCCACCGCTGGCGACCGTCCCGAGGAAGACGACGAACGGAGACGCGGCAACCAGCAGGCTCTCCATCGCGAGCGGCTTGTTCACAGCGGCGAGCGCTGCCAGCAGCGACCAGCCGCACAGGCACAGCCACGGCAGATAGAGCGGCAGTCGAGGAAGCACGAGACGTGCGCCCGAGACGGCCAGCAGCGCCAGTGCACCGAGCAGCACGCCGGCGCCGACCAGAAGGACGCCGCCCTTCGCCATCACGTTGTCGGCGAAGAGCTGGCTGTAGAGCAGCGTGGTGATCGCCGTCGTCAGGACGAGTCCGGCGCCCAGCGCTCCCGTCGCGGCAGCGTGAAGCCGCGGGGTTCCGTCCGTCATGTCGCCACCCGTATGTCTGCGCCTGCGAGGGACAGTGCGGCCCGGTCGTGCCGCGGACTGAGGGCGGCCAGCCCTGTGGCGCCCGCCGGCCGGGAGTTCGCGCCTGCGGACACCGCGCCAGCCACCCCGGCCACCCCGGCGCCAGCGGGCCCACCAGCGCTGCTGGCGGTGCCACCGCACCGGGCAAAGCGCCCGCTGCCGCGCGCTTCTGCCGGCAGACGCGCTCCCTGGAGATGCGCGGGCGCTGGCTGACGGACCCGATGATACGGGATCGGGCGCCGTGACGCCACTCGCGCGGCGGGCCGGCAGACCGCGCCGTCGGGGCGGGCAGGTGCACGCGACCGGCCATCGCGGCTGCGGGAAGGGCCTACAGCGAGCGCCGGAGCGTCTCCCAGTGAGCGTCGAGCCAGACCATCGGTGCTTCCAGGTCGCGCGAGAAGAACTGGAAGCGCGCTGCCGGGGCGAGCTTGGCCATCCCCTCCGCGCGGATCGAGAGCCAGCGTCCGGCGAAGGCCGCCGGGATGGCCAGCAGCTCGCGTCGCGTCAGGGCGCACTCCTGCGAGTAGGCAGCCAGGAACGTCCGGCACCGCTCGCCGTCGAAGACTGCCGCATCGGTCAACGACCAGATGGAGCCCGCATCGATGGGCCGGGGCGCGGCCCCGAAGAAGTACATCCCGTCGGCCACGTCGCGGCAGCGAGCGCCCGGCACAGCCCAGTCCAGATCGAAGATCCCCGCCACCTGGTCATCGGCGCCGAACAGGACATTGGCGGGCGTGTAGTCGCCGTGGATCACCCAGCCTGCCAGGGCCTCGTAGGCCTCCCCGGCGTACTCCGCCTGCAGCCGTTCGACCCGCGCCAGGCAGCGATCGACCAGCGCCCTGCCTGCCGCGTCCGGCGCCAGCCGCGCCACCGCTCGCAGGGTGGCTGCCAGCAGTGCCGGGTCGTCCATGCGGCTGCTCGTGGCCGCGGAGATCCCCAGGGCCGTGTACTGGGCGATCCGCGCCGGCCGCTGCTCAGCCGAGTACTGCGCGGCCGCCCGGTGATAGCGGGCCAGCGCCCGGCCGGCCGCGGCGATCTGTGCCACACGCCCGGGGTCGAAGGCGGCGCCGGCGACCCAGGGGTACAGCTCGTACACCCCGTCGGCACACCGCTGCCAGCGCGACCCGTCCGCGGCCCGCAGCGCGGCTGCCGTGGGCACGCCGCAGGCCAGCAGATGGTCGCGCAGGCCGTGGTCGAACCGCAGGTGTGCCTCGCTGGAAGTGCGCGCGCCGCGGCGACGCAGGAAGTACGCGCCCGACTCCGCTTCGATGCGCCACGTCTTGCCGGCCGTGCCACCGCCGTCGCACACCCGCAGCACGGAGCCGAGCCGGTAGGCCGCCAGCACCTCCCGCACGCCGGCCGGCAACAGCCGGGCGTCTCCGTTCGACCCGCCAGATCGAATCTCGCTCACCGGAAGCCGCCCCCTCCGCTCCCGTCCGCTGCGGTGTTCAGGCCGCGCTGCTCCCGCCGCCGTTGCCGGCTCCCAGGTATTGCGGCCCGACCTTGCTCGGAATGATGAAGTGGTCGGGAACGGGGAACTGAGAGCACAGCATCAGCGCTTCCTTGGCCACGCCTTCGAGCACCGCGTCGTTCGTGGGCTTCTCCGCCACCCTGCTGATCAGTCGGGCGATGATCGCCATCTCGGGCTCGCGCATGCCGCGCGTGGTCACCGCGGGCGTCCCGAGCCGCAGACCGCTGGGATTGTAGGGCGGCGCCGGGTCGCCCGGGATCGAGTTGTAGTTGGTGACGATGCCGGCACGATCCAGCGCCTTGGCCAGCCTCTTGCCAGGCACTCCCTTGCGGCGCAGATCCACGAGGATCAGGTGGTTGTCCGTGCCCCCCGACACCAGGTCGAAGCCGTGCTCCTGCAGGCCCTCGGCCAGCGCGCGGGCGTTGGCGACGATCTGCCGGGCGTACGCCAGGAACTCGCGGGTGTCCGCCTCCGCCAGGGCGACCGCGATCCCGGTGATCGTGTGCATGTGGGGCCCGCCCTGCAGCCCGGGAAAGACCGCTCGATCCACCCGCTCGGCATGGGCGGCGCGACACAGCAGCAGGCCACCGCGCGGCCCGCGCAGCGTCTTGTGGGTGGTGGTCGACACGATGTCCGCGAAGGGCACCGGGCTCTTGTGGCAGCCCGCCACCACCAGCCCCGAGACATGCGCGATGTCGCTGACATGGTAGGCGCCCACCTCGGCCGCGATCCGGCCGAAGATCTCGAAATCGATCTCGCGCGGATAGGCCGTGGCGCCCGAGATGATGATCCGCGGGCGGTGGCGCCGCGCCAGGGCCGCGATCTGGTCGTAGTCCAGGCGCCCCGTCTGCGGATCCACGGTATACTGCACGCTGCGGAAGAACCTGCTGGTCGAGCTGACCTTCCAGCCGTGGGTCAGGTGGCCGCCGTCGGTCAGCGCCAGGCCCATCAGCGCCTCGCCCGGCTCGATCAGGGCGTTGTACGCCGCCAGGTTGGCCACCGAGCCGGAGTACGGCTGGACATTGGCGTGCTCGGCCTGGAAGACCTTCTTGGCGCGATTCACGGCCAGGGTCTCGATCAGATCGGTGACTTGCTGGCCTTCGTAGTAGCGCCGCCCCGGATAGCCTTCGGAGTACCTGTTGGTCAGGCAGCTTCCCGTGGCCATCATCACCGCCCGCGACACGTAGTTCTCCGAAGGGATGAGGCGCAGCGTGCCGCTCTGCCGGGCCTCCTCCTGGCGTATCAGTTCGTACACGAGCGGATCGTACTGCTCGAGGGCAGTGATCATGTTCATCCTCGGCGAAGTTGCGCCGGGCCCTCTGCTGCCATGCGGCCCGGCAGGCAGCCACCACGGACCGAGGCGCAGGGCCTCCCGGCAGACTGTTGGCCGGCAAGGTCCGCGCCGGCTCCCGCACGGGAAATACAACGCCCACGGCCGCGGCGACGTCAAGCGGCCATGCCGGTGCCCGCGCCCGACCCGCCAGCCCGCTGCTGCTGGCGTCCCGCAACGCGCAGGCATATGATCACGCACGGGATCGCACCAGCGCTCGCCGTCCGGACGCGCGCCGGGCTGCCGGGCGGCCCGCCGCCGGCGCGCGCGGGGCGGCCAAGGCACACGCCAGGCACACGGAGACAGAAGATGGCGACAGCGGGCGAGCAGGAGCGGACAGCAGGGCACGGGCTGGAGCACGGTTCGATCATCGAGGTCGCTCGGCAGAAAGGACTTGCCCCAGCGCTGCTGTATCAGGCGGTGATCGAGCTGGCGGCCGAGGGACTGCTCACCGCCACCTGCCTGGACGCCGCGGCGTGGATCCTGCTCACCCAGCTCGGACTGCCCAGGTACTTCTTCCGCAATCTGTCGCACGACGGCCTGAAGCGCGTCCTGCGAGCGATCGCCGGCAACCTGCACCGGCACGAGGGCAGGCTGATCCTGCGCAGCGAGGTCTCCGAGGCCCGTTTCGATGTGGACGGCGGAGTCCAGGCGCGGATCGCCACGCCGGCCAACCTGGAGCGCATGGAGGCGGTCCTCAACCCCATGATGGCCGGCCACCGGGTCGCCTACTACTTCGGCCGCGAACACGAGTACCACACCTACATCATCCACCCCGAGACCTGCAAGGCCTGGGACGAGCTCGGGCCGGGGGAACCCCCTTTCGCCTTCGCCCAGGTGGCCTCGGGGCCGCCGACTCCCCGGCGCACGCTGCGCCGCTACGTCCGCTTCCTGCAGAAGTCGAGCCAGAGCGCCGTGCCGCTGGTGCAGGTCTCCCGCGCCGCCGACACGGACGAGACACGCATCATGTTCCGCGAGGACTTCGGGTACTCGATCGTGCCGGTGGTCCGCCGGCTGGCTGCGGACGACGGGTTCGTGCTCAGCCGCGCCTACTGGGAGACCTACCGCACGCCGGCCGGGCGCGTCGAATCCATCTGCTCGCTGTATCTGGCTGGCCGGCCCGTCAGCCCGGCGCTGGCGCGCCTCGTGCGGCGCCTGCGGGCGCTGCTGGCGGTCCACTCCGCCGGCTTCGAGGATCTGTACGTCCGGGGGGTGCTCACCTTCGAGGAGTTCGTGTTCGCGGTGGCCGCGGCGGCCTTCGCGCACACCTTCATCCACAAGGAGACCGGCCCCGACCGCGATATCATGGCCGGCCTGCAGCAGCAGCGACTGCGCGACGCCCTGGCGCGGCAGATACACGACAGCGCGAGGGCCGAGTACACGCGGGGCAACATCGAGGCGGCCATCCGCGGCCAGCCGGGGCTGCTGAAGGAGCTGTTCGCCCTCTTCGACGCCAGGTTCAACCCGGCGCGCCAGACCCGCCGGCGGCCCCGGATGGAGGCGGAGCTGGCGGCTTTCCGCCGCCGCGTGGCCGTTCGCCTGGCCGACGATCGCACCGCCGCCGACATCCTCGACTTCATGACTCACCTGGTGACCCATGTCCTCAGAACGAACTTCTACCAGGAACGGAAGAGGGTGCTGGCGTTCCGGCTGGCGCCGGCCGTGCTGGACCCGCTGGTGTTCGAGGCACCGGTGTACGGCCTGTTCTTCGTCGTGGGGTTCTACGCGATCGGCACGCACATGCGCGCCGCCGACATCGCGCGCGGCGGGCTGCGCCTGATCCGAGTGACGCCGGCCAACCACGACAACGAGCTGGATGGCCTGGCGCTGCTCAACTATGCGCTGGGGCCGGTGGCCCAGCGGCTCAAGCACAAGGACATCGCGGAGAGCGGCGCCAAGGGCGTCATCGTGCCGTTCCCGGAGTATGCCGAAGACGGGCTCAACGCCACCCTGGATCTGACCGAGGGCATCCTGGATCTGCTCCAGCCCTCGCCGGAGATCGTCGACTATCTGGGCCGGCGCGAGGCGATCTTCTTCGGTCCGGACGAGGGCACCGCGCACTTCATGGACGCCGTGGCGCAGCGGGCGCGCAGCCGCGGCTATCGCCACTGGCGCACCATCACCACCGGCAAGAGCATCGGCGTCCCGCACGAAGCCTACGGGCTGCTCCGGGACGGCCGCGTCTTCGGGCTGCTGCCGCACGGGGAGGCCGGCACCGAGCTCGTGATCGAGGGGCGGTCCGTGCTCACCACGACGCGGCCCGAGGAGCTGGCCAGCGCCATCGGCGGCCAGATCGATGCCAGCGGCATGACCACCGTCGGGGTGGTCGCCTGCCTGCGCCGCGTGCTCGCCCACCTGGGACTGCGCGAGGAGGACGCCCGCATGATGCTGACCGGCGGCCCGGACGGCGACCTGGGCGCCAACCAGATCCAGTCAGCCAGGGGCCGCATCTGCCTGCTCGCCGACAGCGGCGCGGTGCTCTTCGATCCGGACGGACTGCGGCGCGACGCGCTGCTGCCGCTGGCCATGGCGCGCCACACCAGTCCGCGGCTCAACAGCGCTGCCTATCCCGAGGCCTGCCTGAGCCCCGGCGGATTCCGTGTCCGGCGCACCCCCGGTGCCGCCCGGCTGCCCGACGGCACCGTCATCGAGGACGGCGGCTACTTCCACCGCACCTTCCTCACGGACCCGGCGTCGCGCGCCTGGGTGGAAGCCGCGCCCATCGAGGTGTTCGTTCCCTGCGGCGGCGCCAAGGACACGATCAACGCGGGCAACGTGCGCGCCTTCCTGGAGGTGTTCCGCGAGCTGCGCGTGATCGTCGAGGGTGCCAATGTCTTCTTCGACGACACGGCACGCGACGTGATCGCCCGCGAGACTCCGATCCTGCAGATCCGGGACTCCACCGCGAACAAGGGGGGAGTCACCAGCAGCTCGCTGGCCGAGGTCCTCGCCGCCTTCCTGCTGGGCGAGACGTACGAGAGAGTGCTGGTGGAGGACGCGGCGGCCCGCTGCGACCTGGTGCGGGCGGTGCTCAGGCTCATCGCCAGAAACGCCGAGGCCGAGACGGCCATGCTGCTGGAACTCCACAGCCGCACGGGCACACCGCTGTACCTGCTGTCCCGGCAGACCAGCGAGCGCCTGCTGGCGCTGCAGGAGTGGCTGGACCAGCGGCTGCCCGCCATCCACCGCTGCCGGCCGCTGGTGGAAGCGACGCTGCGCGCCTACATCCCCGACGCTCTGCTCGAGCGCCTGGGCATGGCGCGGGCGCTCCGCGTGCTCGGCCGCCCCGACCTGCAGGCCTACCGCGACGCCATCCTCACCAAGAGGTTGGCGTCCCTGGCGCTGTATCGCTTCGCCGGCGAGTGGGAGGACTTCCTCGGGCGCCTGCGCGCCAACCTGATCGGCGAGCTGCTGGCACTGGCGCAGGGGGCTGCGTGACGGCGGGCCTGTAACCCGGGCTTCACGCCGGCGTAGACATCCCCGCCCACCGGCGCCCCCGGCTGGCCAGCGCGCCGCGCGCCTTTGCGGTCGCGGTACGAGCCTTGCTGCAGGCGCAGCGCTGGCGGAAGGGCTGTTCGCCGGGCACGCGCGCGCCGGCGCGCGCCGCCACCCCAACCGAGGACGAATCGATGCCCGCGGTCGCGCTGTCCGCGGCAACGCACGGGATCCAGGCCTTCCCCGTCCACGTCGAGGTGGATGCCAGCCGGCAGCTGCCCGTGCTCACGGTGGTCGGCCTGCCCGATGGGGCGGTGCGGGAGAGCCGCGAGCGCGTGATGGCCGCCGTCCGCAACACGGGCTTCGTGTGGCCGCGGCGCCGGCTCACGGTGAACCTCGCGCCCGCCGATGTCCGCAAGGAGGGTTCGGCCTTCGACCTGGCCATCGCCGTGGGCATCCTGGCTGCCTCCGGCCAGATCCGCGCCGACCGCCTGCGCGACTTCGCCCTGCTGGGAGAGCTGTCGCTGGACGGGAGCGTGCGCCCGATCCACGGCGCGCTCTCCATGGCGCTCGGCATGCAGGAGCACGGCCTGTACGGAATGATCGTCCCGAGCGGAAACGCGCGGGAAGCCGCCATGGCCGCCGGGCCGCTCATCTACGGGGTGCGCTCGCTGGCCGAGGCCGTGGAGATCGTCGAGGGTGGAACCCGCCTGGAGCCGTTCCGCCTGGATGCGGCGGAGGAGTTCCACCAGCAGCGCTGCTATGACGCCGACTTCGCCGACGTGCGCGGCCAGGAGCACGCCAAGCGCGCCCTGGAGGTGGCCGCGGCGGGCGGTCACAACGTCCTGCTGGTCGGGCCGCCCGGCTCGGGCAAGACGATGCTCGCTCGGCGCATGCCCTCCGTTCTCCCCGACTTCACCCTGGGCGAGGCCCTGCTCACCACGCGCATCCACTCCGCTGCCGGGGCCCTGCGGCCGGGTCAGGCGCTGGTCGCCACCCGCCCCTTCCGCGCCCCGCACCACACCATCTCGGGTGCGGGCCTCACCGGTGGTGGCTCGTTGCCGCGGCCCGGCGAGGTATCGCTGGCGCACCACGGCGTGCTCTTCCTCGACGAGCTGCCCGAGTTCCACCGGCACGTGATCGAGAGCCTGCGCCAGCCCCTGGAAGACCACTTCGTGTCCATCGCGCGGGCCAGCATGACGCTGACGTTCCCCGCCAGCTTCATGCTGGTGGCGGCCATGAACCCCTGCCCGTGCGGGTATCTGGGCGACCCCGCGCACGAGTGCACGTGCACCCCTCTGGCGATCGAGCGCTACCGGTCGCGCATCTCGGGCCCGCTGCTGGACCGCGTCGACCTCCACGTCCAGGTGCCGGCGGTCCGCTACGCCGAGCTGGCCGGACCGGCCGGCGTCGAGACTTCCGCAGGCATCCGGCACCGCGTCAACGCCGCTCGTGCCCTCCAGCTCGAGCGCTTCGCGGAGCTGCCCGGCGTGTTCTGCAACGCCCTCATGAACAGCCGGCAGGTGCGCCACTTCTGCCGCCCCGACCCGGAGGGCATGCGCCTGCTGGAAAACGCGGTCAACCGGCTCGGCCTGTCGGCGCGGGCGTACGACCGCATCCTCAAGGTGGCCCGCACGATCGCCGACCTGGCGGGCAGCGAGGCGGTGCAGGCCGCCCATGTGGCCGAGGCCATTCAGTACCGCTCCCTCGATCGGCGCCTCGGATAGCCCGTCACCCGCCTCACCCCGGCGGCGCGCAGGCCCTGCCCTCGGCCCGCTGCCGGCAGCGGCGCGATGCGGGCCGGCAGGCGCCATCCACTGCGCGCGGTTGAGCCTGCCGCACCGAGGCGTAGATTCTGGACGCCCATGGCCGCAAGCGGACCGAGCGGCCGGCGCCCGCACCCATCGGTCGGGCTGACTACCGGTCCGGGGGAGAAGAGCCACCGTGGAGTACCAGACGCTGCGCGGCACCGGAGCGACCGTCTCGCGGCTGTCGCTGGGAACGATGACCTTCGGCGACCAGGTGGACGAGCCCACTGCCCTCCGCATGGTCGCCACGGCCCTGGACGCGGGGATCAACTGCGTCGACACCGCCGACGTCTATGCCCGCGGGCGATCCGAGGAGATTCTCGGCCGGGTGCTCAAGGGGAGGCGCCAGCGGGTCGTGCTGGCCAGCAAGGTCGGCAACCTGATGGGCGAAGACGCGCACCGCGACCAGGGACTGCACCGCTGGCACGTGCTGGCCGCCGTGGAGGACACGCTGCGGCGCCTGCAGACGGATCGGCTCGACATCTACTACATGCACAAGCCCGATCCGCACACGCCCATCGAGGAGACCCTGGCGGCGTTCGATCTGCTGGTCCGCCAGGGCAAGGTGCTCTACGTCGGCATGTCGAACTACGCCTCCTGGCAGGTGTGCGAGGCGCTGTGGCGCGCCAGCGTTGGCGCGCACGCGCGGCCCGCGGTGATGCAGCTCCCCTACAACCTCATCACCCGCAGCATCGATGCCGAGTGCGTGGCCTTCGCGCGCCAGATGCGCCTCGGACTGACCGTGTACAACCCGCTGGCTGGCGGCCTGCTGACCGGCAAGTACGCGCTGGACGAGCAGCCACCCAAGGACACGCGGCTCGGGCGCAGCGAGATGTACCATGGCCGGTACTGGAGCGAGGTGAACCGCGAGGCGGTGCGGGCGCTGGGCCGAATCGCCGCCGCAGCCGGCAAGAGCATGCTCGAGCTGGCCCTGCAGTGGCTGCTGGCGCAGCCGCACGTGGACTCGATCATCCTGGGCGTCAGCTCGTTGGCCCAACTGGAGCAGAACCTGGCCGCCGTCCGGGGCCGCCTGGACGATGGCACCCTGGCTGCCTGCGACCAGGTCTGGCAGCGCATCCGCGGACCGCACTTCCAGTACAATCGGTGAGGAAAGAGCGACTGGGGCGCGGCGCGAGAGTCGCGCGAGCCGGCAGACTGCTCAGCGGCTCCCGCGGCACCAGTGGGTGGCGCCCTCCGCCATGCCCTCGACCACCGCCTGGATATTGGCCAGCGGCGTGCCGGGGTAGACACCCCAGACCAGGCTGAGGCCGCCGCGCGGCGAGCCGAGCCGCTCGATGCAGCGGCGGACGTGGGCGAGGCACTCCGGAGGCGTGCCGAAGGCGGTGATGGCCTGCCGGTCGATGTCCAGATCCAGGAAGACCCTGCCCTTGGCCAGCCGCTCGATGTTGTCCAGCCCGTTGACCAGGTCCTGCGGGTTGAGCACGGAGACGCCGCACTCGATCAGATCGGGGATGATGTCCAGGATGTGACCGTCCGAGTGGAGCGACACGTGCACGCCGTGCTGGCGGCAGTAGGAGAAGATGCGGCGGTAGGAGGGCTTGATGTAGCGGCGCCAGGTCGCCGGGCTGATGGGCAGCGCGTGCTGCAGGCCCAGGTCGTCGCCGAAACCGATGCTGTCCACACCCAGCTCCACCCAGCGCCGCACCACCGTCATCCAGTAGGCTTCCACCCGGGCGATGAGCTCCTCCAGCTCCGGCCGCCCTTCCGCGAAGTCGACCATGCACGGGCCGAAGCCGCGCAGGTAGGTCAGGCGCAGGAAGATGAACCCGTGGTCCGTGCCGCCGTGCGCCGGCTGCCCCTGGGCATGGGCCGCGGCCACGTCGTGCCGCGCCTGCTGCCAGTCCGTGAACCGGTCCGGATCGGGAGCCTGGTACTGCGCCAGGGCTTCCCACGAAGCCAGCGGATGGCCGATGCAGACGCCGTCGAGCGCCTCCAGCGGGTAGATCCAGTGGCAGCCCCAGCGATCGGTCTCCTCGGCGTAGGCGGCTCTGCCCGGAGTCCGCGCGATGCCGACCCGCACGTGCTCCGACCTGGTCTCCAGCGCGTCCAACTGGGCGCCGAACTGCTTCCACACGGGATAGGTGATCGCCACGCGGGAGACCACCACAGGGTCGCCGTCCAGGGCCATGTTCCGGTGGAACTGCTCGCGTTCGCTCGCCATGACCTGTGTCTGCCTCGCCCTGGCTGGGGCTGCACCCGGCCTGCGCCCGGACGGTCTCGGAGCGTCGCTCAGCCGGCGAGCAGCCGGCGCAGGTAGGCGCCCTGGTCGCGCAGCTTGGCCTCGTCGTCGCCGGGGCCGAACTCCTCCAGCGACAGGCAGCCCTGGTAGCCTACCTGGCGGAAATCCGCGACGATCTGCGGGATGTTGGCCACGCCGTCGCGCAGGTCGCTGAACTCCCAGCGCCACAGCTGCTGCCCGGACGCCTCTCGCTCCGCCCGGACGGGCGTGCCGTTGCCGATGTGGCAGTGCGCCAGGTACGGACCGAGCAGCTCCATACCCATGCGCGCGTCCTCCAGCCCGACCCGGACCATGTTGGGGACGTCGTAGATCGCGCCGATGTGGCGCGGGTCCAGGTCGCGCAGCAACTCGAGCGCGCGGGAGCAGCTCACCGCGACCGTCCCCACGTGGATCTCGTACAGGATCTTCACGCCGAACTCGCGGGCGGTCTCGACGAGCGCCGCGTACGCGGCCCGCGCGGCCAGGAACTGCGGCAGGTAGGGCCTCGTGCGGTCGTGGCGCGGGGCGCCCACCCGCACCATGGGCGGCGCCTCGGCGCAGATCGCCACGGCGCCGCGCAGGATCTTGCGGATCTCGTCGTCCTGGCCGACCAGCACACTGGGGGCCAGGGCCGCCACGCGCACGCCGCTGCGCGCTGCGGCGGCGCGGATCCGCGGCGCTTTCTCCACCACGTTGTCCGGACTCACGTCCGCCCGGTGGAAACCCCAGAACGAAGGCTCGGTCGCGCCCTGCGGGTTGTACCGGCAGCGCAACTCGATCGCCTGGAATCCATGCTGGGCGAGCTTGTCGAACGTCTCGTCCAGCGTCCAGCGCGGCAGCATCACGGAGGTGCAGCACAGCTCCATGGCCATCCCCTCGGGCAGGCAGTCCAGCGCGGGCCGGCCCAAAGATAGGCCCGCTCACCAGTGGCGCCAGTCAGCCGCCGGCGCCCGGGCGCCGGCTGCCGGCGCGCTGCCGACGCCGCTCGGTCTGCCCCCCCAGGCCCGCTGGCGACCATGGCCGCGATGTCGAGGCGGCAGCGGCGGCGCCACGCAGCACCCCCCGGGACCTGGAACAGGTGCGTGCTGCCGGGAGCGTCGCTGGCGCCGAAGCCAGGCGCCGGGAGCCGCGCCGCAGGATCGGCCGCCAGCAGCCCGGCCAGCCAGGCCTCCAGCGGGCGATCAGCCTGCACCGCCGTCACAGCGACCAGGCGCGCGTCGGCAGCCTCCAGCAGATGGTCGATGTGCCAGTGCAGAGTCTTGCGCGCCGGCGGCTGGACCCGCGCCCCCCGACACACCGCCGCCAGCGCCCCCAGCAGGGCCGGCAGGACCGGCTGCGGCGGGCCATGGCTGCGCGTGGCGTGCCGCAGGAGGCGGGCGCACAGCCCGCTCGCCCCGGAGCCCATGGCCGAACCCACGTACACGTACGCGCCGCGGGGGAACCGCGCCGGGCTCGCCCAGCGGCGGTAGCGGATCTCCACGCATCGCCGCAGGCGGATGTGCAGCAGGTACGCGCCGCGCCCGCCTCCCGTCCCCAGGACGGCGACCGCAGACTCGGCGGCCCGAGCCGCCGGCGCCCGACCGCCGGCGCGCCGCCGCCACCGCCCCCGCTCCATGGCGGCACCTCCGCTGTGCGCTGCTTGACGCTCGTCCCGTGCGTTTCCAGCTTGTGGCGCCCGGCGCCGGCCAGGCCGCCTCGGCCGGCAACGGCCAGGCCCGGGCGCCAGCGCACCGAGACTGGCCTCCGCTCGGCCGGCCTACGCCAGCGGCCGGCAGGAGCCCAGCCGCACCGCCGCCCACCCCTGCCCGAAGGAGGAATCCATGCGCGTCGAACTGCGCGACGGTCTCGAGTTTCTCTACAGCGATTCGCAGGTCGCTGCCCGCCCCTGCCGCCGCCTCCGTCTGGACGCCGCTCGCGGCGCCGTGGCCGCCGTGCACGTGCTGGTCAACGCGGCCCCGCCCGGCGCCACGGTGCGCCTGGAGCTGACGCACGCCGGCCGACCGGTGCGCCAGGCCCGGTGGTTCCGCCTCTGGCACGTGCCGGTCGAGAAGAATACGGGTCCGGTGGGGTTCGTGGAAAAGGCAGGCGAGCGCAATCCGCACGCGGCGCGCCGGGCACCCTTCCGGGTCTTCGACGCCATGGAGCCTCTCGCTGACTCCGTGCGCGCCGACGAGCAGACCATGGCTGTGCGCCTGCACCTGCCTGCCGCCGGCGCGGCCGGCAAGCGCTGCTATGTCGCGCGGCTGAGCTGCGGCAGCGAGGTGCACGAGCTGCGCGTGGACCTCACCGTGCACGGGGTGGTCGTGCCGCCCGTCGGCCGCGACAGCTTTCCATACACCAACTGGTTCAGCCTGCACAACATGGCGGAGCGGCACGGGGTGAAGCCGTGGTCGGCCGCCCACTGGCGCCTGATCCGCGCCTATGCCGCCCTCATGGCGCACGCGCGGCAGAACACCTTCTGGCTGCCGCTGTCCGTCATCTTCGCGCGGCAGAACGACCGCCCCGTGCTCGACGTGCCGCGCCTGCGCCGCCTCGTGCAGACGTTCACGGACGCCGGGCTGCATTTCATCGAGGGTGGCCACGTCGCCCACCGGACCGGCGGCGAGTGGAATGCCACCACGTTCGACATCGCCCTGGCGGACCACGTGCGCGCCACGAGCCCCGCAGGCAACGCGGTGCTGGCGGCCATCGCCGCCCAGCTCCGTCAGGCCATCGACCGCTTCGGGTGGCGGGCGCGGTGGCTCCAGCACGTCACGGACGAGCCGACCGCCACCAACGCCGCCGATTACCGCATCCTGTGCGGCATGGTGCGGCGCCACCTGCCCGGCCTGCCGCTGCTGGATGCCACCGAGGACCCGACGATGGCGGGTTCGGTGGACATCTGGTGTCCACAGGCCCACCAGTACCAGATGCACCGCGAGACCTTCGCGGCGGCGCGCGCTGCGGGCGACCGCGTGTGGTTCTATACCTGCTGTTTCCCCGGCGGCCCCTGGCTCAATCGCCTGCTGGACGAGGAGCTGCTCCGCCCGTGCCTGTTCGGCTGGGCCGCGGCCCTGTTCGACCTGGAAGGGTTCCTGCACTGGGGCTTCAACCACTACAAGTCGTTCCAGGACCCGTTCGCGCAGAGCGTGGTCGACCATGGGGGCCACAACGAGCTGCCGGCAGGCGACACGCACATCGTGTACCCGGGCCGCGGCGAACCGTGGTCCAGCGTGCGGCTGGAAGCCCAACGCGAAGGGTGCGAGGACTTCGAGCTGCTGCGCCTGCTGGGCCGGCGCGATCCGCGCCGCCAGCGGGCCATAGTCGGGCAGGTGATCCGCGGCTTCGACGACTACACCAAGCAGCCGGCAGTGCTGCGCCAGGCCAGACGCGCGCTGCTGGCCGCCCTGGCGCGGGCCTGAGCGCCAGCCGGCTGGAGAGGGTGCAGGCGCGCCAGAAGACAGGCTGGCCGCGCCCGCGTTGACGCAGTCTGCGGTTGTGGTTATATGCGGGTTCGTGCTGCCCGATGCGCCGTCGCGAGTGCGGTGCGGCGCCGTGACGGGTCTCGCCGTGCCGCGCGACCGCCGGTGCGGGTCGGGCGGCAGCCTGCGGCCAACGTGGATGCGGCAATTCCCGCGGAGTTCACCGTGGAGGGCGATCGGCAGGAACTGCTGGCCCAGTACGACGCAGCGGCCCAGCAGCTCCTGGAAGTGGCCTGGCACGACCGGCACTTCGACACGCCGCAGACATGGCCGGCCAGCGCGGGCATCGATCTGGCCGGACTGGAGCGCCGGGCCTGGCTGATCCAGACGATTCACGATGGCATGCCTGCCCGGCGCGATGCCAGGCTGGCCGATGCCTACCGCCGCTTCGCGGACGCCATGCCGGCCTACCGACAGGCGAACCGCCTGTTCGTGGCGCTTCGCCGCGCCTTCGTCGCCGGCGGCGCCGGCGACACCCGCGACTTCCTGGAGCTCTATCAGACCGAATACGTCAAGGCGCTGAGCCGCGAGGATCCGCTGGCGCTGGACGAGGGCGAGGCCGCGCTGGTCCAGCTGCGCGTGGCGTGGGTGCCCCTGTCGCACGCGCACGCGGCTGCGGAAAAGATCGAGCCGTCGATCCGGGAGGACGACCCACGGTGGGAGCGCGTCTACACCTGCCAGATCGACGACCAGGCGTTCACGGGCTCGCTGCGCAGCCTGCTGCGACGGATCGCCGAACGCGTCGTGGACGCGCTGGCCACCGGCGAGCATCTGGCGGTGCGCTACAACACCTTCAGCAACTTCGTCTGGCTGGGCATCTCGGTGTGGAAGCCCGTGACCGAGGTCGACCTGCTGCTGGCCCGGCTCGGCGAGTCGGTGCCCGGCGCCCAGCGCGAAGCCCTGGCGCAGCAGGTGCTGGCCGGCAAGCGGATGCTGCTGCGCTTCCTGCAGGCGCACCTGGAGGATCCGGCGCAGATCCGCCCCCGCGAATTCTGGTACGGCCAGGAGTACAGCTACCTGACCCGGGACATGATCGATCTGGCGCGCGGCCTCGTCGCCCGCGTGCAGTCGCTGGCGCCGCAGGCACGGCGCGGCGGCTGGACGCTGCCCGAGGTGCCGCCCCTGCTGCGGGGCGACGTGCGCGGCAGATTCCTGGAGTACCGGCACGTGGGCCTGCAGGCCGTTCAGCCGGGGCCGTGGCAGCGGCGCTGGCGGCTGCTGCGCTGGGTGCTGCTCATGCGTCGGATCGCGCGCATCAAGCGGCGCCTGCGCCAGCAGGCCGCTCCCGATCTGCTGCGGCGCTCCTGGCGGCTGAACTGCGAGTGGGCCGAGCGCACGCTCGAGATCTTCGGCGTGCAGGTGCACCTGCGCATCGACCCGGACTTCGCGCCGATCGCCGCCGAGCTCGAGCTGGCGCAGCGCCGCTGCCCGATTCTGTTCCTGCCCACCCACCAGAGCATCCTCGACCATCCGGTCATGAACGCCGTGCTGCAGCGCCCCGAGCTGCTGGCCGCCCTGGGGTGGGAGGAGCCGGTACCGTGCGTGATCCTGGCGCGCACGGGGCTGTGGAAGCCGGCGGAGATTCGCGTGGGGCGCTGGCGCTGGTCGCTGATCGGCGCCAGCGCCGACGAGGCGGACCGCTTCCTGGTGGAGGTGGACGGCCACGTGCTGCTGCAGCGCGGCCGCGACACGGGGAACCCGGCGCAGCTGTTCGCGCGCCGCCTGCAGGAGCGGCCCGGGGTGGTCTACGGCGCCGGGACCACCTCGGCCCACGAGCTGCAGTGCATGCCCATGCAGCACGGCCTGTTCGCACAGCTGCCGGCCAACGTGGCGATCGTGCCCATGGTCTTCCGCGGCATCCATGCCCTGTGGCCCAAGTGCCCCAAGGGCAACGTGCGCATCGGCGCGGGACGCGTCGAGGTGGTGGTGTGCCCGCCGATGCCGGGCGAGACCACCCTGCTGCCGCGCAAGCGGGCCCTGCGGACCCAGCTCGAGCCGGCGACCTTCTTCCAGGCCGTGCACCTGGCCAACCTCTACAACCCCGAGCCGTCCTGAGCCGGACGGCACCGCGCTACCCGCTGGCGCCGGCAGCCAGCGGTCACCCTGGAGAGCACCGATGGCCGACCGACCTTGTATCGTTGCCGTGGGCGCGCACGCCGCGGACATGGAGTTCGCCGCGGGCGGCGTGCTGCGCAAGCACGTGCGTGCCGGCTGGGACGCGCACCTGATCCACATGACGCTGGGCGAGAAGGGGAGCGGGACGCTCGCCCCGGAGCAGTACGGGGAGCAGAAGCAGCGCGAGGCGCTGGAGGCCGCGCGCCTGCTGGGCGCCACCGCTCACTTTCTGCCCTACAAGGACGGCGAGCTGCCCGCCTCCGACGCGGTGGCGGCCGAGCTGGCGCTGCTGCTGCGCCGGCTGCAGCCGGCGGTCCTCATCACCCACTGGCCGGGCAGCATCCACGCGGACCACACGCACACCCACCAGATCACCATCCGCGCGCACTTCATGGCCGCGATCCGCCATTTTCCGCTCGCGGGGCTGCCCTGCCTGCGCGGCTGTCGCATCTACTTCACCGACAACTGGGAGGACCCGACCAACTTCCAGCCCTACGTGTTCGTCGACATCTCCGCAGTCATGGAGGACTGGGAGAAGGCCTTCAAGGCCTACGCGATCGGCCGCGGCGAGGGCGGCTTCCCCTACTGGGACTGGTACCAGGCGCGCACCCGCATGCACGGCATCATGCGCGGCGTGCGCCATGCGCAAGCGCTGGCGATCGACGCCGGCAGCCAGTGGCGAGTTCAGGAGTTGCTGTAGGAGGCCAGCCCGGATCCCCCGGCGGACCGCCGGCGAGCCGCGGCGCGCCGGCGGCACGGCCGAGTGGGCCGGAGTTCCGCCGCTTCACCGAGGGAGCGAGACCATGTCGCCCGCGACCGTGCGTGCCTACCGCAGCGCCGACGAGGCGCAACTCGTCGAGCTGTGGAACGCCGCCCTGCCGTTCGACTGCATCGACCTGCCGACGTTCCGGCGCAAGGTCGTCCTGGACCCCAATTTCGACCCGGACTGGCTGCTGGTGGCCGAGCGTGACGGGCGGCTGATCGGCTTCTGCCTGGGCCTGATCCGCCGCGTGCCGCTGGAGAAGACCGGCCTGCAGGCGGACACCGGCTGGATCTCCGCCTTCGGCGTCCGGCCGGCGGACCGTCGCCAGGGCACCGGCACGGCGCTGCTCGAGCGGGCCCTGGCGCTGTTCGCCGGCGCGGGCCGGCAGACCGTCTCGATCGCCGCCTATATCCCGAACTACTTCGTCCCGGGGGTCGATGTCGAGCGCTACGCGGACGGCCTGGAGTTCCTCCTGCACCGCGGCTTCGTCGAGGTCGATCGGCCCATCAGCATGGATACGCACCTGGTGGTGCGCGACCTGGGGCCGCTGCTGGCGCGGCGCGCGCGCCTCGAGCGCGAGCTGGGCGTGGTGGTGCGCGCCCTGCAGCCTCACGAAATCCCCGACCTGATGCGGCTGCTCCAGGAGCACATGCCGGGCGATTGGGTGCGCCACGCGCGGGCCCTGCTGCTGGACATCAACGACGGCCGCGGTCGCTACGACCAGTTCACGATCGCGGTGCGGGCGGGCGAGGTGGTGGGCTACTGCCAGTACGAGGGCGAGCACTTCGGGCCCTTCGGCGTGCGGCCCGACCTGCAGGGCAAGGGCATCGGCACGGTGCTGCTGGGAACGTGCCTGCAGACCATGCGCGCGCACGGCGTGCACACCGCCTTCGTGCTGTGGACCAGCGACGAGACCGCGGCCAGAGTCTACGGCCGCTTCGGCTTCACCGAGACGCGTCGCTTCGCGGTGCTCCAGCGCAGGCTCTAGCCCGCGGCGAGCCGACCAGCTCCCGGCGCTCGTCCGGCGCGCTGCGCGCCTGGTACGCGCCTGCTAGAAGAGCGAAAGCTGCTCCGGACGCCGGCCGCGCCGCTGCCCATCGGCCTCTTCGTGTGCCAGGAGGCCGGGCGGCAACTCTGCCACGAACGAGCTCAGTGCCGGCCGGACCCGCTCGCCGCGGCGCGGGCGCGACTGCGCGTGCAGGAGGATCAGCTCGTCGCGGGCGCGGGTCATGCCGACATAGAGCAGACGCCGCTCCTCCTCCAGGTCGGTGCCGCGCTCGCGCATCGGGATCAGCCCCTCCTCGACCCCGCAGATGAACACCACGGGGAACTCCAGCCCCTTGGCCGCATGCAGGGTCAGCAGCGAGACGGCCTCGCCGCCCGGGGCCGCAGCCGAGCCGTACCGTTCGATGTCGCCCTCCCGACCCCATCGCAAGCGCGCCAGCAGGTCGGCCAGCGACCCCGAGTGCGCCGCGACTCGCGCGAGCTCGGCCAGGTCGGCGTCCGGCTCCTGCCCGCAGGCGCGCGTCCAGCCGGCCACGAACGCCGCGGCGTCGCCAACCCGATCGCGGCAGTCGCGAGCGGTCCGCTCCAGGCGTGCCCGCGCCTCGCGCAGCGCCGGCGGCAGCTCGGCGCCAGCCTCCGCCGCCAGCAGCGCCTGCCAGGCAGTCTCGGCGGCCATCCGCGCGGGCCGGAAGGGCGCCTGCAGCAGGGCATGGGCCCGGCGCAGGAAGCTGTCCGGGTCCAGCACGTAGCGCGCGAAGCACAGCGCCGCCCGCACGCTGTCCGCCTCCAGAAATGCCTTCTGCCCGAGCACGCGGTAGGGCAGCCCCGCGCGGCTGAAGCACTCCTCCAGCGCGCGCGCCTGCGCGCCGGTGCGGAACAGCACCCCGAAGTCGTTCAGGCTGCGCCCGCCCGCGCCGCCGCCGTCGGCGCGCAGCATGTCGGCGCCCCCCAGCAGACGGTCGATCTCGCGCACGATGGCGATGCCCTCCGCGGTCTCGCCCGGCACGCGCCAGACGCGCACGGGCGCAGCCACGGGCCCATCTGCCTGGGCCTGGGTGCCCGACCCCGGGCCGGCGGGCGCCGGCGCCGGTGCCGGCCGGCCGGCGCCCATCAGGGCGCGCGCCGTCGCGACGATGCCGGGCTGGGAGCGGTAGTTCGTGTCCAGCCGGAAGACCTGCGACCGCGGGAAGTCCTGGCCCAGGAGGGCGAAGTGACGGGGGCTGGCACCGCGGAACCCGTAGATCGCCTGGTCGGGATCGCCGATCACCATGAGACCGCCGCCGTCGCCGGCGAGCAAGCGCACGAGGTCGTACTGCACCGCGTTGACGTCCTGGAACTCGTCGACCAGCACGTGCGGGAAGCGCTCGCACGTGCACACCCGCAGCGCCGCGTCGGCCCTCAACGCCCGCCTCAGCTCCAGCAGCACATCGTCGTAGTCGCGCGCCCCGGAGGCTGCCAGGTGGGCCTGGTACGCGGCCCAGGCGCTGGCGTGCGGCGAGCCCGCCAGGGCCCCCGCCGGGTCGCCGCTGGCCTTGGCCAGAGAGATCGCCTGGGCGGCATCGCGCACCTTCCCGGCAACCCCGGCCAGGCGCATCGCCAGGGCCAGCGCCTGGCGCGCTTCTGCCTCGTCGAGCACCGGCTCGCACGGCAGGCCGGCCTCGCGCAGCAGCGCGAGCGCCAGACTGTGAAAGGTGCCCACGAAGAGCCGCCCCAGGCCGGCCACCGACGGCAACGATGCCCGCAGACGCACGCGGATCTCCCCGGCCGCCCGGTTGGTGAACGTGAGCGCCAGGATCTGCTCGGGCCGCACGCCCCGCTCGCCGATCAGGGTCACGATCCGCGCCACCAGCGTGCGCGTCTTGCCCGACCCCGGGCCGGCGATCACCACCAGCGGCCCGGCACCGGCCCGGGCCACCGCCGCCTGCGCGGCGTCCAGCCGCAGCCCACCCGTCGACAGAGCGCGGGCAGCGGGCGGGGA
>CAZPXM010000038.1:22648-27728 GCA_964591015.1 uncultured Gemmatimonadaceae bacterium
CGCTGGCCGGGCGCGGTCGCCGGGGTCGCCGGGGTCGCTGCCGGCGACCGCCGCCGGTGCCGTCCCCGCCCGCACCACGCCGGCACTGCCGCCGAACAGGGTCGTCTGGCCGGTCAGCCGCCCGCGCTCGTCCGGGCCGAACAGCTCGATGACACCGTACTCGCCGTCGTGGCCCGGGCGCATCTTTACCTGCCCGCAGCGCATGCGTCGGATGCCCTCGGCCACCAGAGGTTCGCCGCAGCCGGCGATCGCTTCCACGGGCGCGTGCCGGAGGATGTCGATCTCGGGCCCCAGCGCTGCCAGCAGCTTGTGGTGCACCCGCTCCACCCCCGCGGCGGCCGGACCCACGCCCAGCGCCGCGCCGATGACCTCAACCAGCGGAATCAGGTACTCGCAGGCACCGCTGGCGGGCGGGGGCGGGGCGCCTTCGGGCCGATCGGCCAGCAACTCGACCCGGTGCAGCACGCCCACGGTCAGCGGCCGGCCGCAGCGGGGGCACCGGCCGCCCGCGGCCAGGGTCTGGGCAGGCTTCCAGCACACGCCGCACTGCCGGTGCCCGTCGTAGTGGTACTTGCCCTCCTCCGGATAGAACTCGAGCGTGCCCGTGCAGCGGGCGGCACCGCGCCGGAACAGCGCGTCGCTCAGCCCCCGGTAGCTCAGCTCGGCGGCGAAGCACGAGGCCTCGCGCCCCAGTTTCTGGGGGGAGTGCGCGTCCGAGTTCGAGACGAGGGTGAAGGGATCGAGCTGCGAGAGCCGCCAGTTCATCGGCGGGTCCGAGGACAGGCCCGTCTCCACCGCCGGGATGTGAGGCAGCAGGTCCTCGTAGCACTCGCCGAGGCTGTCGAAGCCCGAGGCCGAACCCAGCACGGAGAAGTGCGGCGTCCAGATGTGGGCAGGGATGAACAGGACGTCCGGGCAGACCTCCAGGGCCAGCTCCAGCACCTGCCGGCTGTCCAGCCCCAGGATCGGCCGGCCGTCCGCGCGGATGTTGCCGACGGCATCCAGGCGCGCGTCCAGGCGCTCCATGGCGCCCAGATCCGGCAGGAGGATCAGGTTGTGGACCTTGCGCGTGCGGCCGCCCTTGCGATAGATGGAGCTGATCTCGGCCGACAGGACGAAGCGCACGGGACGACGGCACAGCGGCGGCAGGTCCGCCCCGGCCTGCTGCTGCAGCTCGGGACGCAGCTCGAGCAGCCCGTCGCCGCGCTCCACCAGCTGCTCGCGCAGTTCGGCGGCCCACGCCGGGTGCGTGCAGTCGCCGGTACCCACCACGTCGATGCCCTTCAGCGCCGCCCAGCGGTGCAGGGCGCTGCAGCACAGGTCGCGACTGGTGGCCCGCGCGTAGCGCGAGTGCAGGTGGACGTCGGCGATGAATTCCATGGACGATCGGGCTCGCCAGAGGCAGGGACGCGGCCGCGCGCGCGGCCCTCCCCAGAGCAGCCGTCAGCCGCGGCGGACCGCCCGCAGGCGCAGTATAGCGGCGCCGGCGCGGCGACTCAACCGCTGGCGCCAGCGGCCGCCGGCAACCACAGATCCTCCCGGCGCAGGCCGAAGCGCGCCACGATGGCCGGCACCGCCGCCGCCCAGGCCTCCAGGCCGGCCAGGTTGTGCGCATCGCTGCCGAGGGCGAGCCGGCCGCCGCGCGCCAGCACCACGGCGAAGAACTCGCCCAGGCGGCCAGCGGCGGGATCCAGCCAGAACTTGGGCTGGATCTCGAACGCGACGCCGCGCTCCACGGCGCGATGGATGACCTCGTCGAGGCGCTGCCGGTCGCAGGCGGCCAGCAGGGCATCCGTGCTGTGCCCCTTGCCGCCGCCGAAGAACGGGTGCGCGACGACCTGGGCCGCCGGCCACGCCAGGATGGTCTCGATGCAGGCCAGCTCGTGCGCTGCCGCGCCGGCCACGTCCGCCGGGGGATCCTCGATCCACGGCAACTGGTAGTGATTCGGCGCCGCGATCACGCACTCACAGGCCGCCACCAGCTCCGGTGGCGCCAGGACCCGGCCCGGGGCCAGCACCTCGAACTCCCCGCCGATGACCAGCGCGAACGGCGGCGAGGCCGCCGCGCGCCATTCCCTGTACCGGGCCAGGCGACCCAGATGCCCGGCGTAGTCCGTCACATACGGTACGTGCACATGATCGGTGAGCGCGACCAGCTCGTACCGCCGTTCCGCGGCAACCCGCAGCACGCCGTCGAAGGTGGCGTCCGGCGCGCCGCACAGCGACAGATTGGTGTGCGTGTGGGTGGACACGGGCCCGATGGCCGCGGCGGCACCAGCGAGGCGGCCGCCACCGCTGCTTTGACCCGGCCTCTCGGCCCGGCTATACTGCTCCATCGCCTGCTCCTCGCCGGCCGCTGCTGCTACCCCCACCGCTCGCACCGGGAGCCTCGCCGCCGATGATCCGCACGACCGACGCGCCCCCCACCTGGGATCTCTCCGACCTGTATGCCGGCAGCGACGACCCGCGCCTGCAGCTCGACATGGACGCCTGCCGCGCCGCGGCAGCACGCGTCGAGGCCGAGTACCGGGGCACCCTCGCCACGGCGGAGCTGACCGCCGCGCATCTGGCGCGCGCGCTCGCTGCGTACGAAGCCGTGCTGCGCGCCCAGTGCCGGCCGCAGGCCTATGCCATGCTGCTGCACGCCACCGACACGCAGGACCCGCGCCGGGGGGCCCTGCTCCAGCGCACGCGCGAGTTCGGCAGCGAGGTCGACGCCCGCCTGGTGTTCCTCGAGCTGGAGATCGGCCGCATCCCGCCCGCCACGTACGCCGCGGTGGCCGCCGCCCCCGTTCTGCGGCGCTACCGCCGCTACCTGGACCACCAGCGCGCCCTGGCCGAGCACTACCTCAGCGAACCCGAGGAGAAGATCCTCATCGAGACCGCCAACGCGCGCGGCCAGGCATTCGCCCGCCTGTTCACCGAGATCCACGGCGGCCTCACCTACCGCCTGGAGCGCGACGGCGCCGTCCAGGAGCTCACCCAGCAGGAACTCCTGGCGCTGTTCCACAGCCCCGACCGCTCGCTGCGCGCCCGGGCCGCCAGCGCGCTCACCGACGGTCTGCGCAGCCAGGCGCACGTGTGCACCTTCATCTACAACACCCTGCTCCACGAGAAGCACGTGCTGGACCGGCGGCGCGCCTTCGCCCGCCCCGAGTCCAGCCGCCATCTCAGCAACGAGCTGGACGCGGACGTGGTCGACACCGTCGTCGAGGTCTGCGTCGCCAACTTCCCCACGGTGGCCCGGTACTACCGGCTGAAGCAGCGCCTCCTCGGTCTGGACCGGCTCACCCACTACGACCGGTACGCCCCGGTCGGCGGCGAGCAGGCCGAGATTCCCTTCGGCCGCGCCAGGGAGCTGGTGCTGGACGCCTTCGGGGAGTTCTCCCCGCGGCTGGCGCAGATGGCCGCGCCGTTCTTCGCGGAACGCCGGATCGACGCCGCGGTGGCTGCCGGCAAGCGCGGCGGCGCCTTCTGCGCCGGCCTGACCCCCGAGCTGCATCCGTACGTGCTGCTCAACTACACCGGCCAGCCGCGCGACGTGATGACGCTGGCGCACGAACTGGGGCACGGCATCCACTATGTGCTGGCCCGCGACAACCACCTGCTGGACTACCATCCCGTGCTGCCGCTGGCCGAGACGGCCAGCACCTTCGGCGAAATGCTGGTATTCGACCGACTGCAGCGCACGCTGGCCACCCCCGAGGCGCGTCTGGCGCTGCAGTGCAGCAAGATCGAGGACACGTGCGCGACGGTGTTCCGGCAGGTGGCGATGTACCGCTTCGAGCAGCGCGCGCACGCGGCCCGGCGCGAGGAGGGGGAGCTGGCCACCGAGCGGCTCAACGAGCTGTGGCAGTCCTGCCAGCAGGAAGTGTTCGCCGACGCGCTGCAGCTGGGCGATGAGCACGCCTACTGGTGGCTGTACATCCCCCACATCGTGCATACGCCCTTCTACGTGTACGCCTACGCCTTCGGCGAGCTGCTCGTGCTGTCGCTGTACGCCCGGTACCTGGCCGATCGGCAGGCATTCGTCGAACCGTACTTCGAGCTGCTGGCCAGGGGCGGCTCGCGGCCTCCCGCCGTGCTGCTTGCCGACCTGGGCTGCGACATCCATGCGCGCGACTTCTGGCAGGGCGGGTGCGACCTGATCCGCCAGCACGTCGAGCGCGCCGAGGCGCTGGCCGCCGGTGCCGCTTGACCGGCGCGCCGGGCCGCAGCGGCCGGCGTGGCTCCCTCTCAGTCGACGACGCGAGCCGTCTTGATGTAGTCGAGCCGCGGGAACTCCCGCTCGAGGTAGGCGTTGCCCTGCTCGCCCAGCCGCTGCTGGCTGGGGTTCTGCCCGTACTCGGCATTGATCGCCCGCACCACGTCCATCCCCTCGATCACGCGGCCGAATGGCGCGAACCCCTGGCCGTCCAGGTGCCGGCTGTTGTCGCCCAGGTTGATGAACACCTGGGTCGAACGGCTGTTCGGCGCCTGCGTCTTGGCGAACGTGATCGTCCCTGGCGTGTTGGCGCCGCGCACCGGATCGTCGGGGATGTTGGCGCTGTGCCAGATCCTCGTCAGCTCCGGGTCGCCGCTCATGCCCCACTGGACCACGAAGCCGGGCACCACGCGGAAGAAGCGCTGCCCGTCGTAGAATCCGTGCCGCACCAGGTTGTAGAAACGGTCCGCGCCGCGCGGCGCCAGCGCGCGCTCCACCTGCACGACGAAGGTGCCCGCCGACGTCTCGAAGCGGACGGCGAACGCCTCCGGCGCCTGGCTCTGCATGGCCGCGCCGTCCGGATCGCGCAGCGCCGCGGCCGTCTTGCCCGCGTCGCCGCCGGACAGCCCGCAGCCCGCGAGGATCGTCAGGCACAGCGTGGTCACCGCCAGCAGCCATCGCTCCATCTTCGCCTCCCATTCGCGCCTGTCCGCCGCCAGCCGCACCGACGCCGGGGCGGGCCCTGTGCCCCTCCCCGCGGCGGCAGCCCTGGACACCTCACAGCGACCGCACCGCGGCGATCAGGGCTGCCGCCGTGATGCCGAA
This sequence comes from uncultured Gemmatimonadaceae bacterium, assembly GCA_964591015.1. Classification (GTDB taxonomy): domain Bacteria; phylum Latescibacterota; class UBA2968; order UBA8231; family UBA8231; genus SLHA01. Next base: position 27,678 of record CAZPXM010000038.1, read on the forward strand.
GTGGGCCCAGGTCTCCAGATGTCCGTCGGACGGGGCGACCCGCGGGTCGCC
>CAZPXM010000039.1:0-26800 GCA_964591015.1 uncultured Gemmatimonadaceae bacterium
AGGGCAGGTACTCGCTCAGGTGGCCGGTGGACTCGGTCATGAAGTAGCCGAAGTGGCGGAAGACCTCGCCGCGCACCTTCTCGTTCTTGTAGTACTCCGGCTTCTCGAACACCTCGCGCAGGATGGGGTACAGGTCGCGGCCCTGATGCTCGAGGGTCAAGAACCAGTCCATGTGGTTGATGCCGCCGCAGGTGTAGGTGATCTCCTCCTTGGGGACCTGGCAGTACCCGGCGATGAGGTCGAGCGTCGTCTGCACCCCGTGGCACAGGCCCACGAACGGCACGTCGGTGACCATGCCCAGCGCCAGGCAGTTGGCGCCCATCGGGTTGGCGTACTGGAGCATGATCGCGTGGGGCTTGGCCAGCGCGTCCATGTCCTCGGCGATCCCCTCCAGCACGGGAATGGTGCGCAGGCCGCGGAACACGCCCCCCGGTCCCAGGGAGTCGCCGATGCACTGGTCGACGCCGTAACGCAGCGGGATCTCGTAGTCGTGGCGGAACGCCTCGATGCCGCCGACCTGGATCATGACCACGACGAAGTCGGCCCCGCTGATCGCCTCGCGCCGGTCCAGGGTGGCGTGCACGGTGGCCGGCAGGCCGTTCTCGGCGACCATGCGTCTGGCGAAAGCCTCCATGCGGCGCAGCTTCGGCTCCGTGCGGTTCATCAGGACGAACTCGGCATCGGCCAGCGCGGGCGTGGCCATGATGTCGCTCATGAGCGTCTTGCAGAACACGACGCTCCCCGCGCCGATCATCGCGACTCGGACAGGCATGGCAATCACCTCCGTGGTTGTCGGAACCCGTTCACGACACCTCGAACCCGCCGGGGGCGACGACCAGCGTGCGACGGGGCTGTCCGTCCCCCGGCAGGCCGTCTCACTCACCCATGGCGCGGGCAATGCCCAGGTTGCGGAACAGGAAGAGGCCGTCCTTTCCCGGGGCGACGATGTCCAGCAGGCCGTCGCCGTCCAAGTCGGCGACGGCGAGGTGGATGCCCACGCCGGTTCCCCGGCGAGCATCCAGGCCGAAGTCGATCACCTGCTTGGCAAAGCCCTCGCCCGTCCACTTGAAGTAGTAGGTCCCGATCGCGTCGTACTCGCCGGGGTCGCGGCCGTTGTGCGCGCGGTACCGCTTACCCGTGATCAGCTCGCAGGCGCCGTCCCCGTCGATGTCCGCCCAGACCAGATCGTGGTACTGGCTGTTGAACGGATCGATGGGGTGCTTCACCCACTGGCGGCAGCCGCCCGACACGCGTTGTTCGTACCAGTCCAGTCCGTACGCGTGCGCCTGGCCCACGATCAGGTCGTTGCGGCCGTCGCCGTCGACATCGAGCACCAGCACCGGCACGCTGGCCGAGCCCAGATCGAACTCGGGATGGAGCACCCATTCGCCGGACCACGGGTCCGGGGGGCATTGCAGCCAGCCGTTGTGGAGGATCAGGTCAGGGCGGCCGTCGCCGTCCACGTCGCCACAGCCCAGGCCGTGCCCCGAGGGGCCGGTGGTCAAGGTGTACTCGCGGAACGCGCCGGTGCCGCGGCCGGCGCTGTCCGTCACCAGCTTGAGCACCTTCTGGGGCCGGGGGGGCGTGTTGGGCACGATCTCGGGGATCCCGTCCCCGTCGATGTCCCAGGCGCGGGTGGTCTCGACGTTGCCCACCTCGAAGGGGATCTCGTGCACCGTCCATTCCTGGTCGCGGCGGCCCTGGGGGTTCTCCAGCCAGCGCAGGCGGTTGTCCCAGTAGCCGGCCGTGATCACGTCCAGATAGCCATCGCCGTTGACGTCCAGGGCGATGGTGGAGAAGTCGCTGTAGTACTCGCCCACCGCGGGCGGCGCGGCCACCTTGCACTTGCGGTCGAACCGTGGCCCAGGATACCAGAAGGCGCCGCTGACGATGTCGAGGACGCCATCGTTGTCCACATCGAAGACGCCGGCGCTCTCGTACCGCTCGTCGGCGATGAGTATCTTCTGAAAGCGGACGGCAGGCATGGGCTTCTCCCGGGCAGAGGGTGGACCAAGCGCAGGGGCGACCGACGGCCGCCAAGTTACCGCGCGGGGGCAGCGCGCGTCAACCGCGGTCCGTGCGGGCGGCGGCCCGGCTGGCGGGCAGTTACTCGCCCGGCGACGGAGTTCACCGGCGCTGCCGCCAGGCCGGACAGCCGCGGCTTGCCCTGGCTGCCGCGGCCTGGCGTGCACAGGTTCTGAGGTGCGCAGCGGGCGGAGTGCGGGCACCGCCGCGGGCGCGGGCGCCGGGGCCGCCAACGGGCGCGGGCGTCGCCTGGGCCGGCAGCGATGCCGGCGGCCGGACGGCACGCAGCGCGGATCCGGGAGCGGCACCGGCGTCGATCCAAACCAGAGGAGGCCACGATGGACCAGCGCGTCGTTCTGGGGTGCAGCGGGTTGCAGGTCTCGCCCGTCTGCTTCGGGACCTGGCAGTTGAGTCCGCGGTTCTGGCTCGAGCAGTCCAAGGCCGACATTCTCGCCGCCATGCACGCGGCCGTCGAGCATGGCATCAACTTCTTCGACACGGCGGACAACTACGGGGACGGGTACGCGGAGACCGTCCTCGGCGAGTTCCTGGCCACCCAGCGGCGCGACGAGCTGGTCGTCTGCACCAAGGTCTGCAACCACTTCAATCCGGACGGCACGCGCTATCCCGACCTGAGCGCTGCCCATGTGGCGGCCCGCTGCGAGGTGCAGTTGCGGCGCCTGGGCATCGACACGATCGATCTGTACCTGCTCCACATGTACGACCAGCTCACGCCGCTGGCGGAGATCGCCGCCGGCATGGAGCGGCTGATGGCGCAAGGAAAGGTGCGGGTCTGCGGCGTCAGCAACTTCACCGTGGAGCAGCTCCGGGCGATCCGGCAGTACGGGCCGTTCGAGGTGATCCAGCCCTCCTACAGCTTCCTCAACAGCGGTATCGAGAAGGACTTGCTGCCCTACTGCCAGAGCGCTGGCATCGGCGTCATGGTGTACTCGCCCATGCACAAGGGACTGCTGAGCGGCAAGTACGCCGGCACCGAGAGCTTCGCCGACTTCCGCCAGCACCATCCGGACTTCCAGGGAGAGCGCTTCCGCGCGTTGGCCCAGGCGGTGCGCAGCCTGCAGCCGCTGGCCGAGCGGTACGGCATGAGTCTGTACCAGCTGGTGCTGACGGCGACGCTGATGCACCCGGCCATCGATGTGGCGGTGGTCGGCATCAAGATGCCCCAGCAGATCGTCGAGGCAGCGGCCGCCATGGGCAGGACGCTGGCGCGCGAGGACTACTTCGCGGTGCGCGCCGCGCTGGTGCAGGAGACGGTCAAGATGCGCGACGCGCACGGGGTGGTGAAGTAGCGAGCTCTGCAGGCAGGTCACCCGCGGCCCGCCCGGCGGCCCGGTGCGGCATGCCTCAGCGCGCGGGTGTCGCCGCCACCTCGTCAAGGCGGGCGATTGCCGCATGCGCCGCCACGGCGAACGTGAGCGACAGGACCAGCACTGCCGTGAACGACACGATCTCCGCCAGGGCTCCTGCCAGCAGCGGCACGAGGGCCATGGGTGCCTGCAGGACGCTCATGAACGCCATGTAGGACGGACGCTGATCCTCGGGAGCCAGGGCCAGCATGTAGTTCGTCGCCGCCATGCCCCGGCTCTGTCCCGCCAGGGCGCTGAGCACCCAGGCCGGTAGAAAGCACAGCGCGCGGAGACCCCACCCCGCCGGCAGTCCGTCGACAGCGCGCCCGTCCGGTGCCAGTGCGGAGGCCACGGCGAGGACGCCGGCCGCCAGATACAGGCGATTCGAGACCAGGTAGAGGCGGCGGTTCGCACCCCCATCGCTCATCCGGCTCCACACGAAGTTGGCCGGCAGCACGACCACGCTGCTGGCGACGATGAGCGTGCCGACGATCCCCTCGGAGAAGCCCAGGCTGCGGATGGCGTAGGGCACGAAGACGATCGGCCCGCAGGTGGCCAGGCTGCTCAACAAGCCTACCAGGTAGAGCTGGCGGAAGCTGCGGTCGGTGCGGAAGATCGCCAGGCCGCGTGCCAGGTGCCGGCGCAGCGGCAGCCGCGGCCTCCCGGGCATGCGCACGGGCTCGGGAACGGCAGCAAAGGCCGATGCGGCCACGACCAGGACGGCTGCGGCCAGGGCGTACAGCCAGGCAAAGTTGCGGGGGAACGCGGGGCCGGCCGGGCCGAGCATGTGGCGCACCAGGAACCCGGTGGCCAGCGCGCACCAGCCGCCGTAGAAGCCGCGCAGGCCCCAGAAGGTGCCGCGCCGGGGCGGGGGGACCGTCTTGCCGACGATGTCCATGAACGCGATGGTGCCGGCGCCGGCAGCAGAGGTGTAGGCGAAGTAGAAGAGCAGGACTAGAGGCACCAGCAGGGAGGTGTCGGCGCGCCCCGCCCAGGAGACGGCCAGGGCCATGGCGGCGACCGAGAGCGCGCGGACGATGCTGGTAGCGACGTACAGCGGCTGCTTCCGGGGCCGCGCCTCGGCCAGGTTCGAGGCCAGCAACTGGGGCCAGAGGGTGCCGATCGTCCCCAAGGCGGCCGGAACGGTCGCGGACAGCGTGGAGCCGGTGAGGCGGAGAATGAACGCGGACATCACCGTGGCCGGCTGGAGGATGACGGCCACGATCTCGAAGAGGATGCCGTTGGCTACCCCCAGACGGAAGGCACGGTCCTGCCTGGCGCGGGCGAGGCCGATCATCGCGCTGCGCCGGGTCGACTGAGCGTCCGACAAGGCAATCTTCTCTCCATCCGTCCGAGTGGACCGCGGCTGCCGGGCGAGGCAAGAACGTACAAGGCTGAGAGAATGCCGCCCAGAGCCGGGCCCAGAACGCGGAGGGCTCCGCCGCTGGTGGGAGCCGGCGGAGCCCTCGGTTCGCGGTTACCGAGCGAGCGGCACCTGCTCCGCCGCTCGCCACCCTGTCACTTCACCAGCGCCATGCGCTGCACGGCCCGGAACTGGCCGGCGCGCAACTCGTACAGGTACACGCCGTTGGCCACCGGCCGGCCCTCTGCGTCGGTGCCGTCCCAGCTCATCCGGTACTGACCGGCCGGCTGCGGCTCGTCCACCAGGCAGCGCACCACCTGCCCGGTCACTCCGTACACCGTCAGCCGCACCGAGCAAGCCTCAGGCAGAGCGTAGCCGATGGTCGTGCTGGGATTGAACGGGTTGGGATATGCCGCAGCCAACGCGTACGCTGCCGGCAGCGCGCCCACGCGCCGCACCGCCACCTGCTGCCCTGCCGTCAGCCGATATACCCCCTCCGCGGCCAACGGCACTGCCACGTCGTCCACCACCAGCTGCCAGCGACCTTCCTGCGCCGCCGGCAACTGCCAGCGCACCTCGCTGACTTCGCCCTGCAGCCGCAACGGATACACCGCCGCTTCGGCTCCATCAGGCACCGTCAGCGTCCCCACGCCGTGCACCAGCGCGCGGACATCCAGCACGCCGGCCGGTGGCAGCGGGGGCAACTCCACCGCCGTCGGGCCACCCAGATACAGCGTCTGGCCCGTGGCGCCACTGCCCAGCCACAGGCGGCCCAGCTGCGGATCCGCCTCGGCCTGCTGCGCCACCGGCTTGGCGGTTCCGCCGCCCCGCAGATCCAGCTGCCCCGCCGCTGCCATGTTCACCCAGTACCCACTGCCCGGGTCCATGGTCTGCCGTGACTGGTAGCCGTTCGCGAACCCGAACACGGAAATCACGTTGGCGCCCAGCCCGCTGACCTGCACCACCGCGTTGCCCGGCCCCACCATGCTCCAGCCCTGGGGCACACTGACCACCAGCAACTGCGGGTCGATGGCGTCGCCCGTGATCGTCGACGTCGTCGCGGCCGGCAGGTTGATCCAGTACCCCACCGCGGGCTCCAGCGTCTGCGACGTCTGGTAGCCGTTGGCGAAGCGGAACAGCGAGATCGCCGTCGGGAACAGCGTCTGCAGCCGATTGTCGGCCACGGCGCACGGCAGCGAGATCATGCTCCAGCCCGCCGGCAGCTCGTACGTGAACTCGCACGCCGGTCCGGCTGGCCCCATGACGATCTGCAGCGAGTTGACCGCCGGTTGCGTCACCACCAACTGCGGCTGGGCATACATGTCGACGTCAATGCCCAACAGACCGCCGTAGGGATCCTTCAGCCTGAACGAATACTGATCCGCTGGCGGCAGCTTGGAGGGATCCCAGCTGACGATCACCGGGTCGGTGGTAGACTTGCGCTGGAAGAACAGCGTCCAGGTGGCCTCGGTCAGCTCCGCGTTCCGGTAGTCAGGCGAGATGCCATTGGTGCCGGGAACGCTGAAGTTGGCCTCGAACACCCCCCAACGGTGGTAGCGGCGGCCGCTCCAGCTCGCGGAGCGCTGGATCGATACCGTCGGTCGCCCCAGTGGCCAGGCCGAACACGAGCTCAACCGCGTTGTCGGCGTTGGCAACTACCACCGGCACGCGCCAGCGCATGTTGCTGGAGATGTAGGTGTAGATGGCGTAGTCAGCGGCGTCGATGTCAGCGTCCGCATCCATGTCGGCAGCTTCGGGACCGTGCAGCCAATCCCAGAAGGCACCGTCACCGCCACAGGCGACGAATTCGTCGCGATCGATGCTGCCGTTGCGGTCCAGATCGCACGGGTCGCCACCCGTGCAAGCTACCCACTCCTGCTGATCGACGATGCCGTCGCGGTTCAGGTCGCACGGATCGTTGCCGGTGCAGGCCGCCCACTCCTGCTGGTCCACAAAGCCGTCGCCGTTCAGGTCGCACGGGTCGGGAACCTACCCATAGGCCGAGCCCACGAACAGGAGCCCAAGCACCGCACTCAGGACGATGCAACGCATTCGCAACATCGTGACAACCCTCCCTCTGAAGCAGTCACCGCCCGGGAGCGATCCCTGAGACCCTGACTCAGCGATCTGAGCTAACGACCGATGCCGGCTCTCTCGAACAGCGTCTGCGCAATGGTGCGATCTCCAGCCACACGATCGCAACATAACGCAATAATATTGTCCCTCCAACCAACCCTTCTGCGCCGCCGTGACCAGACCGTGTCGTGCCGAACCCTTCGTCACGGATCGCAAGTCCGCTCACAGCATCCGTCGGCTGGTCTCATGGGACTCATGATACTCACGCGTCCGACGTCACCGCTGTGACTCCAGTCACACGTGCAGCGCAAAAAAAGTGCAGGTGCTGCCGCAGCTTCCGCCACCATCAGCCTGTCGATCGCCAGCGTCCACCGAAGCTCGCAACGCCGCCGCGAGGCGGCGGCGCCCCTTTTCGCTCGCGCCGGCGGCTCCTGCCTCACAGGCATCCATCGGGGATCTCAGTGCCCGAACGCTCCCGCTGGCCCTGGGTGCCGAATATCGCGTATATCGGACATATCGGAGACCAATCGCCGCCACTCGGGGTGCGCGCTCGGCGGTGGCGTCAGGCTTGCGCAGCCGTGGACGCAGAGCCCGTGCTCCGAGTCCATCAGGACGGCGTCCTCCATCCAGTGCGGCGCCAGAGCTGGGCCTGCGGCGAACTGGAGCCACCACAGAGGAGAAAGCTCGATGGCCAAGACCACTCCACCCGCTAGTCGCCGTCCGGGAAACGGTTCTCCCGGGGGCAGTTCGCTCGTCTGGATGGATGCCGCCTCCCCGCGGTTCGAGAAGCGCGGGCTGGCCTGGTGGGCGGAGAACGGCGGCAGGTACTGCCGCCTGCCGTCGCGCGCCCGGGGCACGGTGCGGGACGCCGTATGGGAGCTGGCCCAGCACACTGCCGGCGTGCGGGTCTGCTTTGCCACCGACAGCAGCGTAGTTGCCGTGCGCGTGCGCAACCTGCACGCGAACGTCATGCCGCACATGCCGGCCACCGGGTCCGGCGGTTGCCACCTGTACGAAGGCGAGCCCTACCGGATGCGCCCGCTGGCCGTGGCGGTGCCGGACCAGCAGAGCAGCGCGTACGAGCGCACGTTGGTCTCGGGGCTGTCGCGGCGCCGCCGGCAGTTCACGCTCTATCTGCCTCTCTACAATGCGGTCCAGGAGCTGCACATCGGGCTGAATCGAGGCGCCCGCCTCGGACGCATAGACCCGCCGGCGCTGGACAAGCCGGTCGTCTTCTACGGGACGTCGATCACCCAGGGCGGCTGCGCGGCACTGCCGGGCAGCGACTTCGTCGCTTCGGCGTGCCGCGCGCTCAACCTGGACTTCGTGAACCTGGGCTTCTCGGGAAACGGTCGCGGCGAGCCAGAGATGGCGGCCCTGGTGCGCGAGATCGACGCCTGCCTGTACGTGCTCGACTACGTGGCCAACGTGGACGAGCGAACCCTGGCGCGCACGTTGTCGGTGTTCTACCGCCTCCTCCGCGAGCGCCAGCCGCACACCCCTGTGGTTCTGCTGCCCCGCTTCATCAACTGGGCGGCCGCGTACGGAGGCCCCGCGCGTGCGTCCTTCGAAGCCACGCGCGACATCGTCATCGCCTTCTATGCCCGTTGCCGGCAGCGGGGCGACGCCAACGTCCACTTCATCGACAGCCTGGGGCTGATGCCCCCCGGCCTGGCGGCGGCATACTGCGATGGAGGACACCCTGCCGACCATGGCTTCCAGGTGGTCGCGGAACGTCTGGCGCCGCAGTTGGCGTGCCTGCTTTTCGGGAGGGGCTGAGACGATGCGAGGGACGCAGACGGCCCCACCGATAGGTACCGGCAGCGAGAGCACCGCCTTCGGCGCGCGGCGACCCGGGCGCTGATCGACCGGTTCCGCAACGTCCGCCGGGGTTGAGCGGCGACGCGGCGGCACCGCGGCCTGCCGGCGCGGCTTGCGGCACGAGCAGGGCCGCAGACGATCAGGCGCCGCCGCCGCTGCGGGCGGCGCCCCGGAGGAGGCGACAGGACATGGAGCCGCTGTATCCGAAGGAACGGATCGTCCACATCCGGAACGTGGACCACCCGGAATCGATCGCCGTGGGTCCGGACGGGACCGCCTATACCACGGGCACGGGATGTCAGGTATACCGGCTCGACCTGGAGACCAACACCGCGGTCCAGTACGCCCGGACGCCGGGACGATGCCTGGGCCAGGCCGTGGACGCGGACGGCAACCTGTACGCCGGCCATGCCGGCGGCGGCGAGGTGCTGCGTATCGATCCGCAAGGCCGCGTCCGCGAGTATGCGCGCGGTCCGGGCGGGCGGCCGCTGGTCTGTGCCAACTACCCGGCCTTCGATGCGGAGGGCTGCCTGTATCTGTCCGAAAGCGGCGACTGGTCGGGCCAGGTCAACGGCCACATCCTGCGCATCCGTCCGGGCGGGGGCGAGGCCGAGCTGTGGTATCCCGCGCCCGTGGACACCCCCAACGGGATCGCCCTGGATGCGGCCGGCGAGTTCCTCTATTTCGTGGAGACCTTGGGCGCGGGCATCGCGCGCATCCGCATCCGCGCCGACGGTTCGGCAGGGGCTTGCGAGCGTGTCCTGCACCTGCCGCGGCACGTTCCCGACGGCATCGCCTTCGACGCGGCGGGTCGCCTGTGGCTGGCCTGCCACCGGCCGGACGCCATCTACCTCTTCGACCTGGCGAGCCGCCGCCTGCAGCTGTTCGTCGAGGACTGGGCCGGGGAGCACCTGCGGGGGCCCACGGACGTGGCCTTCGCCGGTCCGCAGCGCGACATCCTGCTGGCCGCCTCGCTGGACAACCTGGTCGTCCATCGCCTGGACGGCTGCGGGGCGCGCGGCCTGCCGCTGCACCACCCGCGGCTGCCCTGCTGATGCGGGCCTGGGGCGCCGCTTCTGTGGTGCCATGGGGCGAGCGCGCCGCCACACCTGGCTCGCGGCTTCCGCTCCTGCGGACCCGAGCGAGCAGTCTGGCCGGGGCCGCTGGTGCGGGACGGCTTCGCGGGCGGCGGGCCTGCCCCGCCGCTCAGCCGCGCCCGTGCTCGCGGTAGTACCGCAGCCCCTCGAGCAGGGCTTGCATGTTCGCCAGCGGCACGCCCGGCGCGATGGAGCTCGTGCAGCCGAGCATGAGCCCTGTTCGCGGCCCCTTGTCGACCAGCCAGCGGAGCTGGCGGCGGACGTCCTCCGGGCTCCCGTACGGCAGGACGGTGGTGACCGACACGCCGCCGATGATGAACAGGTCGTCGCCGTCCCGCGTCTTCATCCGGCAGATGCGCTCGTAGTCCATGCCGTCCTCGTACTGGAATCCCTGGAAACCGCCCAGGCCGCACTCCAGCAGGCGCGGCACCATCTCCATCAGGTTGCCGTCGCAGTGCCAGATCAGCCGGATGCCGGCGTCCAGCAGCGGCTGGATGCAGCGCGCGAAGTGCGGGAACCACAGGCGGTCCAGCGAGCGGATGTCCACCAGCGTGCCGCGCGAGTCGGCCATGTCGTGGTCCAGGCGCAGCAGGCGGGGCAGTCCTCCCGCGACGATCGCGCGGGCGCCGATGCGGTTGTACACCGTGCAGGCGTCCGCTTCCAGGCGGAAGCCGCGTTCGATGACCTCGGGATAGAGCGCGTACGCCATGAAGTAATTGGCGTACCCGTACGTGCCGTAGCGGAAGCCGGGGAACGCGAAGAAGCCGCCGTACGGGCCCTTGAGCAGGTTCGGGCCGAACAGCTGCTGGACGGCGACCTCGCCGGCGATGCGCCGGGCCACCTCGGCGTCGGCGTTGGCTTCCAGCTCGCGGCGCCATCTCTCCAGACCCGGAAACACCACCTTTTCCAGGTGCTCCACCACCGCCTCCGGCGAGTCGATCGAGATGCCGTCGCGGACGATGGTCTCGGCCCCCGTCGTGGCGCCGCGCGCGGTGTCCGCGCCGAAGCCCTGCTCCCGCATGCTCAACGGGTTCTCGGGTATCCACTGGTCGATGAAGCACACGCCTGCGGCGCGGCAGAACTCCAGGTATACGCGCACCGGCTCCCTGGGATAGGAGCCGGGCGCGTTGCCGGAGAACGTCTCCAGGTGAGACCACTGCATGGCGTTGAGGATCCAGGTGGGGATGCCCCGGGTGGGCCGCATGGCGATGGTGTCCAGCGCCAGGCGCGCATGCGCCTGCCAGTGTTCCGCCCAGTCGTGGAAGCTGCGGGTGTCGGTCACCGCTCGTCCTCTTCGGGTGTCGACTGCCACGGCAGCCGGCAGTCGTCTCGGGCGCCGGGTCGCGGCGAAGAACAGCCTCTAGTCGCCCTCGTAGCCCTGCTGCCGCCAGGCGCGCCGCGCCTGCGCCAACGCCGCTCGCGACGGTCGGATGACGCCGCGGATGCTGGCCGGCGGCTGGCCCGGGCCGGCGTGCGCGGGGAAGGGCGACCAGTGGTCGTCCGCCACGGCCTTGCGGGCTGCTTCCCGGCGGAAATCCGGCATGGCGAAGGGCGCCCCGTCGGCCAGGGCGCTCTTCCACGCGAGGATGCCCACGCTGCTCATAGCCACGCCGCGGTACACGTCCAGGAACGGCTGCTCGCCGGTGCGGATGGCATTGGCGAAGGCGAAGTTGGTCCAGAAGTCGCCGCCGCCGTGGCCGGCGCGGCTGGCCAGCTCGCCGTGCTCGGGCCAGTCCGGCACGTACGTGCGCTCGTGCGGGGTCCCGGCCGGGCAGTCCCATGGATCGTGCCAGATGCGGACCTGTTCCGGCCCGAAGTATCCCGGCCCGCGGGTGATCTCCATGGCGCCGCGCGTGCCGTGCAGCCGGTACCAGTTGCTGTGACCCGGCAGCCACAGGCCGAACAGCCGGAACACGGCGCCGTTGTCCATGCGGCACAGGATCACCGAACCGGGGTCGTTGTAGCGCGGCAAGGCGTCGGTCAGCTCGGGCACGGCGATGGCCAGCGCGTTCACCGCGACGGGCAGGGTGTCGGTGATGTGCACCAGCGGCGCCAGCGCGTGCGTGCAGTAGTAGGTCGAGGGGATCCAGTTGCGCCAGTGCTGCCGGCCGGGCGAGATCGCGTTCATGCTGGCCGGCGGCATCGGGTGGTTGTACTCGCCCTCGGCGTAGGTGACCCGGCCGATCTCGCCCGACCGGTACACCCGGCGCATCTCCAGGTTGAAGCGCGTGAACGGGTAGTTCTCGGCCAGCATGTAGATCCTGCCGCTGGCCTCCACGGCCCGGCACAGCGCCACGCCCTCGGCCAGGGTGGCGTTGCAGGAGGTCTCGCTCATCACGTGCTTGCCTGCCGCCAGGGCCTTGATCGCGAAGGGCGCGTGCTCGTGGAAGTAGTTCGCCAGTACCACCGCGTCCATGTCGTGTTCGAGGAAGCGATCGTAGTCGGTGTAGGTGGCCACGCCGTAACGCTGCCCGACCTGGCGCAGCCTCTCTTCCCACAGGTCGCACAGCGCCACCAGCCGCATACCGACCAGCTCGGTGGCGCCGGCCGCGAAACTGCTGCCCCGGCCCACGCCGACCACGCCCACGCGGATCGGCCGCTGCCGGCGGTTCGCCTTGCGCGTTGCCATGCCTCGTCCTCCGTTTCGTTCGGGGCGCTGGGTGTCGGTCCCCCCGCCCGCTGAGCGCCGCCGGTGCTGCGGCCCTATCCCCATGACCAGCGTTCGGCCTGGCGCAGCAGCTGGCGAGCTTCGGCCTCGCTGGCGCACCATGTGGCGATGAACAGGCCGGTCGCGCGCAACTCGCGCAGCGCCTCGGGCACCTCCTCGGGCGGGATCGTGATGTGGAGGTTCTTGCCAGCCTGCTGCACGTACCTGAGCGTGTCCAGATAGTGCAGCGGGCTCGGCTTGCCGGCGCCCGGCAGGATCTGGATGGCCTGCAGGCGCGGCAGCTCGCACAGGGCGGGCACGTGCGCGAATGCGGCGACGCCGTCGACGTGATACACCGTGTGATCCAGGAACTGCGTCTGCCGCTCGATCACGGGCAGGAAGAGCTCCCGGAACATCCTCGGCGAGATCATGTAGGAGAAGTCGTTCTGGGCGGCGTAGAACTTGCCCGGCGACCACAGCGAGAACCAGCAGGTGGAGCCCTGGGATACCGCGCGCACGATGCGGTAGAACTCGTCGTACACCGCGCACCATACATCCATCAGATAGGATTCCGCCGCGATCACCTCCGCAGGCCGGTCCACCACATCCAGCAGCAGGCGGTCGGTGCCGCGCAGGGCAGCCAGCGTGTCGCCGCAGCCGCCGAAGGCGCCCACGCTGGCCAGGCAGCGGCCCGCGGCCTCGCGCGCGGCCCGCTCGAGCGCCGCGATGGTGAACCGCCACCAGTACCCGCCCCGGTCCAGCCGCAGATCGAGCACCCCTTCCAGTCCCGTGCCGGTGACGATCGGGTTCCACCAGCCCGTGTCCCAGTCCAGCTCCACCGGACAGCCCAGGAAGGTGGGGATCGCCGTGTGCCCGGGATAGCCCACACTCCAGACCGGGAAGGCCTCGCCGCCATAGAAGGTCCGCCGCATGCGATACTCGTTGCAGGCCGCGGCGTAGTCCAGGTCGGTCCAGCGCTGCAGCGGGGTCGGCGGGCGCGCCGGCGGCGCCTCGTCCGCCAGGTCGGCGCGGGGCGCGGTCACCGCGATCGCGGCGCGGCCGAGGCACTCGTGGGCCCACCAGGCCTGGAAGCGGGTCCTGGCCTCTTCCCAGTCGGGCTTGAACTCCAGGCTCATCGCGATCCCCTCTCCACGCGCGGGCGCCACGCGCAGGCGCACCGGGGCCCGAAGCGCAGACCATCCACCGCGGAGACCATCCACCGGGCGCCCGTCCCGCCGTCCTCGTCTTCCGTTGACCGCCGGAGAGGCCGTCCCTAGAATCGAGAGCCGAAACCTAGCGCCGATCTGCGTCCCTGCCAGTCGACGGCGGCGGCCACGCGCCTGGGAAGCGGGTCGCGGAGGCCGCAAGGCGGGTGGTGGCTCGTGTCCGCCGCTTTCGTCAGCGCCTCCCGAGGAGTGCCGATGCCCACTGTTGTCGCCAACACCCGGCTGTCCCCGACTGTGGTGCGCCTCGTGGTCACGGCGCCGCGCATCGCCCAGATTCGCCAGCCCGGCCAGTTCGTCATCGTGCGGCAGGGCCCGGGTGCCGAGCGGATTCCGCTGACCATCGCGGACGCGGACCCGGCGGCGGGGACCATCGCGCTGGTGATCCAGGCCGTGGGCAAGAGCACTGCCGAGCTGGCGGCGCTACCAGCCGGCGCCTCGATCCAGGACGTGGCGGGCCCGCTCGGACGTCCCACCCACCTGATCGCCGCGGGGCGAGCGGTGTGCGTCGGCGGCGGCGTGGGCACGGCGGTGGTCTATCCCATCGCCCGGGCCTTGCGCGAGCGGGGGGTGGCAGTCACCAGCATCATCGGCGGCCGCGCGCGCGAGTGGGTGATCCTGGAGGACGAGCTGCGCGTCTGCGGCCAGGTCATCGTCTGCACGGACGACGGCAGCTACGGGCGGCCCGGCTTCGTCACCGAAGCGTTGCGCGAGGTCCTGGCGCACGGCGCCGTGACCGCCGTGTATGCCGCGGGTCCGGTGCCGATGATGCGGGCCGTGGCGGCCATGACCCGGCCTCTGGGCGTGCCCACGATCGTCTCCCTGAATCCCATCATGGTGGACGGCACCGGCATGTGCGGCGGCTGCCGGGTGACCGTCGGCGGGCAGACCCGCTATGCCTGCGTGGACGGTCCCGAGTTCGACGGCCATCAGGTCGACTTCGACGAACTGGCGGACCGCCTGACCACCTATCGTTCCTTCGAGCGAGAGGCGCTGGCGCGCCTCCCCCATGCCTGCCGAATCGGGCTGTAACCGCTTGCCGGACACAACTCATTCCATGTCCATCCCGTCTCGCCTGACCATGAAGGAGCGGCTGGCCATCGCGCGCCAGCCCATGCCCGCACGCCCCGCCGCCGAGCGCAGCCGCGATTTCGCCGAGGTCAATCTGGGCTATCCCGAGGCCCTGGCCGGCCGGGAGGCGCAGCGTTGCCTTCAGTGCCGCAAAGCCCCGTGCGTGGGCGGCTGTCCGGTGGGGGTCGACATTCCCCGTTTCGTCGACTGCGTGGCCCGCGGCGATCTGCCGCAGGCGGCCGCGATCCTGCTGGCGACGAACGCGCTGCCGGCCATCACCGGCCGGGTGTGCCCGCAGGAGATCCAGTGCGAGGCGCTGTGCGTGCGCGGCGCCAAGGGGCAACCGGTGGCGATCGGTCATCTGGAGCGGTACGTGGCCGACTGGGCGCGCGCGCACCCCGACCAGATCCGCCTGACGCGCGGCGCGCCCACGGGCAAGAGAGTGGCGGTGGTGGGCTCGGGTCCCGGCGGCCTCACCGCGGCCGGGGAACTGGCCCGGTCCGGCCACGAGGTGACGATCTTCGAGGCCTTCCATGCCCCCGGGGGCGTGCTGACCTACGGCATCCCGGAGTTCCGCCTGCCCAAGGCGATCGTGCAGCAGGAGGTGGACCGGCTCGTGGCGCTCGGCGTGCGGCTCGAACTGAACGCGATCATCGGCAAGACCTACACCCTGCCCGAGCTGCGGGAGGCCTTCGCGGCAGTCTTCGTGGCGGTGGGCGCCGGTCTGCCGGTGTTCATGGGCGTGCCCGGCGAGAATCTCAAGGGCGTGTACTCGGCCAACGAGTACCTGACGCGGGTGAACCTCATGGGCGCCTGGCAGGACGGCGCGGACACGCCGGTGCTGCGGGGCCGCCGGGTGGCGGTGGTCGGCGGCGGCAACGTGGCCATGGACGCGGTGCGCACCAGCAAGCGGCTGGGCGCCGCGGAGGCCATCATCGTGTACCGGCGCACGCGCGCCGAGTTGCCCGCGCGCGTCGAGGAGGTGCACCACGCCGAGGAGGAAGGCATCCGCTTCGAGTTCCTGCAGGCGCCGGTGGGCATCGAAGGCGATGCGCACGGCTGGGTCAGCGGCCTGCGCCTGATCCGCATGGAGCTGGGCGAGCCAGACGCGTCGGGACGGCGGCGGCCGGTGCCGGTGCCGGGCGCGGAGCACGTGCTGCCCTGCGACACGGTCATCGTCGCCATCGGGACCCGAGCCAACCCGCTGCTCACCGCCTCCTGCCCCGAGCTGAAGCTGAATCGCTGGGGCTACATCGAGGTCGACGAGCGCGGCATGACGAGCCTGCCGGGCGTGTTCGCCGGCGGCGACATCGTCCGCGGCGCCGCCACCGTCATTCTGGCCATGGGGGACGGCAAGGCCGCCGCCGCGCAGATCGATGCGTATCTGCGGGGCCAGCACTGACTGGCCGCGCCCGCGTCGGTGCGGGCACCCCGCCGGCCCGGGCATCCTCTCGGCGCGAGGCGCGAGGCGCGCCGGCCCGGATGCCCCCGCTGTCGCTGCCGGACTGCTGGCGCGGCTAGCGCACCCAGCTCGCCTGCGTCACCAGCTGCGACAGGGCCGCGTTGTGCAGGGCCACCTGCGTCGCGTAGCGCGGCGTCGTGCTGGCGGGAAAGGTGGCCAGGGTGGCGTCGCCGACCAGGAACAGGTTGAAGTCCTTGCTCAGATTGTCGTACCCGCAGGTCGTCGCCTTGACGCACATGTCCGTGGCATAGCCGGCCAGCAGCACGTGGCGGATGCCACGGCCGCGCAGGTAGTCGCGGACCTTGGCGTAGCCCTCGCCGTCATAGAAGACCAGGTCGGTGGGCTGCCAATCCAGTGCGGCGTGCACCGGCATGGGCAACTGCCAGAAGCCGGCCTCGTTGAAGCCCGAATACGCATCCGTCGCCGGCGTCTGCGCCAGGTAGCTGTGGACCGGGGCCGCCGGATCCAGCTCGAGGGCGGCCGGCAAGGACTTGCCCCGGAATGCCTGGGCCGCCAGCAGCGCGCGCAGGCGGCGCGCGCCGGTCTGCGGGTCGAGCCGGTCGGGCGGCGTGTCGATCGAGGCGTACAGCAGCCTGCGGATGTCGTCTTCGACCAGCGGCATGGAGCAGCCGACCAGCCCCACCCGGGGCCGCAGGCGGCGCACCAGCGGGTTGAGGACAAGCTCGATGTGCCGCGCGACGCACTGGTTCTTGGCGGGCGTGCAGAAGAAGGCGCAGCCTGCTGGTTCCGGCGTGCGCAGTCCGTGCCCGTCGTCCACGCCCCACGGATGCACGATGATCAGCGCGGTGGCCTGCGCCTGCAGCCGGTTCTCCATCTCGACGATGCCGCGGGCGTTGTACCAGTAGCGCCAGGCGCGCACGCCCAGCTCGCCGCCCGGCTCCGCCACGACCGGCGGCGCCAGGAAACGCTCGTCGCACGGCAGCGGCTCGACGAACTCCGGGTAGTCGGCCAGCAGCGGCGGCGGACTGGCCAGCCGTTCGAGCTGGTTGCGGTAGAGCATGGTCCTTGTCTCCTCGGCTGCGGCCCGCTCAGGCGCGGTTGGCGTCGGCCACGGCGGCGACGATCTGCGCGGCGATCCGGCAGTGCTCCTCGGTGTACTTCTCGCAGATGGTGCTCCACCGGATGAAGCGCTGCAGGAACGCCGCCGCCACCGGGGTCGCCCCGGCCCCGTACCGGTACGCGCGGCTGGCCGGCGGCCGCGAGAAGGGATAGCGGCCGGCGGCCGCGTACTCGTCCAGGAAGGTGCAGGCTTCCGGCATGAGGTAGTAGGCGCCCATGCCCGCCCCCGGAATGCCCGCGGCGGCCAACTGGTCGGCGAACTGCGCCACGGTGCAGGTGAACTGGGCGGGGTCCACGACGATGCCGAACATCCAGCAGGAGTACACCTCCTGGTAGGCGGGGATCGGCAGCGCCTGCACGCCCGGAATCTGGTCGATCAGCTCGGTCAGCCGGCGCGCCGCCCGGTCGCGGGTGGCCACGTTCTCGTCCAGGATCTCCAGTTGCGCCAGGCTGATGGCCGCGGTGCACAGCGTCATGCGGTGCGCCAGGCCCGGTTCGGTGTGGATGCGCCCGTACCCGGCCTTGCTGACCGCACCCCGGCTCTGGCCGACGAACCGGACTCGTTCGGCCAGCCGGTCGTCGTCGGTGACCACGCAACCGCCGATATCCGAGCCGAGGGTCTTCTCGCTGTCGAAGGAGAAGGCCGCGGCGCGCCCCAGGGTGCCGGCGAGGCGCCCCTTGTACGTGCTCAGCACCGCCTGGCAGGCATCCTCGTACACGACCAATCCGTGCCGGGCCGCCAGGGCGTTGATCGGGTCCATGTCGCACATCAGGCCCGTCTTGTGCACGCAGAGGATGGCGCGCGTGCGGTCGGTGAGCAGCGGCTCGATGGTGCGGGCGCCGATGTTCACCGTGCCGGGCTCGGTATCCGCGAAGACCGGGATGTACCCCTGGGCGAACAGTCCCTGGATGGTGCCGTAGTCGGTGATCGGGCTGACGATGATCTCGTCCCCCGGCGCGAAGCCGAACGCCGCGGCCAGCACCGCCAGCGCCGGGGTGCAGCCCGGCGTGGCGATGCAGTGCTTGACGCCCAGCCTGGCGGCGAACGCCGCCTCGAAGCGTCCGACCATGTTGCAGGTCAGGCCGCTGTCGACGACCTCCTGCAGGTACCGGGCGGCGTTCGGGCCCATGAGCCGCGGGAACGGATTCGGCAGTTGCCCCTGCAGGTGGGCGATCGCCGCGGCGCCGTACGCGGCGCGCGGTTGCGTGGCAGCCATGTTCTCGTTCGCTCCTCTCCGCGCGTTTCTCAGGCGCTCGGCGCGCCCAGCAGGTGCGCGACGACCTCGTTCGGTTCGGCCAGCCAGACCTCGTCACCGCCGATCTCCAGCACGGTCTGGAAGCGCTGCTCCAGTTCCTCGGCCGTGCAGTCCTTCCACGGGTGGATGGGCCGGCCCGGTACGGGGCAGTGGCAGTAATCTATGATCCAGCCCCCCAGCGCGCGCGCCTGATGCAGCCGCTTGTACGGATCGAAGCGGGAGTAGAAGGGCGGCGGATACTCCGAATGCAGCGGCACGCGGCCCAGTTGCAGGGGCCCGCCGGGAGGAGCCGGGGCCGCAGCCTCGGTCGGCACGCTGGCCGACGGATGCACGCGGTGCAACTGCCCGGGCACGTTCACCAGGTCCGTGATCGTCATGATGGCGGTGTAGCCCGCCTGGGCGGCCACGGCCAGCGCCGCCGGGTAGCTCTGGTTGTTGCCCGGGACGCAGAACAGCGGCACCGGCCAGCCGAGCGTCTCCTCCAGCAGGTGCCGCGCTTCCACGACCTCGAGGTGCGCGTTCTCCGGGGTGATGGCGACGTGCGTGCGGCTGTGGCAGGACACGCCCCAGCCCTCCGCCCGCAGCGCCGCCAGTTCGGCGCGCGAGAGGATCATCATGCCGTCGTAGCTGCTGCCCGGGCAGTCTCGCGGCACGCCGACCTGGGAGGCCACCAGAGCCACGTGCCCGGGGATGCCGTAGCGGCGGTGCAGCGGGACCGCGTGGTCCAGCAGCCGCTGACACCCTTCGTCGTAGGTGATCGAGTACACCCAGCGCTTGCCGTGCTTCCAGTTCATGGCCCGGTACTCCTCCTCAGGTTCTCGCCTCGGTGGCGTGGCCGGCCGCCGCCACCTGCACCTCCAGCCGCCCCTGGTCGGGACGGACGCGCACCAGCGGATACACCATCGGCGCCGGGTCCTGCAGGCGCAGCAGCCCGAGGCCGACCACCTTCTCGTCGTGGTAACCAGCCGGCGCGATCGTGGCGAGCGAGCCTCGCGTCACGGCCAGCTCCGTCCCGTCGGGCCAGCGCAGCCGGCTGCCAGCGCGGATCGGCTGGCCGTGACACCAGAAGGCCTGTTCGGTGTCTGTCCGTCGCGCCAGCACCAGCCGGCCCGGACGCTGCAGGCGGACGACTTGACCGCTGCAGCCCGCCGGGCCGTGGTCGCGCACGATCCCCGTCCGGCCGTCGTCCTTTACGGACAGGTCGCCTCCCTCGGCACCCGTCCGGCCGTCACTCAGATCCACCAGCACCGCGCGGCCGCCGGCGTGAATCACCGCCGTTCCGTGCCGCAGCCCCAGGACCACGTCGCCCGGCGCGTACGAGCTGCGCAGATAGGCCTCGCCGACGGAGGGGAACGCGAATGCCAGCGGCGCCCCCGCTTCCGCCTCGGCCGGCACCGTCGGATCGAACCAGGCGCAGGCATTGCCGCCCCAGGCGAACAGCAGCCACTCGCCGTTGGCCGTCACGTAGCGGGTCCGCTGCACGCTGCCTGCCGTGTGGTCCCAGGCCGCCAGGTACTGATACAGCGGGCGCCGGTAGAAGCGGGCCAGCCCCAGCAGCACCGGCGAGTAGTAGCCGAGCTGGCCGTAGGACGGCTGCAGGATCACGGTCTGGTGGTCCTCGTCGTGGCCGGCGCTCTTCGGGGCGGCGATGCTGGCCAGGGCGAGGCGAGCGTCCATGGCCGCGGCGTGGGCGGCGAACAGGTCCTCGCCGGTGACGCGCCGCAGGGCGTCCAGGAAGGCCAGCCGGTACTGCATGGTCGAGGCCCAGAACGTGGGGCCCTCCACCTGCGCCCCGTCCGCCGCCAGGCCCAGGGGCAGCAGATGAGCGCGGAACTTGGCCACCGTGGCGCGCAGCCACTGTTCGGCGGGCGGATGTTCGCCCAGCAAGGCCAGCGCGGCCAGGCCGAAGGAGGCCCACTCGACGCTGGCGTGGTGGGTGTGGAAAGCGGCCCCCGCGACCGCGGGAGAGGCGAAGTACCCGTCGTAGTAGGTCGTCGCGATGCGAGCGATCGTCGTGCGCAGCTCGGTGCGCGCCGCTGGTCCCAGGCCGGCGTGCAGCAGGTCGTAGCAGACCGCCAGCCCCTTGAGCAGGCGGCTGACCGCGTATGCCTTCCCCCCGTCCGGCTGGCCGTCCGCCTCCCGCGACCATATCCGACAGCCGGCCAGGACCCACTCCACCGCCGCCCGCCCGTGGCGCTCATCGCCGCCGTAGCAGCGGGCGAAGGCCAGATGCTCCATCACCGCCATGTCGTGCATCATGGCGTAGAAGCGGTCGTACAGGTTCGCATGGACGGGATCGGGCGTTACCGGCGGAATCCACGCGCGGCGCCGGGGGCGCGTCAGGCACCAGTCGGCCGCGCCCATGAGGTTCTCCCACAGCCGGGCACGGCCAGGATGGGCGCCGCCGGCGCGCAGTGCCGCCAGCTCGCTGCCGGTGAAGTAGAGCCGCGGATGGTCCACGCTCGTCCGTGCCCGTTCTGCGCTGCCAGCCCCGCGCGGGCTCGCCAGGCTGGCATGGCGCACCCCCGGCGGCCAGTGGTCCGCTGCCCGCCCGTCGTGGGTCCTGCGCGCCGGGCCGGCACGCAGGACCGGCGCTCAGGCCCGCACGGCCAGGTCGCTGCAGCCCGGCGCGTCCGCCTGCCTGCTGGCCAGGTCCAGCAGCCACTCGGGAAAGGCGCCGCCGGCGTCCTGCTGCGCGGTCGCGAACAGGCCGCGAGCGATCTCCGGATGAGCCGAGGCCACGTTGGCCGCGAACGGGTCGGGCGCGTGCAGATCGTGCAGCAGCACGCCGCTGCCGTCCACCTTGCAGTTGAGCCACCACCGGTCCGTGATCACGGTGACGGCGGCGCCCCAGGCCACCGTGGCGTGGTCGCGCCGGCCGCGGCCGCCGCTGGTCGCGTCGCGGAGGAACGGCGCCCCGTCCAGCTCGGCGGGTACCTGCATCCCGGCAAGCTGCAGGATCTCGGCGCTGAGGTCGTGGTGCTGCACGATGAGATCGCTGCGGACGCCCGCGTGCTCGGCCCCGGGCAGGCGCACCAGCAGCGGCACGTCGATCACCTCGCGGCCAGACGGATAGCCGCGCTTGCCCAGGTAGCTGCGGTCGCCCAGCGAATGGCCGTGGTCGGCCGTCAGGATCACCGCCGTGCGGTCGAGCAGGCCGAGCACCTCCATGGACTCCAGCAGATAGCCGAACCAGCGGTCGCACAGGGTCACGGCGCCACTGTAGTTGGCCCGGGTCCTGGCCAGCAGCGCCGGCTCCATGTTCGCCACGTCGGCGTAGCTGGACTTGACCTGCTCGGGGCCCTCGTCCGCCAGGTACATGCGGCGGTAGTGGGGCGGCACCAGCCACGGCTCGTGCGGATCGAACGATTCCACGGTGAGGAAGAAGCGCTCGGCGTCCTGGTTCTGCTCCAGCCAGACGGCCGCCTCCTGCAGCACGCGGGGCGCGAAGTAATCCGCCTCGCGGCTCCGCTCCCGCATGTTCGTCAGGCATTGCTGGATGAAGGCGACGGTGCGCTCGGTCTGCATCTCCTTCGGCAGCCAGTGGTCGATCTCCTGCGGGGTGAGCCTGGGCCCGGAGCGCGCCGGGTCTGTCTCCTGGCCGCGCAGGAACGTCCACTGGTCGAATCCCCGGGTGTAGTTCTTCGACGGCTTGAACATGTGGTACACGTCGGCGATGAGGCCGGTGCGGTACCCGGCCTCCCGGAGACGCTCGGCGAGGGTCGGCTGGTCCTCGGGGATGGGCCCCCAGCCGGGAGCGCCGACGAAGTCCCCTTTGAGCCGGAAATCGCCGCCGTGGAAGGGGTAGACGCGGCGTCCGGTGTACAGCGCTCGCCGCGCCGGCAGCGTGGGCAGCGACTCGGGGAACGCCCGGTCCATCACCACGGACTGAGCGGCGAAGGCATCGAAGTGGGGGGTTCGCACCTTCCCCCACGGCGGCGCGCCGTACGCGCCCACGCAGTCCTTGCGCAGCGAGTCGAAGACCACCAGGACGATGTTCATGGTCGCTGTCTCCCCGTGGAGGAGGGCAAGGCCGGCTCGCGCCGGGCGAGCCGGGTCGGCAGCCCGGCCCGGCGCAACGATCCGGTGCGGCGCCGCCAGCGTCAACCCGGTCAGCGCCGCTACCTGGCCGGCTCCGGCGTGACCTTGCGGGACACGCGGGTGTGGAAGAACGGGTGGATTCAGCCCATATTCCCGACCACGGAGTCCGAGTGAGCCACTGACGCCGAAGCGCAACCGGGAGCTGGCAGCCATGGACCAGGGGCGCGCGGAGCCGAGACAGGACAGCGGACGGAGCGACGGGGCGCGCGGGCGGCCGAACCTCGCCAAGGCCGCCACGTTCATCGCGGGTCTCGATCAGATCCTGGGCGGCGGTCTGCCGCGCGGCCGTACCAGCGTGCTCTGCGGCGACCCCGGCTCGGGCAAGACCGTGTTGGCGCTCGAGTTCCTCTACCGGGGCGCACTGGCCGGCGAGCCGGGGATCTTCATCGGCTGCGAGGAGCCGCTGGAGCAGGTGCGGGTGAATGCCGCGACCTTGGGTTGGGACCTGTCCGCCCTGGAGCGAAGCGGGCGTCTGAGCCTGCTGGGGGGGACAGGTCAGACCGGACACGCTGCTCAGCGGCGACTTCGGGCTGCAGGGGCTGCTCGCCATGGCCTCCGGCAAGGCGCGAGAGATGGAGGCCCGACGCATCGCCATCGACGCCCTGGAAGTGGTCCTGCGCCTGTTCGACACCGCGCACAGGTTGCGCAGCGAGCTGCACAGGCTGAACGACTGGTTGCAGGAGGCCGGGTTGGCGACGCTCCTGACCGTCCGTCCGGCCAGCCGGAGCGCCACCGCGGCGTTCGAGGAGTTCTTCTATTCCATGGGGGACTGCGTCATCGAGATGCAGCAGCGGGTGGTCGCGCAGACCTGCACCCACCGATTGCGAGTCGTGAAGTACCGGGGATCGGCGTTTGCCGCCAACGAACACCCCTATGTCATCGCGGACGGCGGCTTGCGCGTCGTTCCCATCTCCGCCGTGGGCCTGCGTCACAAGCCGCTGGGCGAACGGATCTGCACGGGCGTCTCCGGACTGGACCGGATCCTGGCGGGGGGCTACCGTCGCGCTTCCTGCGTCCTGTTCGCCGGGCTGCCGGGAACGGGGAAGACCCTGCTGGCCGCCACCTTTGTCGCGGCCGCCTGCGAGCGCGGCGAACGCGTCCTGTACGTGAGCCTGGAGGAGTCCCAGGACGCGCTGGTGGAGAACGTCCGCAGCGGCGGCATCGACCTGCGGGCATTCGTCGCCAATGGCCGCCTGCGCTTCCTCTGTCACTACCCCGAAGCCATGGGCGCCGAGCAGCACTTGGTGACCGCCCTGGACGCCATCGAGGAAATGTCGCCCGCCCACGTGGTCGTGGACGCCATCTCGGCATGCGCGCGGATGGGCGGCCAGCAGGCAGCCTTCGAGTACCTGATGCGCCTGCTCAATGCCTGCAAGGAACGGGGGACCACGATCCTGCTGACGAACCAGACGACCGGTACGGGTGGCATCGCCGACATTTCGGGAGAGAACATCTCCTCGATGGTCGACACCGTGATCCGGCTGGAGTATTGCGAGCAGTACGGCGAGACGACCCGCCTGTTGAGCGTGGTCAAGGCACGGGGCTCCGCGCATTCCAACCAGAAGCGGGAGTATCTGATCACCGACACGGGCATCCAGCTCATGGATCCGTATGTCGGTGCCGGCGAGGTGCTGACCGGCACGGCTCGCCAGGTGCAGGAAGACAAGGACCGGCTCGAAGCCGAGCGGGTCGCCTACGAGATCGGGATCAAGGAACTGGAGCTGGAGCGCCTGAGGGCCGTGCACAGGCAGTTGTCGGCCGGGACGGCGGCGCGTTCGGCGATGCGGGGCGCTGCCGGCTGCGCTGCAGCACCGCCCGTCGGGCACCCGCGGGCGGGCGGCAGCGAACAGGCCCAGGAGGGTTGAGCCGTGGCCAGCGGAACCAGCGGGAAACGGAAGGCGCGGGGCGCTGGCAGTCCTCAGCTGTACCGGCTCACGCTCTTCGTGGCCGGAGACGAGCCGAACTCCAGGCAGGCCAGCGAGGCACTGGCCCGGTTGTGCGCCGGGCCGCTGGCGGACCGCTGCGAGGTCCGGATCGTCGATGTCGAGGCAGACTACCAGGCGGCCCTGGATCACGGGGTGATCATGGTCCCCACGCTCGTGGTGGAATCGCCGCCGCCGGTGCGGGCCATCGTGGGCACCCTGTCCGACGAGGCCGAGGTGCTGGCAGCTCTGGGCCTCGCGCGGGAAGGAGGGCAGCGGTGAGCGACACCGGGCCGATCTCCGCAGAGCTGCGGCGCCGGCTGGCGCTGGCCGAGGCTGCCCTGGAGGCTCTGCGCCGGGGCGAGGTGGACTTGGTGGTCGGCGCGGATGCGCCCCGGCTGGTGCGCGCCAAGTCCCTGGTCGAAGAGAACGAACGGCTGGCCAGCGAGTGGCAGAAGACGTTCGACGCCCTCGACGACATGGCCTGCATCGTGGATGCCGACCAGCGCCTCCTGCGCTGCAACCTCGCCATGGAGAGGTACCTTGGCCGGCAGGCCAGCGCCATGGTCGGCCAGCCCTGCTTCCACATCGTCCACGGCACCGCGGCGCCGCACGCCCAGTGCCCCTTTCTCCGCGCCCGCCGCAGCCTCCAGCGGGAGACTGCCGAGATGCAGCTCGGCGACCGCTGGTTCCAGGTGACGGTCGACCCACTCCTGGATGCGGACCGACGTCTCACCGGGGCGGTGCAGATCGCCCGCGACATCACGCGCCAGAAGCAAGCGGAGGAACAGCTCCGGCAGAAGACCGAGAGGCTGTCCGGCTTGCTCGATGTCAGCCTGGCACTGGCCGGCGCGCGCGAGCCGACGGCCCTTTTCCAGACGATCGTCACCAGTGCCGTCCGGCTCCTGCCCGGCGGATCGGCAGCGCTGCTCCTGGTGCACGACGACACGTTGTCCCTGGCAGCGACCGTCCCGCCGCTGCCGGCCGATTTTCCTGCCGAGTTCCGCGTGGCAGCCCTGGCCGAGCATCCCTATATCGGGCGGGCCCTGGATACCGGCGCACCGGTGATCCTCGCCGACGCCCGGGAGGCCGAGCTGACCGCGGCGGAAAGACGGATCTGCGAGCTTCGCGGCCTGCGCTCCTTACTCTACGTGCCCTTGCTCAGCCAGGAGCGATGCCTCGGCGTGCTCATCGTCGGCAGCGTCGAGGCAAGCCACAGCTTCACCGACGAGGAAGCCGATCTGTACCGAGTTCTGGCCAGCCATGCGGCTCTGGAGATCGACAAGGCGCACCTTGCCGAGGAGAACCGCCAGCACATCGCCGCGCTCGAGCGACTAACGGCCGAGCAGCAGCGCACGGAACAGGCACTGCGCGACAGCGAGGCGCACTTTCGCCGGCTGGCCGAGAACGCCCAGGACATCATCTACCGCTACGAGTTCGCGCCCACACGCGGCTTCACCTACGTGAACCCGGCGGCCGTTGCCATGACCGGCTACACGCCGGAGGAGCACTACGCCGATCCCGACCTGGGGCTCAAGATCATCCACCCGGACGACCGGCCGCTGCTGGAGGCGGTCGCAGGTGCGACCTCGGACTTCACGCGCCCGCTGGTCCTGCGCTGGGTGCGCAAGGACGGCTCGCTCCTGTGGACCGAACAGCGCAACGTCCCGCTGTACGACGAGCAAGGCAACCTCGTCGCCATGGAGGGCATCGCCCGCGACATCACGGAACGGGTCAAGGCGGAAGAGGAACGCGCCCGGCTCCAGGAGCAGTTGCAGCGGGCGCAGCGGCTGGAAGCGATCGGCCGGCTGGCCGGCGGCATCGCCCACGACTTCAACAACGTGCTCGGCGTCATTCTCGGCTACGCGGAGATGGCGCTGGAGAGGCTGCTTCCGGAGGACCCCTTGCGCACCGACCTCGAACAGATCGTGGCCGCGGCGCAACGGGCGGCCTCGTTGACCCGGCAACTGCTGGCCTTCAGTCGCCGGCAGCCGCTCCGGCCGGTGGCCATGAGCCTCAACGAGGCGATCGGCGGCATGGAGAAGATGCTGCGGCGCCTGCTCGGCGAGGACATCGAGCTGGCGTTGGCGCTGGCGCCGGACCTGCCGGCCGTGCAGGCGGACCCGGCGCAGATCGAGCAGGTCCTCATGAATCTGGCGGTCAACGCCCGCGAGGCCATGCCGGCCGGCGGCAAACTGCGCATCGAGACCGCGGCGATCGAGCTGGACGCCGCCCGCGCCGCGGCGCGCCCGGGAGTCGCACCTGGACCCTACGTACAACTGACCGTGA
>CAZPXM010000040.1:0-26713 GCA_964591015.1 uncultured Gemmatimonadaceae bacterium
CGCTGTCGCGTGCGGCTGGCAGGACGGACAACGAACGGCCGGCGTGGCGCGCGGTCAATCCCGGCCCCGACGCGCCGGGCCGGGAGAAGCGGCGTGCCGGGCGCCCCGTGGCGAGGAGAGCTTCCATGCGCCGATGGCTGGAGCGCCGGCGGCAGAGGCGGCGGGATGCCGCGCTGCTGCGGGCCGTGTGGGCGGGAGATGCGGATGGTGTCGCGGCGGCGCTGGCGGCCGGCGCCTCGGCGGATGCCCGTGGCGAGGACCGCCGCACCGGCCTGATGCGCGCCGCCAGCGAGGCAGACACGGCGCTGGTCGCGGCCCTGGTGGCCGCCGGTGCCGACCCCAACGCCCGCACGGACGCGGGAGAGACCGCGCTGCTGCTGGCGGTGCAGCCGCGCTTCGATGCCAGCTTGGCCGAGGCCGAGGCGGACGAGCACGCGCGCGCCGAGATGGGCCCGGATGCCGCCGGGCTCGCCGTGGACGCCGCGGTGGTCGCGGTGGTGCGCCAGTTGCTGGCCGCCGGCGCCGACCCGAATCTGAGCGATCGGGACGGGACCACGCCGCTGCTGAGGGCCGTGCTCGAGTGCCGCACGGATCTGGTGGAGGTGCTGCTGGACGCGGGCGCGGATCCGCAGCAGGCCGACCGGCAGGGCGTGACCTGCATCCTGGCGGCCTGCTACACCGGGGACCTGGCCGCGTTCCGGGCCCTGATGCGGCGCGGCGCCCATCCGGATGCCCGCACCGCCGAGGGTCTCTCCGGGCTGATGGTGGCCGCGAGCCAGGGCCATGCCGAGCTCGTGGAGGCCCTGCTGGCCGCCGGGGCCGACCCCGGCGCCACGGACCGGAACGGGCGCACGGCGCGCGACCTGGCGGCCGCGGCTGGCCATGACGAAGTGGTCCGCATCCTGGCGGGTGCCGGCGCCTGAGCCGCGCCTCCTGCCGCAATCACCGAGGTGGCTCCATGCCTGACCGGCCGAACATCGTCTTCATCATCGCCGACCAGATGCGCGCCGACTGCCTGAGCGTGGCGGGCCACCCGACCGTCCAGACGCCCAACCTCGACATGCTGGCCCGGCGGGGCACGCTGTTCACGGCTGCCTACAGCGCCGTCCCGTCGTGCATCGCTGCCCGCGCCACGATCTTCACCGGACGCACGCCGGCCAGCCACGGTCGGTTGGGGTACCAGGACGCCGTCCCGTGGCGCTATGAAGGCATGCTGCCGCAGATTCTCGGCGACGCGGGCTACCAGACCCACTGCGTGGGCAAGACGCACTTCTTCCCCCAGCGCGCCCACCTGGGATTCCAGTCGCTGGAGTCGTACGAGGGCGACCAGAACTTCGACGGTCGGTACGTGAACGACTATCACGAATGGCTGCGCGAGCAGACGAACGGGCGCCTGCAGGAGACCGACCACGGGGTCGACTGGAACTCCTGGTATGCCCGTCCGAGCCACCTGCCCGAGGAGCTGCACAACAACACCTGGGTCGTCACCCGCGGCCTCTGCTTTCTCCGCCGGCGCGACCCCACGCGTCCCTTCTTCCTGAACCTGTCCTTCCATCGCCCGCATCCGCCCCTCGATCCGCCGGCCTCCTTCTGGGAGGTCTACCGGGACGCGCCGGTGCCGGCGGTCCCGGTGGGCGACTGGGCCAGCGCCAACGACGTGGCGCCGGCAGACGTGAACAGCTGGCGCGCCCGCTTGCCCGCTGGCTGGCAGCGCCAGGCGATGCGGGCCTACTACGCGCAGATCGCCCACATCGACAACCAGATCGGCAGGTTCCTGCTGGGGCTGCACCGCGCCGCCTGTGGTCCCACCTGGGTGGTGTTCACCGCCGACCACGGCGAGATGCTGGGGGACCACCATCTGTGGCGGAAGACCTATGCGTACGAGGGCTCGGCACGCACGCCGCTGATCGTCTGCCCGCCGGAGCCTGCCGCGCGGCACCTCTGCGGCGCGCCGGTGGCGCAGGAGGATCTGCTGCCGACGATGCTGGAGATCGCCGGGGTGCCGATCCCGGCCGGCGCGGCGGGGCGCAGCCTGCTGCCGCTGCTGGCCCACGAGGCCGCGGCACTGTCCTGGCGCGCGTTCGTGCACGGGGAGCACTCGCCCTGCTACGATCCCGGCCACGGCATGCAGTATCTCACCGACGGCAGGGAGAAGTACATCTGGTTCACGCTGTCGGGAGAGGAGCAGTTGTTCGACCTGGCCGCCGACCCCCAGGAGCAGCGAGATCTGGCGCGGACGCCGGCCGCGGCGGACCGGCTGGCGATGTGGCGCGAGCGACTGGTGGCCGTCCTCGCGCCGCGCGCCGCCGACGGGTTGAGCGATGGTCGGAGGCTGCGCAGCGGCCGCAGCCTTCCGGCCGTCCGTCCCGAGCTGCTGCGGTGAAACCTCGGCCGCCATCGCCGGGGCCGGCTGGCTCCGCCGGCAGCGCCCAGCCGGAGCTGTCGGTCTTGCTCGTCGGCGCCGGAGCGGTCGGCCTGGGGGTGGCCAGCTGCCTGCACAAGGCAGGGGTACGCCTCGAACTGGTGGCGAGACCGGTGACCAGCGCCGCGCTCGTGCGGCGCGGACTGCTGCGCACCGGCATCCTGGGCAGGCACCGGGTGCCGCCCGGCCAGTTCGTCGCGTCTGCGGCACCTGCCGCCGGCACTGGCCGCCGGGCTCGCCAGGCTGGCCCGCCCGTGCGCCTGTACCCCTCGGTGGCCTCCGCGCCCCCCAGGCCGCGCGATCTGGCGGTGATCTGCGTCAAGTCGTTCGACTCGGCGGTGCTGGCGGCGGAGTTGCGGCAGGCGCCTGCCCTGCGCCGCCAGCTCGGCGGGGTCTTGCTGCTGCAGAACGGGTACGGCAACGCCGAGACCTTCGCCCGGGTCTTCCCTGCGGCGCGGATCCTGCTGGGACGCGTGATCACGGGCTTTCGGCGGCTCGGGGCCCACCGCGTCGACATCACCGTGCACGCCGCGCCCGTGCTCGTCGGCGGCATGCGGCCCGGACCGGCGCCCGAGCTGGCGGAGCGGTTCTGCGCCGCGCTCCGGCGCGGCGACCTGCCAGCGCGCGCCACCGCCGACGTGCAGGCCGATCTGTGGGCCAAGCTCCTCTACAACGCCATGCTGAACCCGCTGGGAGCGCTGCTCGGCGCCACGTACGGCCAGCTGGGCTGCTGTGCATGGAGTCGCCGTCTGATGGCGCGGATCGCGCAGGAGGCGTACGCGGTCATGGCCGCCGCCGGCCACCGCACCCACTGGGCCACTCCCCAGGCGTTCCTGCGGGCGTTCTACCGCCGCATGCTGCCGCCGACCAGCGGCCACGAGTCGTCCATGCTGCAGAGCATCCGCGCCGGCCAGCGCACCGAGATCGAGGCGCTGAACGGGGCGATCGTGGCCCTGGGACGCCGGCATGGCATCGCCACGCCGTGCAACCGGACCATCGTCGAGATGGTGCATGCGCTGGAGGCGCAGGCCGGCTGGCGCCGAGGCTGAGTCCGACCTTCTCCGCGTTGCTGGCAGCGACACCGGAAGCCATCGGCCGGCCTGGTGTTCGTGCCGGACCGTCCTTGTGCGCGCCGGACGCAATGCCGTGCGTTGGTGGCGCGAGCGGCGCGCCGGCAGCGACGCGGCCGCGACCAGCGCCGGCGCACCGATCGTGCGAGGGGAGACCAGTGGCACTCGCCTTCTTCGATGCCAATGTCGTGGTGGGGAGTCCCAGGAACGGCTCGCTCTTCGCGCCGGTGAACACGCCGGCAGCCCTGGCCAGGTACCTGGAGACGTACCAGCTGGCCGGCGCGCTGGTCTGGCACTGGGCGCAGGCCGAGTGCCATCCGGGCACCGGCAACGAACTGCTGCGGCCGTACCTCGGGGCGCATGCGGGCGTGTACCCCTGCTGGGCGCTGTTGCCCCCCGCGACCGGCGAACCCGTCGGCCTGCCCGACGACTGGCTCGCCGGGCCGCCGGCAGCGGTGCGGCTGTTCCCGAAAGCGCACCGCTATCTGGTGCAGCGGCCGGCCTGGGGCAGCCTGATGGATCGGCTGGTGGCCCAACGAGTCCCGGTGCTGCTGTCCCTGGAGCACGAGATCGACTGGCCCGAGGTCTACGCGTTGCTGCGCGACTGTCCGGGACTGACCTGCGTCCTGGGCGACCTCGGCTCCTGGAGCATGGATCGCTACACCTACCCGCTGCTGGACGCCTGTCCGAACGTCTGCATCGAGACCAGCATGCTGTCGCTGGAGGACGGCGGCCTGGAGGCGCTGGTCGAGCGCTTCGGCGCCTCCCGCGCGGTATTCGGCACCGGCTTTCCCCAGCGCTACCCCGAAGCCGCGATGCTCGCGCTGCTCCACGCCGACCTGCAGGCGCCGGACAAGCAGAGGATCGCGGCCGACAACATGCTCCGCCTGCTGGGAAGGAAGCTCGATGGCGGCGACTGACACCCGGACGGTGGCGCCGCTGCGGGAGCGGTACTTCCGCGACGGCAGGCTGGCCGACTGCCCCGTCCACGACCTGCACGGCCACATGGGCCCTCTGCAGGGCGCGCGGCTGCCCCGCTGCACGGCCGAAGCGATGGTGGCAGCCATGGACCGGGCCGGAGTGGTGCTGACCGTATTCTGCCACCACGATGCGCTGTTCTCGCCGGACGTGGGCAATGCGGCCAGCATCGCCGCCGTGCATCGCTTCCCGCAGCGGCTGCGCGCCTACTGCGGCATCAACCCCAACTACCCTGCCCTGGCTCAGCGCGAGGTGGCCGGCTTCGACGCGCACTGGGACGCGTACGTGGGCTTCAAGTTCCTCGCCGACTACCACCGCGTCCCCATCACGGACAGCCGCTACGCCGCCGCCTGGGAGAAGGCCGACGCCGACGGGTTGCTGGTGCTGCTGCACACCTGGGGCGGCAGCGCGTACGACGGACCCGACCATGTCGCCGCGTGCGCCGCGCGCTATCCGCGGGCCCGCATCCTCATGGGGCACTCGTGCCACGGGGCATGGCAGCGGGCGGCCGAGCTGGCGCGCGACTGCCCGAACGTGTACGCGGAGCTGACCGCGGTCCTGGACGACCGCGGCGCCGTGGAGGTCCTGCTGGCGGGGGCAGGGTCGCAGAAGATCGTCTTCGGCACCGACACGCCGTGGTTCAGCCATCACTACTACATCGGCGCGCTGCTGGGCGCCCCCATGACGGACGAGGACCGGCGCAACATTCTCTACCGCAACGCTCGGAGGCTCCTGGACGGCCTGCTGGCGTGAGGGCTGCCCGGCGGTCCCCCGCGGCCAGCGTCGGGTGAAAGGAGGACCGCGATGCGAGGCGACGAGTTCTTCGCGGCCGTGGCCGCGCGCCCGCCGCTCAACCGACTGCATCCCCGGCTCGTGGGGTTCCTGCGGGAGTACCTGGCCGAGGAGCGGGTGAGCCGATTCGGCGACCAGTACGTCCTGAACACCCACTTCCCCCCCTATCCCAGCCTGGCATTCGAGCGCCTGGTGGCAGCCCTGCCCGAGCTGGGCTCGGGCAGCCAGCCGCGGCTCCATTCGGTCACGCTGGCCGTGACCAACCGCTGTCCGTTGCGGTGCTGGCACTGCTACAACGCCGGCCGCAGCCAGCAGGATCTGCCGTTGGGCTTGCTCGGCGAGCTGATCGCCGCCCTGCAGGACCGCGGCTGCGTGATGCTGGCGCTGTCCGGCGGCGAGCCGCTGCTGCGCGCCGACCTCGAGCAGATCGCTGCGGCGGCGGGCGAGCGGAGCTGCGTGACCGTGAACACCACGGGCGTCGGCCTCACCGAGGCGCGCGCCCGGGCCTTGCGCGAGCACGGCGTGTTCGCCATGGGGATCAGCCTGGACACGTCGGACCCTGCCGAGCACGACCGCCTGCGCGGCCGCCGCGGGGCGTTCGCCGCCGCCGTGCGCGCCCTCGAATTCGCGGCAGCGGCCGGTCTCTACCCCTACGTCGTCACCCTGGCCACGCGCGAGCTGCTGGCGCCGGCGAGCTTCTGGCCTTTCGTGCGGTTCGTCGCCACCACGCCCGCCCGGGAGATCCACCTGCTGGAGCCGTGTCCCGCCGGCCGCCTGGAGGGCAACCCGGAGGTCGCACTCAGCGCGGCGGAGCGGCGCCAGATCCTCGCCTATCAGCGCGAGATCGCCCCGCGCGAGGCGCTGCCGGCGATCTCCAGCTTCGCGCATCTGGAGTCGGCGGACGCGTTCGGATGCGGCGCCGGGCTGACGCACCTGTACGTGGACGGCAGCGGCGAGGTCTGCCCCTGCAACCTGGTCCCCCTCTCGTTCGGCAACGTGGCCCGCGAGTCGCTGGAGGAGATCCTCGGGCGCATGCGCCGGCATTTCCTGCAGCCGCGCACCCACTGCGTGGCGCAGGTGCTGGCCGGCCATCTGCCCGCAGCGGCGCCGCGGCCCACGCCGCCGGCGGTCTCCGCGCAGGTATGCGCAGAGCATCTGCCGGAGCACCACCCGATCCCGCGCGTCTTCGCGATCCAGCAAGACCTGCCGGCGGCGGGGCCGCTCGAACTGCAGCAGGCCTACGACCGTGTCCACGCCGACTACGACGCCTTCTGGGTCGTCGAGGCCGGCAAGCCGGTCGTCGAGCTGGTGCGGCGCCTGCGCCTGAGGGGACGCAGGCAGCTCGTGGAGGTGGGCTGCGGCACCGGCTTCGCCACCGCCCTGCTCGCCGCGGGCATGGACGCGGACGCCACCCTGACGGCCATCGACCTGTCCGCGGGCATGCTGGACGAGGCGCGGCGACGCGTGCCTGCAGACGCGCGCATCCGCTTCGTGTGCGCCGACGCCCTCGCGTGGCTCCAGGGCCAGGACGCCACCGCCGATCTGCTCCTCACCACCTGGGTGCTGGGCTACATCCCGGTGGCGCCCTTCCTGGCGGCGGCAGCGCGGACGGTGCAGCCGGGCGGTGAGCTGGCAGTGCTGGTCCATCGCCGCGATTCGCCGGCCGAGCCGCTGGAGATATTCGGCGAGCTCGTCGCGGCAGAGCCCGGCGCGCTGCTCCGGCAGGTGTGGTTCGACTTCCCCGCGGACACGGCGTCGCTCCGGGCCCAGATGCAGGCAGCCGGCTTCCGGGTCCAGGACGCCTGGTCAGGCCAGGTAGTCTTCGGCTACGGCAGTCCGACCCAGGTGCTGGAGCACCTGCTGAAGTCGGGGGCGGGCACGGCATTCGACGAGGCCATCGACCCGGCTCGCCGCCAGGCGCTGCACGGTCGCTTCGTCGAGGCTCTGGCGCAGCGCCATCCCGGGGCCGACCACTTCGAGGTGGTGCACGACTTCGTCGCTGCCGTCGCCACCAGAGAGCCCGACGCCGCCGCGGCGACCTGAAGGCGCGCCGGGCGCTCCGGTTGGCGCGGGGCCGGCTGCCTCAGTCGTTCTCCAGCAACTCGAGGATGGCGCCCAGCTTCTCGCCGCCGTCCACGTACGCGTAGCGTCCGCCCGGGTACTCGCCGCGCTGGACCGGCGACAGCCCCTGCGCGGCCAGCCCGGCGAGCGTCTGCTGCATCCCCTGCACGACGAAGGCGATGTGGTGGAGGCTGTCGCCGTGGGCCTCCAGGTGCTCCTGCCAGGTGCTGGGGCCGCCGAGTGGCTCGATGAGCTCGATGGTCACCTGCCCGAGGCGAAAGAAGGCGAGCCTGGCCCGGGCCGGCGTCGGCTCGCCCCGATACTGCGTGCGGGCACGCTCGTATCCGGCCGTGACGACGATATCCGGCACCGGCTGCCCGAGCAGCGCGGCCCAGGCCTTGGCGCTGGCCTCGATGTCGCGGACCACGATGCCGATCTGTGCGATGGTACCTGCTGCCAGCGACGATTCTGCCATCTCCCCGTCTCCGCGGTCGCAGCGGACCAGCGCTGCCCTTGCCGATCAGCCGATCAGCCGATCGGTCGATCAGCCGATCAGTCGATCGTCACTTCCTTGCCGGCCGCCGCCGACCGGTAGATGCCGTCCAGCATCTTCTGCACGGCCAGTCCAGCCTCGCCAGGGGCGGTCAGCTCGGTGCCCCGGAGGATGCCGTCCACCCAGTTCTGCAGCTTGCTGGCGAAGAGCTTCTCGAAGTCCGTGCCGGGCAGGTATCCGGGGTGCTCGTTGACCATGGTGCCGTACTCGTCGCGGAAGACGCCCGGCGGATCCCAGTTGGCGCCGCCCTTGGTGCCCATCAGCGACATGTTCCAGACATCCTTCTCGATGTGAGCGACGAAGGATGCTTCCACCTGCAGCAGGGCCCCGGTCTCGAAGCGGATCTGGCCGATCGCCAGGTCCTCGACGGTGTAGGTCTTGTGGTCCCAGCCGGGCCACGGGCAGACGGTCTTCGAGGGCTTGTTGCCCAGATACGTCCAGATGTTGCCCGAAGCGGCCACCGGCTTCGGCGAGCCCATGATGAAGTGCGCCATCTCCAGGATGTGCACGCCGATGTCGATCATCGGCCCGCCCCCCTGCAGCTCCTTCTGGCCGAACACTCCCCAGTTGGGGATGCCGCGGCGCCGCAGTGCCTGGCACTTGACGAACAGGATGTCGCCGAACTTGCCCGCGTCGCGCGCTCGACACAGCATCTGCGTGGTGGGATGGTAGCGGTACTGGAAGCCGCAGACGAGCTTGACCTTCTTGGCCTTGGCGGCGGCGATCATGGCCTCGCACTCCGCCGGGGTCATGGCCATCGGCTTCTCCGTGATCACGTGGCAGCCGGCCTTGGCGGCGTCGATCACGGCCGGCGCGTGCACCCCGTTGGGCGTGCACACGTCCACGGCGTCGGGCTTGATCTCCCGCAGCATGTCCGACCACTTCTCGTACAGGTTCTGGATCCCGAACCTCTCCTTCATGACCACCAGGCGCTCGGGCTTGATGTCGACGCCCGCGACGATCTCGACTTCCGGCATCTTCTGGAAGGTCCGCAGGTGGACCTCGCTGATGCCCCCGCAGCCAACGATGGCCACGCGCAGCTTCCTGGCGGCCTTCTTCTGCTTCTCGGTGGCAAAGGACTGAGTGCCCACGGCGTTGGTCATGGCTGGCTCCTCGTGAGATGGTGAACCGGGTGGGCCCGCGGCAACCGGCGCGGCGCCGCGGCACAGCCCTCCCGGCCTGGCGGCGATGGTGCGGTCACTGGATCGCGCTCAAGCTGACGGGTGCGCGGCTCCGCGCCGCTTCGACCACGGCCGCCAGCACGCGCTGCACCTTGTACGCATCGTCGAAATCGGGCAGCGGCACCACCGGCTGCTGGCCCGCCAGCGCGCCGATGATGTCGGCTGCCTGGTTGATGAAGCTGTGCTCGTACCCCAGCACGTGGGCCACCGGCCACCACGCTGCCGCGTACGGATGACCGGCGTTGCCGTTGGTGACGTTGATGGTCGACCAGCCCTGGACCGCCTCGGGGAGGGTCGCGTCGTACCACTCCAGCTCGTTCATGCGCTCGAAATCGAAGCGGACCGCGCCCCGGTCGCCGTGGATCTCGATCCGGTTCGAGTTCTTGTAGCCGGTGGCCAGCCGCGTCGCCTCGAAGCTGGCCAGGGCGCCGCTGCCCATGCGCGCGATGAACAGCACGATGTCGTCGACCGTGCTGGCTCCCCGGCGCTGGCCGGTCTTGGCGCCGCGTCCGGAGATCTCGCCGCCGCCGCTCTCGAGGATGACGCGCTCGGCGAACACCGTGTCCATGGCCGCGCCGATGATCTCGCTGACCTCGTCGCCGGTAATGAAGCGGGCCGTGTCGATCGTGTGGGCGCACAGGTCGCCCAGCGAGCCGCTGCCGGCGACATCCCCCTGGAAGCGCCACATCAGCGGCGTGTCCGGGCCGGCCCAGTCCTGCAGGTAGCAGCCGCGGATCTGGTAGATGCGTCCCAGCTTGCCCTGGCGGCACAACTGGTGGGCCAGCGCCACGGCGGGACAGCGCCGGTAGTTGTACCAGACGAACGTCCTGCCGCGGGCCTTGCGCGCCGCCGCCACCATCTGGCGGGCGTTCGCCAGCGTGTCCGCCAGCGGCTTCTCGCAGGCCACGTTGCGGCCCGCCTCCAGCGCGGCGATCGCCAGCTCGGCGTGGGCGTTGTTGGGCGTGACGACGTCGACCAGATCGATCTCGGGGTTGGCCACGGCGGCGCGCCAGTCCGTGGTGCAGGCCTGCCAGCCCCAGCGGGCCGCGAAGGCGCGCAGCTCTGCCTCGTTGCGCGCCGCCACCGTGTGCATGACCGGCGTGACCGGCAGATCGAAGAACTTCGCCACCTTCAGGTAGGCGTTCGAGTGCGCCCGGCCCATGAACTTGCTGCCCATCAGCGCGATGTTGCACGTCTGGCCTGGCATCTTGTCTCACCTCCGCGTTGAGCGCCGCGATGGGCGCGCCACGACCGCCGGCAGCCGCCCCGGGTGGGTCCGCCAGCGGCGCACGGCGATCTTTCGGAGCTGGCTGCGGGCTGGCGGGCCGCAGCGACGGCCCTTGCTGTGTACCCGGTCTCTACAGGGCCACTTCCCTGCCGGTGGCCGCCGATTCGTACAAGGCGGCCAGCATCCTGATCATGTTGACGCCCTGATCGGGCGTGAAGATAGGCTCGGCTCGCCCCTGCACCACATCGATGAAATGATAGAGGTTGTCTCCGTGGCCCCCCCACTGGCTCTTGGCAGGGCGCGGGACGATGTCGACCATGGCACCGGCCATCTCGGCGAAGACTCTGGGCTCCGCGTCCGCGGCCAGCCGGCAGCCGCCCCTGGTGCCGCGCAGCTCGACGAAGTGCGACTCCTGTTCGATGTTGCTGGCCCAGCTGCACTCCACCTGGAGCGTGGCGCCGTTGGCGAAGCGGATGAAGCCGATGGCCAGATCCTCGACATCGAAGACGCCTTCGGCCTGCCGTTCGCCGAAGGCCGCGTGCACCGAGTCGGTGGCTTCCGCGTCCGCGAACTTCCGGTAGGTGGCGCCGCTCACGGCCACCGCAGCCGGGTTGCCCATCAGGTACACCGCCAGGTCGATCATGTGCACCCCCAGGTCGATCAGGGGGCCGCCGCCAGACAGCGCCTTGGTGGTGAACCAGCCGCCCTTGCCGGGGATCCCGCGCCGGCGGATCCAGCCGCAGCGGCCGGCATACAGCTCGCCGAGCCGCCCCTCCTCCGCCATCCGCTTGAGCCACTGGACCTCGGGCCTGAACCGGTTGTTCCGCATGACCATCAGGGTCTTGCCGCTGGCCCGGGCCGCAGCGGCCATGGCCACGGCCTTGTCCGGGCTGACCGCATCCGGCTTCTCGCAGAACACGTGCTTGCCGGCCTCGAGGGCGGCGATGGCGATCTCCGAGTGGAAGAGGTTGGGGGTGCAGATATCGACGATGTCCACCTCCGGCAGCGCCACCACGTCGCGGTAGTCGGCGAAGACGCGCTCGGGGCCGAGCCCGTAGTCGGGCGCCAGCTTCAGCGCCTTCTCGCGCACGATGTCGCACAGGGCGACGATCCGGATCTCGGGATGCTCGCTGAGCGGCTTGGAGTGCCCCCAGCGCCAGATTCCCCCCGTCCCCACCGCTGCCAGGCGCAGTATCCTCGCCACCGCTCCGCCTCCTCTGGCTGCGGATGCGAGCTCGCATCCGGGCAGTCAAGAGTGAGCCGCGACGGGGGCGGTGTCAAGATTCACCCGGCCGCGCCGCGCGGGAGCGCGCCCTGCGTGGTCGGGTGCGGGTGGGCCTGGCCGGCAGCCGTGGACGGGGTCGCCTCCGCCGGCCATATTCGTCGCCAGCGGCGCCGGCCAGCGCAGGGCCGGCGGGATCGAGAGCGACACCGCCCGGGCCGCGACGACGAGCTGTGCCACATCCTGCGCCAGCGCATGGTCTGGGGAGCATGCCCGAGCACTGCGGCCGGCTCATCGAGCTGCAGCCATTCGGCCGCGCCGACTTCGGCCGGCTGATCGGCTGGATCACCGACGCGCGGCTGCTGGTCCAGTGGGCCGGCCCGACCTACACCTTTCCGCTCGACGCTGCCCAGCTCGAGGCCAACCAGCTCGAGGCGGAGAGCTGTCCACCCCGTCGCCACCACTTCCGGGCGATCGAGCGAGCCAGCGGCGACATGGTCGGCTACATCGAGCTGGTGCGGCACCGGCAGGCGCCGCACTGGGGCCGCCTGGCCCGGGTGCTCATCGGGCCGCCGGCGGCGCGGGGTCGCGGGCTGGGCGCGGACATGGTGCGGCAGGCGGCGACCTTCGGCTTCGGTGCGCTCGGGCTGGAGGGCATCGATCTGGCGGTCTACACGTTCAATCACCAGGCCATCGCCTGCTACCGGCGCGTGGGCTTCGCGGTCGCGGAGCCCTTGCCGCCGACGCGGTTCGCGGGCGAGTCATGGCCCGGGCAGCGGATGCACCTGCCGAGGGCGGCGTGGCTGCGCCTGACGCTCGCCGGCGGCGGCACCGCACCGTGAGGCAGGCGGGCGCCCGATCGCCGCGGCCGGGCGCGCCGCCACCGGCCCCCAGCCCGGCCGCGCAGGCAGCACCGGACGCGGCAGACGGTGGCGGGCGCGCCGCCGGCTCCCGCCCGGTTCAGCGGACCTCGCCAGCCAGCAGACCCATGGCCAGCGGCGCCGGTCGCTCGCAGGTGCTCTCGACCTGCACGTGGCTGCCGGAGGCCGACGCGTCGTGGAAGGCGTGCATGAGGTCGAGGACGTGATAGGTCAGCGCCTCGTTGGCGCGGTGGCGGCGGCCGTCGCGCAGGGCCATGGCCATGTCGGCGACCCCGATGCTGCGCGTGTTGTCGGGGTAGCCGTGGCTGAGCGGGACCTCCTTCCACTCGCCGCTGAAGCGCTTGACCAGCACGCTGCCGCCGAACCCATTCGGGTCGGGCACGCTGAGCGAGCCTTCGGTGCCGTGCACCTCGATCCGCGGCACGTTGGCGCCCCAGACGTCGAAGCTGGTGAGGATCGTGCCGATGGCGCCCGAGGCGAAGTCGAGGATGCCCGCCACGTGCGTGGGCACCTCGACCTGGACCTTCTGCCCGTACTTCTTCTCGCTGGTGATCGTCCGCTCCGGGAAGCTGATGCGCGCCGAGCCGGTCACCCGGCGCACCGGTCCCAGCATGTTGATCATGGCAGTCAGGTAGTAGGGCCCCATGTCGAACATCGGGCCGCCGCCCTTCTTGTAGTAGAACTCCGGGTCCGGGTGCCAGCTCTCGTGGCCGTGGCAGAGCATGAAGGCGCAGGCAGCCACCGGCGCCCCGATCCAG
The DNA here is from genome assembly GCA_964591015.1 of uncultured Gemmatimonadaceae bacterium. Classification (GTDB taxonomy): domain Bacteria; phylum Latescibacterota; class UBA2968; order UBA8231; family UBA8231; genus SLHA01. The sequence goes on from CAZPXM010000040.1 coordinate 13,147, forward strand.
CCGTCGTCGATCAGCTTGCGGCAGGTCTGGTGTCCGCCGCCCAGGAAGGTGTCCGGCGCGCCGCCGACCAGCAGCCTCTTCTCGGCGGCCAGGGCCAGCAGACGGCGGCCGTCCTCGCGGGTCACCGCCAGCGGCTTCTCGTTGTACACCGACTTGCCCGCCTCGAGGGCCGCGAGGCCGATCTCCGCATGGGCGGCCGGAATGGTCAGGTTGAGGACGATCTCGATCTGCGGATCGGCGAGCAGCTCCTTCACGGTGCAGGCACGCGGCACGCCATGCTTCTCCGCCGCGGCGCGCGCCCGCGCCATGTCCAGGTCGGCCACGGCGCGCACGTCCAGGATGGGGAATTGCTTGCTGATGGACAGGTACGCGCCGCTGATGTTCCCGCAGCCGACCACGCCGATGCCCACGCGTTGCTGTGCCATGTCGTTCGCCTCGCTCTACTCAGGTTGGTGGTTGTCGTTGCGGCGCCCCGGCCCGAGGATGCCGGCGCCAGGCGCTAGAAGAAGGCGTGCCGGCCGGCACCTGTCCAACCGCGAGCGCGCGGCTGCGCGGGCCGCGCCGGCTGGCGGCGACCCCTACTGCCGCCCGAGACGCAGGCCCGCAGTGATGCCGGGCCACACGCGCGTGCCGCGCGCGAGGCGCAGCTTCTGGTTCCCGTACGGTTCCACCAGGACGGGGTCGCCAGGCGCGTTCAGCCCGTTCAGCGACAGACCTGCATACAGACTCAGATGCGGGTCGAGCTGGCGGCCGAGGTTCGCGCGCAGGCGGGTGAGCTGGTTCCGCTCGACACCGGGCGACCGGGAGTTGCGGAAGATGCCGAGGAGCTCCAGCTCGAGCTCGGCGTAGTGGCGGCCGCGGCTCAGGTGGCTGCCGAAGCCCAGCCCCACGGCCGTGAGCTCGCTGCGGCGCCCCACCGAGAAGGCCGAGTACAGCCGCCGGCTGCCCGACCGCAGGGTCATGGAGGTGAAGCCCAGCTCGTCGCCGGCAAGCCCGAGATTGAAGGGCCCGCTGTGCGAGTAGTTGACGATGCCGAGGGACACCCCGTCGATGTTGCCCGAGACGTTGACGAGGCCGACCTGCCAGCCGCGCACGCGGTCGGCGGCGTTCAACAGGCCCAACTGCAGGCCGCGGAGCGCGCGCGCGAAGTTGGCGCCGGCCACGATCTGGCCGCCGCGCAGCGCCTGCGCCACGTTGGTGCCCAGCGACACCTGCCAGCCGCGCACCTGCCGGCCGATGTTCACCGCGCCGGCGAGCTGGTGCCCCTGGACCGCCCCCACCGCCCAGTTCACCATGCCGGCAGCCTGCCAGCCGCGCAGCTCGTCCTGCGCCAGGTTGCCGATGGCGCCGAGCTGCGCTCCCGCCTGGCGGTGCGCCTGGTTGACCAGCCACGCGGCCTGGAGGCCACGGAAGGCCTCCTCCTGGCAGTTGTAGAACAGCGCCAGCGAGACCGTGTAGTCCCCTGCCGAGATGTCCAGGTTGAGCCGGTCGCCGATGCCCGCGCTGAACGGCGGCCCCTCTCTGCCGCGCGACCGGGTGGCCTCGCGCTCGGTGGGCGCGAAGGCGGCCGCCGCCAGCTCCAGCCGGCGGCCAGCCACCACCTCGCTGCGCGTCGTCAGCAGGCGATCGCCGTCGGCCCAGTGCACGGCGAAGCGACCCGGGTGCAGCCCGATCTCCACCGTCCGCCCGGCCGGCTTGCGCAACTCGGCGAGCAGCACTCCCTGATCGTCGCGGATGAAGAAGCGGCCGTCCAGGTCGGCCGCCAGGCTCAGCCGGGCCGCCGTGTGCCGCAGATCGGTCATCACGACGTCGCCGGCACCGGCCATGTGGATGTCGCGGCTGGGGTGCTGGACGCCACCGCGGGTGCCGGTGGTGCGGGCCAGCGTCTCCTCGAAGGCGAAGCGGTAGGCCTCGTCGAGGGTCACGCGGCCGTCCTGGCTGACGTCGGCCGCGCCCCGCAGCCCGGAGACGAGGTAGTGCGTGAAGAACGAGGCCCGCAGCTGGTCCGACTCCTGCGCGGCCTCGTCCTCCGAACTGGAGGTGAGGAAGACGTAGCCGCGCATGCTGGCGGACTCGTCCACCAGGAACGGCGGCTGTCGCGAGCCGCCCTTGGCGCGCGTGATGGTCCCCGACGCGCAGGCGTCCAGGATGGCGATCCGCACCTCGGCATCGAGTTCCTGCAGGAACTGCCGGAGCGCCGCGTAGGGCTTGTGCTGGCCGGCCAGCAACAGCCCGACGTCGTCGGCGTGGCCCGAGTAGTACACGACGACCTCGAGACGACCGGCGCCCCAGCGCCGCGCCGCGCTCACGCTCTGCGAGAGCGCTTCGAGCCCTGTCTCCAGCCCTGCTCGGTCCGGGTTGCGCAGCACGATGCAGTCGGCCGCGTCGACCCCGCCCATCTCCCGGAAGACGCGGGCGACGTTCTCCGCATCGGACACGGCGTAGCGCAGCAACTCGCGCTCGACGCCGCCGTTGTTCACGCCGGCGGCGAGCACGAACCGGCGCAGCGCCTCGCCGCCCGCCCGGTCCGGGCAGACGCCCGGCGCGCTCAGCAGCACCCACAGCAGCAGCGGCAGCAGGGACCTCTTCACTGCTCGTCCGCCTTGAGGACGGTGATGCAGTGACAGCCGAAGCCGGCCGGCAGGCGCAGCGGCGCCGACGCCCTCACTCCCGCCTCCTGCAGGGCCTGCCGGACGATCGCCAGGTCGAACGGCCGGTCGGCGGTGACCAGGCAGAACCGCTCTGCCTCCGGCGCGTCGTCGAGTCGGTAGGAGAACGCCAGCGTGTCGGGCCCGTCGGATCGCAGGGCGGCGGCGCGCTCGCCGCGGGCAGGCAGGTGGATGGTCTGTACGCCTCGTCCGTCCACGGACAGGATGGCCCCGTACGGGGCATCCCCCGCGCGGTACACGATCTGCAGCAGGTCTCCCGCTCTGGCCGTGCTGGCGTCCCCGAGTCGTTCGCAGCCGAACTCCGACTGCCGGAACAGCTCCAGCGGCGCCGGCGAACCCTTCAGCCGTGTCGACTGCTCTGCAGGCGCGCGAACCAGCCGCGGCACGACCACTGCCAGCGCCGCCGCGGCAGCCGCCGGGATCAGCCACAGCCGCAGCGCCAGCCGCGGCCACGCCACCCGGCGCGGCGCGGCCGCAGCCCGCCGGCGGATCTGACGCGCCATCCAGCCCACCGGATAGGCGGCCAGCACGTCGCGGTTGGAGCCCCGCAGCGCCTCCAGCCGGGCCTGGAGCTCGGCGTCCGTGGCCAGCAGGCGGTCCAGCGCCCGCTGCTGGTCCGCCGGCAGCTCGCCCAGCAGATAGCGCTCCAGCAGCAGGTCCGACGGTCGAGTCGGCTGGCTCATGGCGATCGCTCCAGGTCCTTGAGGCTGGCCCGCAGGCCGCGCAGGCGTTTGCGCACTCCGGAGACCGACATACCCACCTCCTGCGCCGTCTCCTCCAGAGACAGGCCGTCCACGTAGTGCAGCACCGCCATGGTGCGGGTGGACTCCCGGTGTCGCCCGAACAGCCGCTCCAGGGTCAGGCGCGCCCCGATCTGCCCCCCCATATCGTCGCTGGCGGCGATGCGCAGCAGCAGCTCGTCGCTGGCGACCTCGTGTCGCCGCGCCTCGTCGCGCAGCCGGTTGAGGCACAGATTGGTGGCCATCCGGTAGAGCAGGCTGGAGGGGTACTGGTCGGAGAGCCGCCCCTTGTGGCGCAACACCTGGACGAAGACGTCCTGCATGGCGTCCAGGGCCTTGTCCTCATCGCGCAGGAGTTGGCGGCAGCGGCGCATCACCATCGGGCCGTAGCGCTCGTACAGCGCCTCGACATCCATCGCTCTCTTGTTCGTCTGGGAGTGGAACACGGAAACGGCCGATCCTTGTCACCGCCCTGGGCGGCTCCGCCGGCATCCGGCCTCTCGGTGGACGCTCGGCCCGAGGGGCAAGATACCTAGCCGGGCCCGGTCTGCCCAGATGCGGTCCGGGGGCGGCACGGCACGCGACACGGCGTGACCCCGGAGTCCTGCGGCAACCGGGTCCGGACCGTTGCCGGGGCGCCGTCCCGGGTCGAGATTGTCCGCGTCTCGTGCGGGCGCCTCGCGGACCGGTGGGCCAGCTTCCCCCCGCGCCGGACCGCCCTACCCGCCTTCATCGCGGAGGAGCCACATGCCGATCAAGGTAGCGATCCTCGGAGCCGGCAGCATCGGCTTCACGCGCCGCCTCATGCGCGACATCCTGTCCGTTCCCGAACTGCGCGATGCCGAGTTCGCCTTCCACGATATCAGCGCCCGCAACCTGGAGATGGTGGCCCAGCTGGCGCAGCGCGACATCGCGCACAACCGCCTGCCCGCCGTCTTGCGGACCACGCTGGACCGCCGCGAGGCCCTCGCCGGCGCCCAGTACGTGCTCAACGTCACGCGGATCGGCGGCCTGGAGGCGTTCCAGAGCGACATCGACATCCCGCTCCAGTACGGCATCGACCAGTGCGTGGGCGACACGCTGTGCGCCGGCGGCATCATGTACGCGCAGCGCAACATCCCGCAGATCCTCGCCTTCTGCGCGGACATCGCCGCAGTGGCCGCGCCGGATGCGCTCTTGCTGAACTACGCCAACCCCATGGCCATGAACACCTGGGCCGGGATCCACTACGGCAAGGCGCGCATGGTCGGCCTGTGCCATGGCGTGCAGGGCGGACACCACCAGATCGCCCAGGTGATCGAGCTGCTGGTCAACGACGGCAAGGCGCCGGGGTCGTCCGGGTACGTGCCGGTGACCACCAAGGAGGTGGACATCGTCGCCGCCGGCATCAACCACCAGACCTGGTACATCCAGGTGCGCTACGGCGGCCGCGACTGGACCGGCAGGCTGCTGGAGGGGTTCGAGCGGCACCCGGAGTTCCGCGAGACCGAGAAGGTGCGCATCGACATGCTGCGCCGCTTCGGCTACTACAGCACCGAGTCCAACGGACACCTTTCGGAGTACGTCCCGTGGTACCGCAAGCGTCCCGACGAGATCCACCGCTGGATCAGTCTGGGAACCAGCTGGATCCACGGCGAGACGGGCGGCTATCTGCGGGTCTGCACCGAAGGGCGCAACTGGTTCGCCACGGACTTCCCGAACTGGCTCAAGGAGGAGCCGCCTGCCTTCACCTACGAGTCGCGCTCGAGCGAACACGGAAGCTGGATCATCGAGGCGCTGGAGACGGGCCGGGTCTACCGGGGCCACTTCAACGTCCAGAACCAGCACACGATCACCAACCTGCCCCCCGAAGCCATCGTCGAGGTGCCCGGCTACGTCGACCGCAACGGCATCAGCATCCCCCGCGTGGGCGCCCTGCCTCTCGGGTGCGCCGCGGTATGCCGCGCCTCGATCAGCGTCCAGGAGCTGGCCGTGAAGGCCGCCGTGGACGCGGACATCGATCTCCTGCGCCAGGCCTTCATGCTCGACCCGCTGGTGGGCGCGGTGTGCAACACGCCCGAGATCGAGCAGCTGGTCGACGAGATGCTGGTGGCCCAGGCCGCCTGGCTGCCGCAGTGGGAGAAGGAGATCCCTCGGGCCCGGCAGCGGCTGGCGAACGCTCCCCGTCTCGGCACGCGCGGCACGCGGGGAGCGGCCCGTCTGCAGACCAAGACGGTGGCCGAGATGGCGGCCGAGCGGGAGAAGGCGCGCCAGCAGGCCCGCGCCGCGGACAAGGCCGAGATGACGGGCGACGCGCAGAAGGGCTGAGCGGCGCGGGCGGCGATGCCGGCCGCCAGCGGCCAGCGGCGCGGGCGACGGGCGCTACTGGACGGTCTCCGCGCGGATGTAGTCCCAGTCGAGGCGGTAGCCGATCCCCGGTGCCGCGGGCACGGGCACGCAGCCGTCCGGGCCCAGTGGGTCGCCGAGTTCCTGCAGGTACGGCGGGACGTCGTTGGCGTCGACGCCGGGTGCCAGCAGCCCGCGCTCGTAGTACAGCGCCACGTCGTCGCTGGTGGAGCCGAGGGCCTGCAGGTTGGCGAAGCCGCTCATGTGCACCTCGCAGCGGACGCCGAACGCCTCGCAGATCGCGAACATCTTGCGCATGCCGGTCAGCCCGCCGCGCAGGACATCGAGGCGCGTCATGTCGCAGGCACGGCGGCGGATCCACTCGGCGCGGGTGTAGATGCTGCCGGCGGCGATCTCGGGCGCCAGCACCGGGATGGTCAGCTCGTCGCACAGCTTCTCGTACGCGCCCACCAGGTACTCGTTCATCGGGTGCTCGTACCAGCAGAAGCCGAGCTCTTCGAGGACGCGCCCGACGCGCAGGGCGTCCTCGTAGGTGCGATAGGTCCCCCACGGGTCGAAGCTCAGCTCCATGGCGTCGCCCACGCGCGCGCGCACGGCGCGGCAGACGGCGATGTCCTGCTCGATGTGCGACGGCCGCCCCGGGTCGGGGCGCTGGCTTACCGGATCCCAGAAGTAGTACGGATGGATCTTGTAGTGGCGGTAGCCTTGCTGCAGGCACTCGGCCGCATGGGCGGCATAGTCCTCCGGAGTGCCCATGTTCGGATAGGTGCTCGCATAGGCCGGAACGCGATCCCGGCACCCGCCCATGAGCTTGTACACCGGCACGCCGAACGCGCGCCCCTGCAGGTCCCACAGGACCATGTCCAGCACGCTGAGCAGGTTCTCCTCGACGTTGGCGACCCACAGCCAGTGCCAGAAGCGCTCGCGGTCGAAGGGGTCCTGCCCGATGACCAGGGACCGCAGGCGGCCACCCATGGCCGCGCACTGCTCCGCGCTCATCCCGTCCCGGTCCCCGTGCCCGCGACCTCCCAGGTAGTACCCTTCGGCGCCGCTGTCGGTGCGCACGCGCGTCAGCGTCTGCACCGCGGTGCTCGGCGGGTGCAGCACGCCGTTGGCGAACTGCCGCTGCGGGACGCGAAAGCGGATCACATCCAGGTCGACGATCTTCATGCTCGCACGCTCCTGTGTGCCTGCGGCGGTGCCGCAGAGTGAACCGAGGTGGACGACCCGACCCGCGAGCTCGGCGCCAGGGGCAGCCGGCCCCGCCCCCCAAGGCGGCGGCCTCGCTCAGGCCGGCCACAGGCGCCAGAGCAGCACCTGGGCCGCGTCCGCCAGGCGCCGGCCCGCGTCGGCGCACAGCCAGCGCGAGAGCACGGGGTGCGCCCCGTACGCGCCGCGCTCCGCCTGATCGGTGGTGGGCACGTAGGTGGATGCGTCGGCGTTGGCCAGCGTCACCACCCAGGTGAACGGCGCGGGCGAGAAGTGCTTGACCTCGAGGCCGATGCGCGTGAACACCTCGGCCGGGTAGGCCGCCAGCCCCACGCTGCCGAGACGCAGCGCCTGCACCGGCACCTCCGCCAGCTGATGATCGTGCGGCCAACGCTCGCCCCGTTCCAGCGTGTACTGCTCGAAGGGCGAGCGCTCCACCTTGGCGCGCAGCGCGGCCAGCTCCGCCATGAACGCCGGGTCGCGCGTGTAATAGGGTATGCGCAACTCCTCGACCGCGGCGGCGAGGACGACCGCGCACATGGGTTCGGCGCGCTCCGTGGCCAGCATGGCCGCTCCCGCCAGGGCGCGGCCGAGCTGGGCGCTTTTCAGCGGCCCGCCGCGCGGCAGCAGCGTCGCCTCGTGAGGGTGGTGGTTGATGTCGCCGGCAGCGCCCTGGAGGAACACGGTCACCACGTCCGGCCCGTAGACCGCGGCGATGTGGCGGGCCATCTCGCCAGGCCAGTCGGCGGAGAGGAAGTCGGCCGTGCCGCCCCCGATCACGTCCACGTGCAGGGCGAAGTTCACGACCAGCGCCCGCAGCCGTTCGGCGGTGTCGACCACGCTCAGCGTCTGGAGCTCGGGGTCGATCGGTCCCGCCGGGCCGACGGTCTGGCCGGCACGGCGCCCGAACAGCTCCGAGCCGTCGCGCATGCGGAACAGACGGTTGAAGGAATAGCCGGTCACCTCCGTGCGTCCGGCGCGCAGCGTCGCCGCGAAGGTGCTGCGGGCCGCCCGCGCCACGGCGCTCGCGATGCGCTCGGGCAGGGCTTCGGCCCAGGCCGCGGCCTGCGGCACGGCGTGGCCGGGTCGCAGCTCGGGGCCTGTGTGCGTGTGGGTGGCGCTCAGCAGGACGTGTGCCGGCGGAATGCCTGTCTGGGCCGCCACCCGCTCCTTGGCCCGCGCCGCCACCTGGCGGTCCATGGCGATCAGGTCGCAGCCGACCAGAGCCACGGCGGTGTCGCCGTGGCGCAGGACCACGGCGCGCGCATAGAGCTGGTCGCGCACGCTCGCGGCGATTCGCTCGTGGAAATAGCCGGCCAGCGGCACGCCGAGGGGAGGGGTGATCCTCTCCTGGGCGCAGCCAGCGGTGACGAGGGTGGGCGACTCCTTCTCAGCCGGCATGGGTAGCCTCCTGGGCGTAAGGCTGGGCGAGGCTCCAGTGGAGCTGAACGGCCGTCGGTGGCGGTCCTGCCGCGTCGGCGCCCGGCCGGACCTGGCGCCGGATCTCCGCCGCCAACTGGTCCAGGAAGGCCAGCAGGATGCTGAGCGCCATGAGCGAGGCAGGCGCAACCCAGTGTGGTTTCCCCAGCTCGACCTGCGCCATGGCCGCCAACAGCGCCTCTCGCACCCGGGCGCACTCGTCCGCCTGGGCTTCGCTCACGGGCGCGGCCGCAGCGCGCAGGCGGACCAGGAAGCCGAAAGCCTGTCCCAGACCCACGATGCGGGCAGCCTCGCCGCGCAGACTGTCCAGCAGTGCCCCGTCGGCCCCGGGCTCGCGGGCCAGCGCGGCGAACTGCGCCGCGGCGGCGCTGGCCAGCGCGGCGGCGCGCTCGAGCTGCACCGCCGCCTCGGGGAGCGCGCCGAGCGCGACCAGGGCTTCCTCTGGATACGCGCGCGGGAATGGCGAGCCTGGCCGGACATAGCTATAAGTGTAGGGATAGCATCTGGCCAGGGCGGGCAGGCTGGCTGCGGTGCGCAGTTGTTCGGCAGCGGCCAGGTAGCGGTCCGCTGCCGTGCCGAGATGACCGCGCGCCCAGGCTGCTACTCGCTGCTCCCAGGCCGGCAGCTCGGCTCCCGACCAGGCGTACGCGGCCAGCAGGGCCTCGTGGTCGGTCCAGCCGGGATCGTGCACCGCGTACGCCACCGCACCCTCGCCGCCCTCGGCATGCGCCATCCGCAGCATCAGCTCGATGTTCGCCAGCCGCGGCGAGTACATCTGCCAGTTGAAGTAGCAGGTCATCGGCGCCACCCAGCCGCGCAGGCCGAGCCGCTGGCCGATGGCCACCCGCGTGCGCTCGTGGAGTTCCTCGTTGCTGTACCACCACCAGTGGAAGACGAGTCTGCGCTCCAGACCGCGAGCGCGCAGCCGTGCCACGAAGGACTCGTCGAGCGCGTCCATGTGGCGGGTGAGCTGGTCGTTCCACATGACCACCTGGTCGACGCCGTGACGGGTCAGCATCTCCGCCAGCCAGAGAACGTACTCCCGGAGCAGCTCCTCGCGGTCGCGGCTCCGGCACTGCTCGCACTGGCACCATGGTTCGGCGCGCCGCAGCGGCTCCGCGGGATCCGGGTGGTCGGCCCACACCTCGTCGAGCTGGACGTGGAAGAACGGTGCGTGGCCGCCGAAGTAGCGCGCCACGATGCTCGCGTAGAACTCCTCGAGGAAGGCCCGCGTCTGCGGGCTGGACAGGCAGTACCCCATCCCCACCGGCCTGCCCTGGTCGTCGCGAGCGCTGATCTGCGGCACCAGGCGCGGGATCAGCGTGTTGTGCCCGAGGCTGTTCACGAAGGGAATCACCGTCACGCCGCGCTCGCGCGCGTACTCCACCACCTGCCCCAGGAAGTCGCCGGCGAAGAGCCGGGGCAGACAGGTCTCGTCCTGCCAGGCACCCCGTTGCGGCGAGAACCAGCGCAGCCGCTTGGGGCTGCGCAGCTCCGGATGGCCGGGGACCGGCACCATGAGGAACTCCGTGGGCCACCCGCGACCGCTCGGTCCCGGCTCGTACCGGCAGCTCCCCCAGCAGCCGTACAGCCCGATGCCGAGGCGGTTGAGCTTCAGCGCCGCCAGCCGGTCGACCGTGCGGCACCAGTCGTCCACTTCCATGCGGTCCGGGCCCCACTTGTTCTCGACGAAGATTCCCCGGTGCGGCAGCGCCGGCCAGTCGCGGATGTGCAGGCGACCCCACCGCTGGCCGCGGCGTGCTTGTCCGACGAGCTGCGCCAGGGTCTGCACTCCCCACCACAGGCCCGGCCAGGCCACGGCACCGAGGCGCCCGGCTGCCGGCGAGAGGTCCAGCTCGTAGAACTCCTCGGCCACTGCTGCGTCCAGGGCTGGCGGCGGCTGCGCCTGCCGCTCGAGGCGCAGCACGTAGGCGGCGCTCGGGTCCAGGCGCAGGCCCGCGTCCTGCAGGGCGCGGCGCGCCAGATCGAGTTGCGCCGCGGTCAGGCCGGCCATCTCCAGGCGCACGCGGTCCAGAGCCAGGGTTCCTGGCTCGGCGCGCCACTGGCGGGGGGGCGGGGTCAGGTGCAGCTCGATGGTCTCCATGGGAGCGCTTCACCTCCTGTTCGGCGCGAGCGCCGCTGGCGCGCGGGCACCGGCGGCACCGCCCGGGCGATCGGCCTCAGTCCAGGGGTCGGGTGCTGGCGCCCACCGGCCGCGGACCCGATGGCCGGATGGGCGGCTGCGCAGCCGGACGATAGCGGACGCCGAGATCCGGAGTCGCCACCCGCGCGCCGTGCTGCCGGTGCGACTCCAGCAGCGCGTCGAGCACTCCGGTGACCAGCAGGGTCCGTTCGACCGGATAGGCTGGTCTCCCCGTCACGAACATGCGCTGGATGTTCAGTCCCAGGTAGCTGAAATGCGGGTACGGCGGCCCCCCGTGCGAGCGCAGCCCCGTGGCCACGATCCGGCCATCCACCCGCGCCGCGTACGCCCAGCCCCGCACCTTGGCGCGGGGCGACTGCGCCTGCAGCACCGCGCCCCGCAGCCCGTCCGCGTACTCCACCAGGAACAGCGTCGGGCTGTCGAGCAGCTCGGCGAGCGTGCCCGGCGATGTCGTCTCTCGCGCTGTGTTCGCCCTCTCCAGGGCCGCCTCCGCCAACGGCTGCAGCTCCGCGTCCAGCGCCCGCCACGCCTGCTCTCCCTGCAGGCACTGCACGGCGACGACCCCGGTCTCGCCGCCCCGGCGCCGTTCCACCATGCACTGAAGCCCCTCCAGGCCGTGGAAACCGTATGCCTCGAGATCGCCGTAGCTGACGGCCAGCGCCGCCTCGATGGGGCTCTCGGGCTCGTGCTCCAGCCAGGGATCGCGCCAGAACAGCGGGATGGACGAGCCGGCCATCAGGGGCACCCCGAGCTGGCGGGCGCGCTGGTAGATCCACTGCGCGTCTTCCCAGCAGTATCCCAGATGCTTGTCGCTGAACACCGGCACGCTGCGCCCCGCAGTGGCCATCACGCCGGCGATCTGCTCGAAGAAGTAACGGCGCGGGTACAGCTTCTGGCCCTTCTCGTTGTGGGCGTAGTCCCCGTGCTCGCCGATGGCCAGCACCCCGTCGACGGCCAGCTCGTTGCCGCCCAGGCACAGGGCCTTGGGGATGCTCGGATAGACCGGGATGCCCCGCGTGCGCGCCAGCTCCAGCCCGATGTCGCGCGCGTCGATCTGGTCGAGGTACAGGCTGGCGATCTCCACCTCGGGCGCCAGCAGCCCCGCGTCGGTGGGGAAACCCTTGACGAACTTGCCGACGATGACATCGGCGTGCGACGCCGGGAAGTAGGTCGTCACGACTGCCGCGATGCGCTTGGCCGCAGCCATCTGCATCCTCCGTTCGCGCCCTGGGCGGCGGTCGCGGGCCGCGCCCGGCGCCTCGCCGGGCGACACCGAACGCCACCGCCCGGGCGTCCGGCGCTCTCGCCTCGTCCTGCCGCTACCCGGCTCGGGCATGGTGGCCGTCGCGGCGGCACCGGCGCGCGGCCCACAGGACCTGAATCGCCACGCCGCAGGCTATCACCCCGGCCGCGAGCAGATACGCTCCCGAGAACGTGCCCGCGCCGGCGCGCAACCCCCGGGCCAGCAGCGGGCCGGCGAGAAAGCTCAGGCCGACGAACGCCTCGTTGATCGCCACGCGCCGCACCGCGCGCTCCGGATCGAACAGCGAGTGATAGACCATCAGGCTGAAGGCGCTGCTCGTGTACGCGCCGTACAGCATCGCGGCCGCCACGAACCCCGGCGGCGACTGGGCCCCGGCGAACAGCAGCAGCGCCGCCACCCCGCAGCCGCCGAACCACAACCACCGCGCCGGGCGGTGCTGCCAGGGGCCCGCGAAGACGAAGGCGAGCGCGGCCACCGACTGCGTCAGCGCGAAGACGAACTCGACGCCACCGCGCGTGTGCGCTGCCAGGCCGAGCTGCTGCGCCTGCACGGGCCAGAACGTCGACAGCGCGTTCCAGCCCGTCCAGGCCACCGCCACGCCGAGCCAGGCGGCGACCATCAGACCCCGGTCCTCTGGGGGCGTGCCGGGGCGCCCGGGCGGAGCCTGGCACGAGCCCGGGCGCGGCCGCAGCAGCGCGGCGACGAGGGCGACCAGCAGCGACAGCGCCGCGGCCACCAGGTAGATCGAGCCCCACGCCAGGTGCTCGCGGCACAGCCCGGACACGAGCGGGCCGAGCGCATAGCCCAGCGACCAGGCGCAGGTGTAGTGGCCCGCCGTGGCAGCCAGGGGTCTGGCTGTGCCAGTCGCGACCTCGAGCATGAAGGCCTGATAGGCGTTGAAGAAGAGGCTGACGGCCGCCGGCAACAGGAAGAAGGCGGCGCGGATCTCCGCCAGTCGGGTCGCCCGCGCCAGCCAGCCGCAGGCCGCCGCGATCAGCAGCAAGGCCACGAGCATCTGCCAGCGGGCGTGCCGGACGCGGACCACGCGCGGCATCGTCAGGCTGGCCGCGCAGTAGCCGATCCCGTAGCACAGGAGCACCGAGCCGACCGTGGCCTCCCCGTGCCCCCGAGCGGCCAGTGAGTGACGCCCCACGAACAACGCGAGGCCGACGACGATGTCGACGATGAGGGGGTAGGCGTAGATGACGTGGTTGCGGCTCACGCGTCCTCCTCGGGCGCGTCGCCAGCCGCCTTTCCGGGCCCGTCCTGGCCCGCCGCGGGTGCACCCCCCGGGCCGGCGCGCACGAGCTGCTCCACGGCATCCGCCGCGGCGCCCAGGTCAGCGCCATCGATCCAGCGCAGGCGCACTCCCCGGCGCTCCATGCCTCGGAAGTACGTGCACTGGCGCTTGGCCAGGCGGCCGATGTCGCGTTCGAGCTCGGCGCGCATGCGCCCGTAGTCGACCGCGCCGGCCAGGTAGCGAGCCACGTGTCGGTACTCCATCCCGAGCTGGTGGAGGCGGCCGGCTGGCACGCCGCCGGCCAGCAGCGCCTCGACCTCGGCGATCAGCCCGCGCTCCAGCCGGTCGCGGAGCCGCGCGGCGATGCGCGCGCGCAGCAGGCCGCGCTCCAGCCGTATGCCCACGACCAGGCAGCGGCGCCCGGCCAGCGCGGGCAGCTCCGGCGCCGGGCCCGCGGCGAGCCGCCCGGCGCCGCCGCTCCGGGCGCTGGCCGCG
>CAZPXM010000041.1:0-26389 GCA_964591015.1 uncultured Gemmatimonadaceae bacterium
GTCGCGGTCCTGGGCTGCGGGGTGGATGTGCCCTACCCCCGCGGCCACGTGCGCCTGCACCGTCGGATCGTGGCGAGCGGCGCGGTCGTCTCCGAGTGCCCCATGGGCGCCGCGCCCACCCGGGGCTCCTTTCCGCGGCGCAACCGGCTGATCAGCGGCTTGAGTCTGGCGGTGGTCGTCGTGGAGGCTCCCGCGCACAGCGGGGCGCTGATCACTGCCCGGTGCGCCGTCGAGCAGAATCGCCAGGTCGGCGCCGTGCCGGGCAGCGTGCTGGATGGACGGAACGCCGGCTGCCATGCGCTGTTGCGGGACGGCGCGGTGCTGGTGGAGAGCGCGGCCGACGTGCTGGCGGCGCTACCCGAGTGGGGGCTGGCGCGTGCCGCCGCCGTCGCCGCCGCCCAGCCGCCGGCCGCCGCGGCGACCGCAGCAGCGGCCGGGCGGGCCGCCGCGGTGCTGGCGCGCCTGGGGCCCGAGCCGGTCCAGCTCGACGCCCTGGCGGCGCTGTCCGGCCTGGCTGTAGGCGACCTGCTCGGCCTCCTGCTCGAACTGGAGCTGGCGGGGCAGGTGCGGCAGTGGCCGGGGCAGCGCTACTCGCGCGCGGGCCGCGGCGGCGACTGACGGCAGGGAGCCTGCTCGCCCGCTCCCGTCCCGGTCCGGGCCGTGACCCTCGCCGGCTTCGCCGCTCCTGCCGTTCCCGCCCCTCAGCGGTCCGGGCCCGCCCCGGTGAGCGTCGCGTACAGCGCCTCGAGCCGCTCTCCCTGGCGGGCGAGGCTGTGGTGCTCGCAGACGTGCTGCCTGCCAGCCGTTCCCATCCGGGCCCGGCGCTCGTCGTCGGCGAGCAGGGCGTCCAGCGCCGCTGCCAGCGCCTCGACGTCCCGCTCGGGAGCCAGCAGCGCGCACGTCCCGTGCGGGGCGACCACCGGGATATCCGCATGGAGCGAGGAGACCACGGGAAGCCCGGAGGCCAGCGCCTCGATGACGGTGACCGGCGCGCCGCCCTCGGTGTCGCCGTCGCTGGCCGTGACGCTCGGATGGAGGAGCACGTGACAGGCCAGCAACTGCCGCAGGTAGTCCGGGGCGGGAAGCAGGCCGAACAGGCGGACCCGGTCCTGGACACCCGAGTGCGCGATGGCAGCCTCGATCTCGCCGCGGCCGGGTCCGTCGCCGATGATGTGGAGCCACAGATCGCGGCGGCGGGCGGCCACGCGGGCGAAGGCGCGGACCCCGATCGGGAAGCCCTTCTTTTCCCTGAAGTACCCGCACATCAGCACTACTCGATGGCCGTCCAGCGGGGCCCGCACGGGCCGGAAGGGGATGGCGTCCAGGTCCACGCCGAGCTTGTGCACCCTGACCTTGTCGGCCGGGCAGCCGGCGTCGATCAGGCGCTGCGCCAGGTGTGGCCCCTCGGCCAGGAACAGGTCACCGGCGGCGAACAGGCGCCGGAACCGCGCGCGCCACACCGGCACCTGCATCAGCGCGGACGCATCCAGACCGTAGAAAGTGGTCACCATGGGAATCCCCGCCTGCCGCCGGGCGCGCAGGCAGCGGTAACCTTCCTGGCCGAAGTGGGCGTGGATCAGTGCCGCTCGCTCCTGCCGCAGCAGCCGGCCGTAGAACGGGTACTGGCTGGTCAGCCGGTGCACGAGGTAGTTGGCCAACCGCCTGGGCAGGCTCCAGGCGGCGGCATCGTGGAGCCGCTCGACCGGGAAGCGATCCAGGTTGCGGGCTGCCTGCGTCAGCACCACCGGCCGGTACCGCCGGTGGCTGCGCACCTGGCCGTGCACCCAGGTCATGGTCAGGTTCAGGTACGGGGTGACGCAGTGCGCCACGACCGGACCGGGAGGCGTCGCGGCAGCGGCGACGCCAGGCGCATCGGCGCCGGGGGCCGGCGGCGGCGAACCGCTGCTTGCCTGCGGGCCAGTGAGCGTCATCTCCGCGCCGGCCGGTCCGGTCCCTCCCTAGCCCTGGGCGAGCAGCCGGCGCAGGTAGGCGACCGCCTTGGGCACCGCCGTCTGCTCGGGCTCGACATCCTGGCCCTCGTACACGATCGACAGCCAGCCGTTGTACCCCACGCTGCGCAGGATCGCGAGGATGCGCGGGTAGTCCAGCCACTCCTCGACCCCCGAGGAGATGCGATAGATCTTGCAGCGCACGTGGACGGCCAGCGGGGCGGTCTCGGCGATGCTGCCGTAGAAGTCCAGCGCCGGATCCTCCTTGCCGTGCGCCCCGGAGGCGCCCGGCGAGCCGACATACTGGCCGGTGTCCAGGATGTGCGAGAAGTAGGGGTTGTTCACCTGCTCGATGATGCGGCGGACGTCCTGGCCAGTCCGCGTGACGCAGCCATGGTTGTGGTTGTGCAGACCCACCACGACGCCCTGGCGTTGTCCATGGGCGGCGACCTCCTGCAGACAGGGGATCATCCGCGCCCACACGTCCTGCTCGGATTCGCCGGGTGGTATCCAGGCGGCGAAGACCCGCACGAGCGGGATGCCCGTGAACGCGGCCACGTCGATCCACTCCTTGGCGACGCGCACCTCCTCGGCCAGCTGCGGCTGAGGCTTGCCGAAGTTCGTGCTGACGCCGATGTAGGACAGCGCGAGGCCGCGCTTGAGGGCCTGCATGCGGATGGCGCGCAGGTAGGCTGGTGCGGTGGAGGCGAAGGCGCGCGTGTGAATGTCGACGCCGTCCAGCCCGAGCGCGTAGGCTCGCTCGATGAACCCCTCCAGATCGAGCTGGCCGGCGGCGAACTGCTGCTGGTAGCTCAACGACATGCAGCCGAGTTTCATCATGCTCGAGGCACTCCTGTCACGGGTCCAGCGCGCCGCGTCCGCCACGGTACGCCGCAGACAGCCCGGCTGCCGAGGCCGCGAACCGGCGCGCATGGCCGCGCCGCCGCGCCCCGGAAAGCTACGCGCTGGGCCTCTCCGTGCCCAGGGCTGCCGCTGCGGACTGCTGCCGGCGAGCGCGTCCGCCGGTTGCCGCTCCGCAAGGCAGTGGCTATCTTGGGCCGCCGCCGACGCGTGCCGCGCAGCAGTCCCCCCCCTGGATCTGGACACCATGATCGAGTTCGACGGATACAAAGTCGCCGACCCCGACGCGCTGGAGACGCCCGCCATGCTGGTCCATGACAGCCGGCTGGGGCACAACATCGCCGCGGTCTGCGAGCTGGCCGGCGGCGGGGCCAACCTGCTGGTGCACGTGAAGACCCACAAGGCGGCCGCCGTGGTGCAGCGGCAGCTCGAGGCGGGAGTGGCCGGCTGCAAGTGCGCCACGCTCAAGGAGCTGGAGATGGTCCTGGAGTGTGGGGCCGCCGTGGCGGTGCTGGCCTACCCGCTGTGTCAGCGGCGCAAGGCCGAGCGACTGGCGGAGCTGGCCCGGCAGTACCCCCAGGCCCGGGTGTGTGCCTGCGTGAGCGCGCCGGAGCATGTCGAGACGCTGGCGAGCGTCGGCGTGGATGGGGAGCGGCTGCGCGTGCTGCTGGACGTGGATCTGGGGATGCACCGGACCGGCGTGGCGCCGGGCGACCAGGCGATCGAGCTGGCCCGGCGGGTCGCCGCGCAGCCGCGGCTGGAGCTGGCCGGCCTGCACGGGTACGACGGCCACGAACACCTCACCGAGCCGGAGGCGCGCGCCGCCGCGGCGCAGCGGCACGTGGAGGAGCTGCGCGAGCTCGCCGGCCGGCTCCGGGGCGAGGGGTTCGCCACGCCCATCGTGGTCGGCGGGGGTTCGTTCTCGTTCGTCAGCTTCGCGCGCGCCGAGGGAATGTACGGCTCGCCGGGCACCCCGGTGTACTGGGACTGGGGCTACAGCCGGATGATGCCGGACATGCCGTTTCGCTGCGCGGCCGTCGTGTTGACGCAGGTCGTCGACCGGTACCCGGCCGAGGGCACGGTGACGACGGATCTGGGTTACAAGGCGATATGCGGCGACCCGGCGCTGCCGGACCGGGCGCTGCTGCTGGGCCATCGCGACGCCCGCCTCGTCCTGCAGAACGAGGAGCACGGGGTCTTCCGCTGGGCCGGGGCGCTGCCGGCTGTCGGCAGCTATCTGCTGGCCGTGCCCGGACATGTCTGCTCGACCACGGTCCGCCATCCGGGCAGCTACGTGGTCGATGACGACGGGGAGGTCATCGACTACTACGCCCACACCGCGCGCGACCGGCACTGAGCTGGGCCATGCCTGGGTCGTCGCCGTTCGCGGCCGACTGGATGGTGCATCGCCTCTGTCGCCGGTGGGTGGAGCGGGCGCTGGCGCAGTTCGGACGGGGGATGCTGCTCGACGTGGGCTGCGGGGCGCGACCGTACCTGGACCTGCAGCGGGCGCACGCCACCGCCTGCATCGGGCTGGAGGCCGATCGCGCGCGGTACCGGTGCTCGCCGCCGTCGGTGTGGGCCAGCGCGCTGGCGCTGCCCTTCGCCGATCGCAGCTTCGACACCGTGTTCTCGTCGCAGGTGCTCGAACACGTCCCGGAGCCGGGGCGCATGCTGGCCGAGATGACCCGCGTGCTGCGGCGCGGCGGTCACCTGATCGTCACGGCGCCGCACATGTGGGGGGTGCACGAGGAGCCGCACGACTACTTCCGGTTCACTCGCTTCGGACTGGCGTACCTGGCGCGTCGGGCGGGCGCCGAGCCGGTGCGCATCGAGGCCATGGCCGGGTACTGGGTGACGGCGGGCGCCCGCTTCTGCCAGTATCTGGATCGGCTGCGGCGCCATCGACTCGGCCCGCCTGTCGCGGCGACCTGCGCCGTGGTCCAGCTTCTGTGCCTGAGCCTGGACCGGCTGCATCGCGTGGAGGGCGACACGTGGAACTACCTGCTGGTGGCGCGCCGGCCGTGAGCGCCTGCGGGCCGTCGAGCGCCCCCGCGCCCGCGGTCGCCGCGCGCCCGTTGTGCGCGCGGGCGACCCGCTGGCTGGCCGGCATCGTCGCCGCCGGCGTGGCCCTGCGGATCGCCGCTCTGGCGCTGAGAGCGGGCACCGTGGTCTCCACCGACGAGCAGCACTGGCACCGGATGGCCCTGGCGTTCCTCCAGGGGGGTCTGCTCTCTCCCGAAGCTCATACCTACCGCCCGCCGCTGTACCCGCTGCTGGTGGCCTTCACCTACTGGCTGGCGGGTCCGCACGTCGAGGCGGTGGTGGTCTGGCAGGTGCTGATGAGCGCGGGCACGAGCGTGCTCGCGCACCGGGTCGGACTGCGGCTGGGGGGCGAGCGTGCGGGGCTGCTGGCAGCGGCGGCCACTGCGGCCTACCCGCTGTTCGTGCTCTTCGCCGGCGCGCTGATGGCCGAGACGCTGCTCGTCTTCCTGGCCTTGCTGGCAGTCCTGGCGGCGGTTCGCTGGCTCGAAGGCGGCACCGCGATGGAGGCGTTCGTGCTGGGCATCGCTCTGGGTCTGGCCTGCGCGTGCAAGCCGGTGTTCCTTGCCTGGGCGCCGCTGCTGTTCGGCGCGGGCGTCTGGTGGCGGGGACGCGCGCGCAGAGCGGAGCAGCGATGCCGGGTCAAGACGCACGGCTGGGCCGGCGGGACGGGCAGGGAGTGCCGGCACGCGGCCGCGTTGCTGGCGGGCCTGGCGCTGGTGCTCGGTCCGTGGAGCGTGCGGAATGCCGCGATGACCGGGCGCTGGGCGCCGGTCTCGACCAACCTCGGCATGAACCTGCTGGTGGGCCACGAGGACGGCGCCGACGGCACCTACCGCGAGGGGGTGGACTATCTGGGGATGTACGCCCGTCTGGTGCCTCCGGGGCTGGACCCGGTCGCCGGCGATCGGGCCGGCACGCGCCTGCTGCTGGCGAAGATGTGGCGCGCGCCGCGCCGCACCGCGCTGCTGGCGGCGCGCAAGGCATGGATCCTGTGGAGCCCCGCGGTGACCGGGGCCGCGGGTTGGCCGCTGGCGGTGGGTGTGGCCAGCGCCACTCCGGTCCTCGTGCTCGGACTGGTCGGCGTGCTGCAGTACCGGCACACGCCCGTGGGGGTGGCCGTCGGCACGCTGGCCGGCGCCCTGACGCTGGTGCACGCGCTCGTGTTCGCGCACACGCGCTTTCGCCTGCCGGTGGACGCGGCGTTGATGGGGCCGGCCGCGGCCGTTCTGGTGCGGGTCGTCGCACGCGCGCGCCGGACGCAGGCTGGCCCCCGCGGGACCGGGCCTCAGCCGGCGCCGCCGGTCGCGCCGGAGCGTCGTCGCTAGATGGCACCCGGGCCGCGCGCTTCCGGCGCCTCGCTGGCGTGGCTGCGGCCGGACAACCGCGCGCTGGTGGCCGCGGTGGCGGCCGCCCTGGTACTGCTGATCGCCGTGCCCGCGCTGTGGGGCGAGCGGTTCATCTGGCTGCCCGCGGCGCTGCTGGCGGCCGCCGCGTGCGCGGCGTTCTCGAGCCGGCGCACGCTGCTGCTCGCGTTCGTGCTCACGATGGCGGTCCCGAGCACGGTGCTGCTGCGCTGGACGCTGCCAGGGGGCTTTCGCCTGCACGAAGGCCTGCTACTGGTGGCGCTGTGGTTCGCGCTGGTCGACTGGGTGTACCGGGACGGCCTGCGGGTGCGGCGCAGCCCTCTCGACGGGCCGGTGCTGGCCGTGCTCGCCGCGGCGCTGGTGGCGGCGGTGGTGGGCTGGCTGCGCGGCAACCTGCTCACCGTGATCGTCCGCGACCTGCGCTTCCCCGCGTACTACGTCGCGCTCTTTCTGGTGACGCACACCGCCGACAGCCGCTTCTGCCTCAGGCGGCTGGCTCCCGCCGTCGTGGTGGCCGGGTTGCTCGTCAGCGTCGAATACGTTCTCGAGTTCGTCGGCGCGATCGATCTGTCCGTGGGCACTCGCTTCGTGCGGGTGGCGCGCGAGGAAGGGCTGGTACTGCCCGTCGCGCTGCTCCTGCTGCTCAACTGGATGCTCCTGGCGCCGCAGCGGTATGGCCGCTGGCGGCTGGCCATCCTTTTCGTGCCGGTCAGCCTGGCCTTCGTGCTGACCGTGGGGCGCGGCATGTGGCTGAGCTTCGCCGTGGGCCTCGTGGTGACGGCACTGCTGTGGTACCGCGGCCGGGACGCGGCGCGCCGGCGCGCCTGGCAGGCGGCCGCGCTGGTGCTCGCGACGGGCGGCGCGGTCGTCGGGGCCGCGGTGCTGTTCCAGCGCTTCAGCGGCGCGGCGCTGGGCGCGCACGCCCTGGCGCGCCTGCAGCCGGTCGTCGACTACAGGCGCGATGTCCAGTTCCTGGGACGACTTTCCTCCTACTGGGTGACCATCCAGCGCATCGGCCTGCGCCCTGTGTTGGGCAGCGGGCTGGGGGCGACCCTGCCGTTCTTCGTCTTCGACGAGCAGACCGGCGCATTCGGCGTGCACGAGTTCTGGAACGTGGACAGCCTGTACCTGGCCCTGCTGTGGAAGTGCGGCGTGGTCGGGTTGTCGGCCTTCTGCTGGCTGGCCATCGCCGCCTTGAGGCTGGCCTGGCGAACCTTCTGCGGCGCGACGATGCCGGAGGTCCGCGCCTTCGCCGGCTTCGGCGTGGCGCTGTGGTGGGGCATGGCGGTGCTCGGGATCAGCGATGCGGCCCTGGTGAGCGGCCGGTTCGCGCTGGTGTTCGCCGTGCTGATGGGCATGCTGGCGGTCGTGGCGCGCGACGTGCCGGCTGCGGATGCCCTGCCGGCAGCGCCGGCGGCGGCACCAGCTGCCGCCGCCCCAGGGTGCGGCAGACCAGGCGCGCCGGGCGCGCCGGGAGGTGCTGGCGATGAGGGCCGCTAGCGCGACAGGCGCACCGCCCGCTCCCGCCGCGCGCCGCGGTGCCGCAGCGGGCCGCTCGGCGGCGGCCGGGCGCGCCAGGCCCGCGGCGCGCCACCGGGCCGCGGCCGGCGCCGAGCCGCTGCTGCTCCGGCTGGGGCGCCGCCGGCGGCTGCGCGTGGTCGGCTTGATGTCGGGAACCTCCGCCGACGCCATCGACGCGGCGGTGGTCGAGCTGCGCCGCGCTGCGGGCGGGCTGCGACAGACGCTGCTCGCCTTCCATTCCCTGGCGATGCCGCCGAGTCTGCGCCGGCAGGTGCTCCGGCTGTGCCTGCGCAGCGCCCGCGTCGAGGAGCTCTGCCAGGCGAACATGGCACTCGGCGAGGCGTTCGCGCAGGGGGCGCTGGCGGCCATCGCGGCGAGCGGTCTGACGCCGCAGCAGATCGACCTGATCGGCTCGCACGGGCAGACCGTGCGGCACCTGCCGGCCGGCGATCCGCCGTCCACGCTGCAGATCGGCGAGCCGGCGGTGATCGCCCAGCGCACGGGCATCGTCACCGTCGCCGACTTCCGCCCGGCCGACATGGCCGCCGGCGGCCAGGGGGCCCCGCTGGTGCCGGCGGCGGATCGGCTGCTCTTCGCCCACCCGCGCCAGGCCCGCCTGATCCTGAACATCGGCGGCATCGCCAACGTCACGGTCCTGCCGCCTGCCGCGCGCCCGGAGGACGTCGTCGCCTTCGACCTGGGACCGGGCAACGCGCCGCTCGACGCCGCCGTGCAGCAGCTCACGGGCGGCAGGCGCGCGTGCGACTCGGGGGGCGCGCTGGCCCGGCAGGGCGCGGTCGACCGGCGGCTGCTGGACGAACTCCTGCGGCATCCGTTCCTGCACCGGCCGCCGCCCAAGTCGACGGGGCGGGAGGAGTTCGGCGCGGAGTTCGTGCGCGGTCTTCTCCGGCGCTGGCGGCTGTCGCCGGCGGACATGCTGGCGACGCTGACCGAGTTCACCGCGGCGGCCATCGCCCATGGGTTGCGCGCGCACGTGCTGCCGCGGTTGGCTGCTGCGGGCCTGTGGGTCGCTGGCGGCGGCCTGCGCAACCCGGAGCTGATGCGCCGGCTCGGGCAGGCTCTGCCCGAACTGCGCGTGGCCTCCACGGCCGAGCTGGGGGTGCCGCCGGAGGCCCGGGAAGCGATCGCCTTCGCCGTGCTGGCAGCGGAGACGGCAGCCGGCCGGCCGGGCAACGTCACCGGAGCGACGGGGGCCCGCCGCCCCGTCGTCCTGGGGAAGATCGTGCCGCCCTGAGCAGCCCGACCACAGCGAGGAGCCCGATGATCATCGACACCCACGTTCATGTCTGGCAGATCGACCCGCCGCGCTATCCCATCGGCCCGACGGCGCCCAACTGGAACTCCTACCCCGACGAACCCGGCACGGCCGAGGAGCTGCTGGCGGAGATGGACGCCCATGGCGTGGATCGGGCCGTGCTCGTCCAGACGAGCTGGTCGACCTGGGACAACGGCTACATCGCCGACTCGGTGGCTCGCTGGCCGGACCGCTTCATCGGGCACGGCCTGATCGATCCGCTGGCCGCCGACAACGCCGACCGAGCCGCCTACTGGATGGACGAGCGCGGCCTGGCCGGCTTTCGCTTCCATCCTCTCTACTACCCCGACGAGCCGGTGCTGCTGCGGCCGCAGAACGACGCCCTGTGGGAGCGACTGGCCGCCCGGGATGCCGTCGTGCAGTTCCACATGCGGGCTGCGCACGCCGGCCAGGTGGCGGAGCTGGCCCGGCGCCACCCGGCTCTGCGGCTGATCGTCGACCACATGGGCTATCCGGAGCCGCAGCGCGGGATGGGGGCGTTCGCTCCCATCCTGGACCTGGCGCGGTTCGCCTGCGTGTTCGTCAAGATCTCCGACGTGGCAGGGCGCGCAGCCGGCGGCTACCCTTACGCGGACGTCCACCCCTACGTGCAGGCGCTGCTGGCGGCGTTCGGCAGCCAGCGCCTGATGTGGGGCACGGGCTACCCGGGGCACCACCGCACCAAGCATGGCTGGCCGCCGCTGGCCGACGAGTTGCGGCTCATCCGCGAGGGGCTGCCGTTCCTGAGCGATCTCGACCGCCAGCGTATCCTCGGCGGGACCGCCGCGGCGGTATGGCGTGTGTGACCGGAGGTGGGCGGGGCTAGGGCCCGGGGCGGGCGGCGCGCGACAGCCGGAAACGATGCAGCCGCCGACCCGCAAGCGGGCGGCGGCTGCGCGCGGCAATGGTGGCTCCTCGCAGAATCGAACTGCGGACACAGGGATTTTCAGTCCCCTGCTCTACCAACTGAGCTAAAGAGCCACCGTCTGACGGGCGCCAATATAGCCCGCGTCTCGGGCCGGGTCAAGCCCGGGGTGGGGCCGCCCGGCTGGCGGGTCGGCGCGCCGGCGCGGCCCCGGCTGTCGCGCATTGACCGGGCCGGGTTCTCGGTCTAGATTGCGCCCGCCCGAGGCGGGGCGGGCAGAGCGGATGCGGCGGTGCCCAGGGCGGCGGCCGAGATCGGGGCTGGACCGGAATGGCTGAGAGCACTCTGGCCTCTTGTCAGCGCGAAGTGGACGCGTGGATCCGCACGGTTGGCGTCCGGTACTTCTCGGAGCTGACCAACACCGCGCTGCTCATGGAAGAGGTCGGCGAGCTGGCCCGGTTGATGGCGCGCCTGTACGGCGAGCAGAGCTTCAAGGCGGGCGAGGAGCGCGATCTGGGCGCGGAGATGGCGGACGTGCTGTTCGTGCTGGTGTGCCTGGCCAACCAGACGGGAGTCGACCTGGACAAGGCGTTCACCGCGGCCATGGACAAGCGGACGCGCCGGGACCGCGACCGGCACGCGGCCAACCCCAGGCTGCGCTGAACCAGACCGCGGCGACTGCGCGCGGAGCGCCAGGATGACGGCAGTGAGCGAACTGGCCGGCAAGGCAGCCATCGTTACCGGGGCCAGTCGCGGCCTGGGCCGCGGCATCGCCGTGGCGCTGCACCGCAGCGGCGCGCGCGTGGCCATGGCGGCGCGCCAGGCGGAGCCGCTGCGGCAGGCAGCGGCTGCGATCGACCCGGACCCGGCTCGCGTGCTCGCGGTGCCGGCAGACGTCACCGACGAGGCCCAGGTGGAGGCGTTGTTCGCCGCCGTGGTGGCCCGCTTCGGGGGGGTCGACATCCTGGTGAACAACGCGGGCGCATTCGACGGCGGGGCCGTGGACGCCCTGTCCCTGGCGGCGTGGAACAACGTGATCCAGACGTGCCTGACCGCGGCCTTCCTGTGCACGCGCGCCGCGTTCCGCCACATGAAGCAGCGCGGCGGCGGCCGCATCATCAACATCGGCAGCATCTCGGCGCAGCGCCCGCGCCTCCACTCGGCGCCCTATACCGCGGCCAAGCACGGTCTGTGGGGCCTGACGCAGGCGACCGCACTCGAAGGGCGGCCGTTCGGCATCGCCGTGAGCTGCCTGCACCCGGGCAATGTGCTGGTGGAGCGGCGCCGCGGCGAGGATCGCCGGGCGGATCCCGCCAGCATGGTCGTCGACGGTGCCGAGCCGATGATGGAGGTGGAGGAGGTCGCGGCAGTGGTGGTGCAGATGGCCGGGCTGCCTGCCCACATGAACATGCTCGAGGCCATCGTCCTGCCCGTCCGCCAGGCGTACCTGGGACGCGCCTGATGGCCGGACTGCGCGTGGCCGTGGTCGGGGCGGGCGGCATCGGCGGGTTCCTCGGCGCGCTGCTGATCCGCGGCGGCGCGGACGTGGTGCTGGTCGCGCGCGGCCCGCACTTGGCCGCCATGCAGAGCCGCGGGCTGGTGCTGGAGTCGCAGCTCTTCGGCACCTGGAGCGTACGGCCGCTGGCCACGGCGGATGCGAGCTCCGTGGGGCGCGTGGATCTGGTGCTCTTCTGCGTCAAGACCTACGACCTGGCGGCGGCGGCCTACCAGTGCCGCGCCATCGTCGGCGCGGACACGGCGGTGATCCCCGTGCAGAACGGCATCGAGGCTGCCGAGCACCTGGGCGCCATCCTCGGCACCGAGCACATCCTCGGCGGTCTGACCTACGTGGCCGGACGCCTCGTGGAGCCGGGGCGGGTGCGCCAGCGCGGCCTGGCGCGCGAGCTGGTCTTCGGCGAACTGGAGGGAGGCCATTCGGCGCGGGCGGTGGCGCTGGCGGCATTCCTGCAGCAGCACGGCGTGCCCGTGCAGTTGCGGGACGACATGCAGCGCCTCCTGTGGGAGAAGTTCGTCGTCATCTGCGCGACCGGGGGCGTGTTGGCGGTGACGCGCCTGCCGTTCGGCCAGGTGTTCCGCAGCCCCGAGGCCACCGCCCTGATGCGCGGCGTGATGGCCGAGGTGGCCCGGATCGCGCCGCGCCGGGGGGTGCCGCTGGAAGCAGGCACGGAGGACCGCCTGCTGGCCTTCCTGCGCTCGCACATGGCGGACGATGCGCGCAGTTCGCAGCTTCAGGACCTGGAGGCGGGCCGCCCGCTCGAGCTGGAGTTCCTCAACGGCGCGGCCGTGCGGCTGGGCAAGGAGACAGGGGTGTCCACGCCCCTCAACTTCGCCATCTATGCCGCGCTCAAGCCCCATGCAGCCGGCCGCAGCCCGGCCCCGGGCCGCGACGGCCAGCGCGCCGGATGCCCGGCCGCGCCGGCAGCGGCGGATCCCGGCCGGCGGTAGCGACGGGCCTGCGGCCCTGTCCGCCAGGAAGCCAGGCAGCGCGGCCGCGCTGGGGTCGCCGGCCATGCCCGGCAACCCCAGGCCCGCCCCTGGCGGCTCACCGCTTGCCGCCGAAGCGGTTGTGGTGGATCTTGTCGGCGTCGAACCGGTGCTGGCGGCGGCCCGGACGCAGCGGGTAGCCGATGGGGACCAGCACCAGGGGGATCACGTGCTCGGGCAGGCCGAGCAGCTGCTGGAAGCCACGGACGCGATCCTGTTCGGGGTACAGGCCGGTCCAGACTCCGCCCAGGCCCAGCGCGTGCGCCGCCAGCAGCAGGTTCTGCGTGGCTGCGGAGCAGTCGGCGATCCAGTTCCCCGGGTACTTCTCCAGCTTCAGATCGCCGCACACCATGATCGCCAGCGGTGCCTCCGCGGCCATGGCTCCGTGCGGGTGGATCCGCGGCACTTCGCGCAGGATCTGGGGATCGTCCAGCACGACGAACTGCCATGGGCGAGCGTTGCCTGCCGACGGGGCCATCATCGCGGCCTGGATGATCTGCTCGACCAGCTCCGGCGCCACAGGCTTCCGCTGGTACTCCCGGATGCTGCGGCGGGTGTGGATCGCTTCGAGGGCATCCATGCGTTCTCCTCCCGTCTCGAACTGGGGGCTCGGGGGCCGGTCCGGGCCGATCCCGGCGCCGGGACCGCGGTGCGGCCAGGACGAGCCTCGGTCGCGGCACAGAAGATAGCCAGGGTCGTGCGGGCACGGAACCGGTCCGCATGCCCCCGCGGCACGCCCGCAGCAGCGGCTGGCAGCCCGCCAGCCGGCAACTGGTGGGGAACGGCCGCACGCGTAGATTAGCTCCACGCCGGCGTGCCCGCCGGCACCATGCCGGGCTCTGTCGAGCCGGTATCTGCGGCGTCTGGACACGGACGGATGACCATGGCCGAGGAATCGCTCATCGCTGTATTCATCGACTTCGAGAACCTGAGCATCGGGGCGGCGGCGATGAAATCGGGCGGCCGCAAGTTCGACATCGACGTGATCCTCAAACGGCTGCTCGAGCGCGGCCGCATCGTGCTGAAGCGGGCCTACTGCGACTGGAGCTCGCACCGGGACATCGTGCGCGAATTCCACAGCCGGGGGATCGAGCTGATCGACATTCCGCGCAGCAAGATGAGCGGCAAGAACAGCGCCGACATCCACATGGTGGTGGACGCGCTGGAGCTGTGCCATACCAAGCAGCACATCGACATCTTCGCGCTGCTGTCGGGCGACAGCGACTTCTCGCCGCTGGTCGGCAAACTGAAGGAGAACGACAAGCGCGTCATCGGCTGCGGCATCAAGAGCTCGACCTCGGACCTGCTCGTCAAGGGCTGCGACGAGTTCGTCTTCTACGATGACCTGATCAGCGCTGCGGAGCGACCCCGGACGCGCCGGCGCCGCAAGCAGGGGGACGGGGGGCAGCGCGAAGCAGGCGTCGACCGGCTCATGGAGATCGTGTACTCGCTCAGCGCCGAGTACGAGCCGTTGTGGGGCTCCATCGTCAAGCAGACGCTGCGCCGCGTGCACCCGGACTTCAACGAGGCCAACTACGGCTTCAGCGGCTTCGCCGAGCTGCTCAAGGAGGCCGAGAAGCAGGGCCTGGTGGTGCTGGAGTACGACGGGGAGCGAGGCAACTACAAGATCCGGGTGCGCGAGGAGTAGGGCGCGGCGGCGCGCGCCGGCCGCCGCGGGTCGCCGGGGTGGCGCGCTGGGGGGCAGCCGCGTGGCGCGTGCCGGGGCGATCCTGTACAATACGGGGCCGGACTCGACCGGACCGGAGGGCGCGCGGGGCGCGGCGCGCGGGCGTAGCCCTCTCTCGGCCCCCTCAGCCACCAGCCGCCGCCGCGCCGCTGCGGGACAGCCAGGAAGGAGTGCCATGCCGAAGCACCTGTTCACCTCGGAGTCGGTGTCGGAGGGCCATCCCGACAAGGTCGCGGACCTGGTCTCCGACGCCGTCCTGGACGCCATGCTGGAACAGGACCCGATGTCGCGCGTGGCCTGCGAGACCATGGTCACCACCGGGCAGGCGATCATCGCTGGCGAGATCACCACCCGGGCCCAGGTCGATCTGCAGGATGTCGTCCGCCGGACGATCGCCGGCATCGGGTACACGGATCCGGAATGCGGTTTCGACGCGCGCTCCTGCGGCGTGCTCATCGCCCTGGACAAGCAGTCCCCCGACATCGCCCTCGGGGTGGACGAGCGCGACGGGCACGAGCAGGGCGCCGGCGACCAGGGCATGATGTTCGGCTTCGCCTGCCGTGAGACGCCGCAGTTCATGCCGCTGCCCATCACCCTGGCGCACCGCCTGCTGCAGGAGCTGGCCCGCCTGCGCAAGAGCGGCAGGCTGCCCTACGTGCTCCCGGACTCCAAGTCCCAGGTGACGGTGGAGTACCAGGACGGGCGGCCAGTCCGGGTGGACGCCGTGGTGATCTCTACCCAGCACCGCGAGGGCGTCAGCCAGCAGCGGATCGCCAGGGACATGGTCGAGCACGTGGTCAAGCCGGTCATCCCGGCCAGGTACCTCGACGCGAACACCCGGTATCTGGTGAATCCCACCGGCAAGTTCGTGGTCGGCGGGCCGCACGGCGACACCGGCGTGACGGGCCGCAAGATCATCGTCGACACGTACGGAGGCATGTGCCCGCACGGCGGCGGCGCCTTCTCCGGCAAGGACCCGAGCAAGGTGGACCGCAGCGCCCACTACATGGCGCGGTACGTCGCCAAGAACGTGGTGGCGGCCCGGCTGGCCGACCGCTGCCAGCTCCAGCTGGCCTACGCCATCGGGGTGGCGGAGCCCGTGTCCGTGCTGGTGGACACCTTCGGCACCGGCCGCCTGCCCGACGAGCAGATCGCCGAGCTCATCCGGGCGACGTTCCAGCTCAAGCCCAAGGGCATCATCGAGACGCTGCAGCTCCGGCGGCCCATCTACCGCAAGACCACCAACTACGGCCACTTCGGCCGCACCGATCGGGACTTCCTGTGGGAGCGCACCGACCTGGCCGCATCGCTGCGCCAGCAGGCCGGTCTGGGACCGGCGGTGCGAGGGTGACCCCCATGGCCGAGGATGCCCCGGCGCTTTCCGGTGCCGACGCGCTGAACGAAGCGGAGCGCGAGCGGCTGCGCACGCTCGGACGGGTGCTGCGCGTCCGCATCGACGGCGAGTGGGACGAGCAGATGATCGAGGCGGCGTTCGCGCGGCTCGAACGACTGCTGTCGCGCGCCGAAGCGGGCGAACTCGAGGCGGCCCCCGCCGAGGCGGGCGCCAAGACGGTCCGCCGCTCCGGGTCGGCGCCACGCCGCCGGAGCAGGCGCACCTGAGGTCCTGGCGCCGGGCGGCGCGAGACGGGCTTGCAGAGGAGGAAGGATCATGGTCGACAAGGCTGGGAAGGCGCGCATCGCGCTGCAGTTGTACTCCGTCCGCGGCGAGGTGGCCAGGAGCTTGCCCGCGGCGCTCGCGGGGGTGGCGGCCTGCGGCTATGCCGGCGCCGAGCCCTGGGGCTTCGCCGGCGACGAGGCGCGCTGGCAGGGGCATTCCGCCGCCGAGATCCGCCGCATGTACGACGACGACGGCCTGGCGTGCTGCGGGTTCCACCTGAGCACCAGCGCGCTGCTGGGCGACAACCTGCAGCGCACGATCGAGTTCAACCAGGTGCTGGGCAACCGGTACCTGATCATCGCCGCGGACCGGGAGCGCATGGGTGCCCGCGACAGCATCCTCGAACTGGCCGCGCTGCTCGACCGCGTCTCCGAGACGCTGGCACCGCTGGGCATGTGGACCGGCTACCACGCGCACGGCTTCGACTTCGCGCGCTTCGGCGCGGAGACCGCCTGGGAGATTCTGTTCAGCCACACGCGGCCGCAGGTGGTCATGCAGCTGGACATCGGCAACTGCGCCGGCGGGGGCGGCGATCCGGTCGCCATGCTGGAGAGATTCCCGGGGCGCGCCCGCTCCGTGCATCTGAAGGACTACGGGGCGCCGCCGGGCGGCGTCATCGGCGAGGGGCGGGCCGACTGGCGGCGGATCTTCCACCTGTGCGACACGCTGCACCAGCCGGAGTGGTACGTCGTCGAGGAGGGCACGCCGGAGGGTCTGGGCTTCGACGTGCCGCGACGCAGTCTGGAGGCGCTGCGACGCATGGGCCGATGAGGAGGGAGCGATGGGGGTGAAGATCACCATCGTCGGGGCGGGCAGCGTCGTGTTCTCGCTCGGCCTGGTCAAGGATCTGTGCCTGACTCCCAGCCTGCACGGCAGTCGCGTGTGCTTCATGGACATCGATGCGCCGCGCCTCGAGATCGTCTTCCGGCTGGCGCAGCGCTATGCGGAGGACCTGGGGGCCCGCCTGGAGTTCGAGCAGACCCTGTCGCGCGAGGCGGCGCTCCGGGACGCCAGCTTCGTCATCAACACCGCGACGATCACTCATGAAGAGCACTTCATGAAGAGGCGTCGCGAGCTGACCGCGCGGTACGGGTACTTCTACGGACGCACCGGGATGCCGGAGTACCACAACCTCCAGCTCATGCTGGACGTGGCGCGCGACATGGAGCGCGTGTGCCCGCAGGCCTGGATCCTGCTGGCGGGCAATCCCGTGTTCGACGGGACGACGCTGATGGGACGGCAGACCGGTATCAAGGTGTGCGGCCTGTGTCACGGGCATTACGGCTACCGCGAGGTGGCCCGCACCATCGGGCTGGACCCCGATCGGGTGACGTGGCAGGCGCCGGGACTCAACCACAACATCTGGCTGACCCACTTCTTCTGCGACGGGCAGGACGCCTACCCGCGCCTGGACGAGTGGATCGAGCGCGAGGCGCCGGCCTACTGGGCCGCCGGGCAGCAACGCGGCCAGCTATCCACCCAGATGTCGCCGGCCGCGATCCACCAGTACCGGATGTTCGGCCTGATGCCGATCGGCGACACGCCGCGCAGCGGCGGGTGGTGGTACCACGTGGACCTGGAGACCCGCAAGCGCTGGTACGGCGGCAGCGGCGGCAACGACACGCCCGCGGGGCGCGAGCGGGTGCTGCGCGGCAAGGAAGAGAAGCTGGAGCAGATGCGCGCTGCGGCCTTCGATCCGTCGGTGCGGCCGGTGACGCTGTTCGGCTCGCAGCCCACCACCGAGCAGCACGTGCCCATCATCGACGCCCTGGTCAACGACCACGAGGGCCGGTTCCAGGTGAACGTGCTCAATCGGGGCGCGCTGGCCGGCGTGCCCGATGACGTGGCGGTGGAGGTGCCGGCGGTGGTGAGCCGGAAGGGGATCCAGCCGTTGCGCGTCGAGCCGCTGCCCAGGAAGGTGCTGCTGGAGTGCATCTATCCGGACTGGTTGCGGATGGAGCGGACGCTGGCGGCGCTGCTGAGCGGGGACCTGTCGATGATGCTGTACGGAGTGCTCGACTGCCACGCGACGCGCAGCTACGACCAGGCGGTGGCGGTCATGGAAGCGCTGCTGGGCATGGAGCCGAACGAGCCCATGCGCCATGTCCAGGACATCAACGAGCACTACCGCTGGCCGCGAGGGTTCCTGGATCCACGCGTCTAGCCTGGCGGCACGGATCCCGCCGCGCCGAGCCCGACCTGTCTCTCTCTGCTCGACTGGCACGGCTCGGCGAGATCCGAGAAGCGGTGGAGCTGGCCTGCCGCGCGGGCTCGCACCGCCGGACGGGCGGTCCGCGAGCGGGACGCCGGAGGGTCGGTCAGGCGAGCTCTATCTCGTACCGGTACGCGTTCGCCTTCAGCCAGTGCTCGGCAGACTCCCCGTACCGCGTCAAGTACAGCTCGAGCGCGCCGGTCTGGGCGTTCTCCAGAAGGCAGAAGTTCGACAGCTGGAACTCCGGGGCCACGCGCTCGTCCTCGCCCTTGGTGTCGATCACGGTCACCGAGTCGCGGATGAGACCAGGTCCTTCCTCGTCCACCGCCGCGATCACCAGCGGATGCCGCGGCATGTTGCCGTCGGGCGGCTCCGGGCAGATGTTGCCGACCCAGAACAGCCTGCCGCTGGAATGCCGCAGCAGGCGCGCCAGGGCGCTGGGTGAGTAGAACGGCCGGCCGTCTGCGTACCGCCAGTCCCGCACGGGGCCCCAGGTGTGCCCGCCGTCCTCGCTGATGGACAGCCAGTGCCGCCCCGGCTGAGTCACCGTCACGTTCCCCTCGGGGCACAGCAGCCTGGACAGAGCGGTGCTGCCGCGCATCCCCATCACCACCCGCCCATCCTGCAGCTCCGCCAGGGTCGGCTCCATGAGCCCGCGGCCCGACCACTCGAGGGGCACCGCGATCTCGGTGGAAACCTCCCACCGGTAGTCCTCCTCCTGCTGGTCCCAGGTGCCGATCATGCACCGCACCGCGCCCGTGGCCTGCTCCCCGCACTCGGTCCTGATCCTGGCGGGCGTGGTGAACGGGTAGAGCACCTTGCCCGCCCTCGTCACGATGGCCGTGTACCCGCCGTACATCGTGTTCCGTTTCAGGTACCCAGGCCGGCCCCAGTCCGCCTCGTCGAAATCCTCCCCGTCCTCGAACCGCAACAGCCGCGGCGTGGTGAAGGTCCGGCCCTGGTCCCGCGTCAGGCAGTACAATCCGTGGTCATGGAAGCTCTCCACGCCCTGCCAGTAGGCGGACAGCGCCTCGGGTCCCGTGCCCACGAACACGCGCTGGAAGTCGAACCGGACGTCATGACCGCGCTGGCGGTCGTGGCAGACCGCGAACCAGGAGTCCTCCCGCTCGAAGCCGTTCTGCCGGGGGTTCTGCGCGCGCTCCACGGCGAACGGGCTCCAGGTCCTGCCGTTGTCGTGCGAGTGCCGGACGGCCAGCGTGAGGCAGTAGTCGCTCTTGACCTCGTATGTCAGCCGCTCGGTGCGGTGCTGGCTGGAACCGCCCCAACCCCATACCTGGACCGCGGGGGCTCCGTACTGGCCCTCTTCGTCCTGCCGCCACGTGGCATACAAGGACCTTCGCACCCGCAGTTGCGCCATCGTCCGAACCTCGTCGCGGTCGCCGGGGAATGCCCATCCCGCCACGCGCGCCTGGGCCGGGAGCGGCGCGTACAGGGCCGCGCTCGACCAGGCGCCATCGCTCGCGCCGTACGGGCTAGAAGCGATCGATGACGGAGATGCCCTCCTGTTCGAAGCGGGTCATCGCCGCCAGTTCCGCGGGCGCCTCCGCCAGTGGCACGCGCCTGCGGACCAGCTGGGCGGGATCCAGCTTGCCCGCGGTGATCAGGCCGAGCAGGTCCCTGAAGCGGTGCGCCTGCATACCGTGGCTGCCATACAGCTCCAGCTCGCGGGCGATGACCTCGTTCATGGGGACCGACACATCCTTGTGCTCGGCCAGGGTCAGACCGATCTGCACGTGGCGGCCGCGCCGGGCCAGGCAGCGGATCGAATTGCGGCAGGTGCTCGGGCTGCCCAGCGCGTCGATGGAGACCTGGGCGCCGCCGCCGGTGATCTCCTGGATCGCGCCGACCACGTCGGTCTGGGAGCTGGCGTCCACCACGGCATCCGCGCCGAGGCGGCGCGCCAGTTCGAGCTTGCCGGGTTTGATGTCCACGCAGATGGTCCGGGCGCCCAGTGCCCGGCCGATGAGCAGGGCCGCCAGACCGACCCCGCCGCATCCGTGGATGGCCAGCCATTCGCCCGGGCGGGTTCGGCCCTGGTCCACCACGCCCCGGAACGAGGTGATCACGCGACAGCCCAGCGCCGCGGCCTCGACGAAGCCCAGGTTCTCCGGCAGCCGGACGAGGTTCGCGTCCGCGTACGGGACGGCCACCAGTTGTGCGAACGAGCCCCAGCCGGTGAAGCCGGGCTGATACTGGTTCGGGCACACCTGCTGGTCTCCCGCCTGGCACTGCGGGCACGTGCCGCACCCGCAGCAGAAGGGGAGCGTGACGCGGTCATCCGGCCGCCAGCGGCGCACCCGGGGCCCGGCGGCCACGATCGTGCCGGCCAGCTCGTGGCCCGGCACGTGGGGCAGGCCGACGTCCGGGTCGTGCCCCATCCAGGCGTGCCAGTCGCTCCGGCAGATGCCGGTGGCCCCCACCTGGATGATGACGCCGTCCTCCGGGAGTTCCGGGTCCGCGACCTCTGCCAGCACCAGCGGGCCCCCGAAGCGCTCCATCAGGATCGCTCGCATCGATCGCCTCTCACGCTGGCAGCGGCCGCGCGTCGCTCCAGCCGCCCTGCCGCAGGTTCAAGGTCTGCTCGTGACGAACCCGCTCTCGCGTCCGATCCCGCAGGGGGCCGCGTGCTGCCAGCAGTCTGCGCCCCGGGAGGACGCCTCGTGCCGGAGCCAGCCGGTGACGGGAACCAGGCCGGCGGGCCGCCTGCTCGCGGGCACTAGATGGTCGCCTTGTGCAGCTGGCGCTTGAGGTGGTGGATGCGGCGGCGGACCTTGCGCAGCTCCTTGTGGTCGGCAGCCGCGATGGCCGCGTCGCGCGCCTTCTTGAGCGCGCGGATCTTCGTCTTCACGGTGGTCTTGTCCACCCCGATGACCTCGTGGTGGACGTGCATGTCGATCTGCAGCGCGGTGCACAGGGCCTGCAGCAGGTGCTCCTTGTTCATCTGCGTGAAGCCCTGCAGAGCCTCGTGCTCCACCCCCTCGGCGATCTCCCGCAGCCGGGCGATGCTCGCGTGGCGCAGCTCCTCGTAGGTGTAGGCGTGCTCCATCGCGTAGAACCTCCGGTAAGCAGTCCGTGGCGAAACGGCTGGGCGGCTGGCCGACCAGCCACACGCGAGCATAGTATCTCGCCAGGCGCTGGAATAGGCAACAGGCCCTTCGTCCCGCAGTCCAGGGCCGGCGCGTGTCGCGGCGGGGGACGGCCGGGCCGGCCTGGCGAGACCTCAGGGCAGGTACGCCCCTGCCGCGCGCAACTGCAGGCGCAACTGCTGCACGTCGATCTGCCGCGTGTCTGCCGCTCCGGCGGCCGCCATCGCCGCAGCCATGCCGGCGGCCTCGCCCAGGCACAGGCAGACCGGCATCACGCGCGTGCTGCCCTGCACGGTGCGGTCGGTGGAGATGCAGCGGCCGGCCACCAGCACGTTGCTCAGCCGGCGCGGCGTCAGACAGCGGTACGGTATGCCGTGCGATTCGCCGGGCCCCAGATGGATGCAGGCCTCCTCGCCAGCAGGATGGGGCTCGCCCGGGCGGGGATGGATGTCGACGAAGTAGCAGTTGCGGCAGATCTCGTCGGCGAAGGTGCGCCGTTCCCGGAAGTCGTCCACCGTGAGATAGTAGTCGCCCAGAATGCGGCGGCTCTCCCGTACCCCCAGCAGGGCTGCGGTGCTCACCAGGAACGAGTTGGCGAATGCCTCGGGGAAGAACTCCGCGCAGGCATCCCGGAACGCCTTGGCCAGGCGGCGTCCCTGGATCAGTCCGCGGCTCACGCTGTCGGGATCCGTGTTGTCCACCCCCCAGATGTGGCCGGCGTTGAAGCCCACGGTGCCCGGACCCACGAGGTTGTTGCACGCGTGCGTGTCCGGGATCTCGGGGTACCGGCCGGACGCCACGATCTGGTCGATCAGGTTGCGCTTCGGGTGGTACTTGATGCCGCCGATGTGCTCGTACGCGTACACGTCGACGTTGGCGAGCGTGAAGCAGTGCGTGGCCGGCTGCAGGTTCGCGGCCTCGTCACCCTTCTCGAAATCGGCGCCCGCCCAGGCCGCCAGATCGGCATCGCCGGTGCAGTCGACGAAGATCCGGGCGCGGACGGCGGTCAGGCCGGCCTTGCTGGCCAGCAGCAGCGCGTCGACGCAGCCTTCGGCCGCCAGCTGCACGCCGCCCATCAGGGTGTGGAAGCGCACGCGGGCGCCGTGCTGCGTCACCAGCTCGTCGTACACGCGCTTCAGCCGCTCGGCGTCGATCGGCGTCCAGTCGAACTTGTCGGCGGGCACGTGCGGCATGCCAGCCATGCACTCCTTGAGCACGCGCTCGGCCAGGCCGCCGTAGATGATCCTCTCCTTGTCCGTGAACGGACACCAGGCCGGCACCAGGCCGGAGGTGCCCATGCCGCCCAGGGCTCCGGTCGCCTCCACCAGCAGGGTGCGGGCGCCGGCGCGCGCGGCTGCGGCCGCCGCGGTGCAGCCGGCCGGGCCGCCGCCGACCACGACGACGTCCAGGTCCTGTTCGAGCGGGATCCGGCGTTCCCGCAGCACGTACTCGTCCATGAGGCTCCTCTCTCGGCTGGCGCGGGGGCAGCGCCTGCGCCCCGCCCGCCGCGCCTGCGCCCCGCCCGCCGCGCGGACCGAAGGCAGGGGCTGGTCCCTCGGTTGACCGCACTCGCCTGGGGGGCGTTACTTGCGCGCTGTCCGGCGCGGGCGCTCGCCCCAGGCCGGCGGCCGGGCGGGCCGGCGCGCCGGGACAGGCGGGTCCGCGCGGTGTCCCATCGCACGGGCTCGATCGCCCTGCGCCCGAGGCAAGATAGCCTGGCGCCTCGGGGGCGCCAAGACGCCGGCGCCGCCCGTGGTAGCAGCCTCCAGGATCCCGCAGGAAAGAAGAGAGGAGAACGCTGATGCGCCGCAGCAAGGTGTTGGCCAAGATCCGCGCGGGGCGGTGCGCGCGGGTGTGCGGGCTGGGCCACTATCTGCCCTTCTTCGTCCGCTACGCAGCCCGGGCGGGCTATGACGCCATCTGGCTGGACCTGGAGCATCGCGCCATGACCCAGCGCGAGGTGCAGAGCCTGCTGGCCCTGTGCTACTACAACGACATCGACTGCATGCTGCGGTCGCCGACGCTGGAGCGCAGCCGCCTGTACCGGCACCTGGAGGACGGGGCCGCGGGACTGATGTTCCCGTTCGTGTCGGACGCGGAGACCGCGGCCGCCATCGTGCGCGCGGTGAAGTTCCCGCCGCTGGGGAATCGCGGCATCGACGGGGCGGGGCTGGACGCGGACTATGGCCTGGAGGCGTGGGCCGAAGGCAGCCAGTACCTGGCGGCAGCCAACCAGGAGACGTTCGTCACCGCGCAGATCGAGACCCCCGAGGCGCTGGCCAACCTGGACGAGATCGCGGCGACCCCGGGCCTGGACGTGCTCTTCGTCGGGCCGGCGGACCTGGGCGCGCGGCTGCGCGTCGCCGGCACGGGGACGCTGGCGCAGGCGATCGAGCAGGTGGCGGCGGCGGCCGTCCGGCACGGCAAGGCCTGGGGCATCCCGGCAGGAACCCCCGAGGCGATCGCCCGGTATAGCCAGCAGGGCGCGCAGATGCTGGCCTACGGCGGCGACTTCGCCCTGGCCAAGGTGTTGGAGAGCTGCGGCAAGGACTTCGACCAGGCACTGGGGGAGCGCCCCTGAGCGGGCGCCCTCGACCGGCCACACCAGGAGCACAGACCATGCGTACGTTCACTCGCATGCCGCCCTTTGCCGGGGCGGATGACCCGGAACGGCAGCAGCCCCGTGGCACGCTGGGGCTGGGCGAGACCGTGCAGATCGAGACCGTGGGCGGGCACGACCAGGACTACGAGGCCATCGGCAAGTGCCTGGCTGGCGACATCATGGAAGTGCATCCGCCGCGCCGCTCGCGGCCGGCAGGGCCCTTCGTCATCGAGGGGATCCGCGCGGGCGAGTGGATCGCCGTGGAGATCCTCGCGATCGAGGTGGGGCCCTACGGCTTCTACCGCAACGGCGGCCCGCACTGGGCGAGCATGCGCCTGGTGGCGCCCGTGCGGGACGGTCTGATCCATTTCCCGCCGGACTTCGTCGTGCCGGTCCGGCCCATGATCGGCGTCATCATGGTCGAGTCGGTGGCCAGCCACGAGATCGACCACGGCGGCAACATGGACTTCAACTCGGTGCAGCCGGGCAGCGTCGTCCATCTGCGGACCCAGAAGGACGGGGCATTGCTGTCCCTGGGAGACGCGCACGCGCGCATGGGCGACGGCGAGATGACCGGCACGGGCGTGGAGATCGACGCGACCGTGACCCTGCGCGTGAACCGTTCGCCCGGTTTCCCCTGCGGCAGTCCGGTGGTCGAGAAGAGCCGCATCGTCGAGAGCGCCGAGGAGTACCTGACCAGCGGTCAGGGCGCCACCTGGGAAGAGGCGGTCAAGGTGGCCTGGTTCGACATGGTGGGCCTGATCGCCGACCGCTACCAGACCACGACCGAATACGCCAACCTGATCGTGGGCACCATCGCCGACGTGCGGCCCGGGTACGCCGCCGGCATGCTCAACCAGCGCGGGCGGCCCAGCGCCGGGGCCTACGTCACCTGCCAGATGGCGGTGACCAAGGAGTTGCGGCGCACAGGAGTGCCGTACCAGCCCTGAGGCGCCGCCGCGCTTCAGGCACGGCTGCCGGCGAGGCCCGTCTGGGAGCCGGCAGGCCCCGGCTGCGCCGCAGCCCCCCGCCTTCCGACCTGAGAGGACACGGGATGAACATTCCCCCCCAGGAGTACATTCTGGTGCGCGAAGAGCGCGAGCTGGCCTTCCTGGAGGCGTGCTTCCGGCGCGCGGGTCTGGAGGAGGAGCACGCGCGGCTGGTGAGCCGCCTGCTGACCAACTCCGAGCTGCGCGGCGTGCGCAGCCACGGAATCGGCTGGGCGCCGGGGTACTGCCAGCAACTGCTGGACGGCGGCCTGAACGCGCGGCCGGACGTGCGCGTGGTCCGCGAGAATCAGACCACCGTCGTCCTGGATGGTGACGGCTCGCTGGGGTACCTGCCCAGCCTGCGCGCCGCCGAGATGGCGATCGCCCGCGCGCGCCGGGTGGGGATCGGCATGGGGCTGGTCCGCCACATCGGCCACTACGGGGCGGCCGGCCACTACACCCGGGCCTGTTGCGAGGCTGGCTGCATCGGCTTCTCCGTGCAGGGATTCCGCGGCGACGGCGACACGCGCGGCCGCCGGCCGAAGCCCTCCATCGCCTTCACCGGCGGCCCGCCGATGAGCTTCGCGGTGCCGGCGGGTCGCGAGCCCGCGATCGTGCTGGACATGGTGGCCCACGCCATGGTCGGGTACAGCGGCGACGAGTACGCGGACCTGCCCGGCCGCGTTCCAGCCGCGTTCTTCAAGAGCATCGGCCTGGTCGCCGTGTCCACGCTGCTGGGCGGGGGCCTGACCGGCTTCACCGCGCCCGAGTCCGACGAGGTGGTGAAGTGCTGGCCCGGGGCGCGCATGGGCGCCATGGTCTTGGCCATCGATCCGGCCGCGGTGCTCCCGGAGGAGCTGTTCCGGGCGGAGGTGGACCGCTACGTGCGGGCCATCCGCGACAACTATGCCCCGATGCCCGGATACGACGAGTCGCTGCTGCCAGGCGCCATCGAGGAGCAGGTGCTGGCGCTGCACCGGCGGGACGGAATACGCTTCGGGGCGCCGGAGCAGCAGGCGGCGCGCCAGCTCAGCGAGTTGCTCGGGGTGCCGCTGCCCTGGGACTAGGGGCGCGTGGGGGCGGCGGCGCCTGCGGCGACAGCCAGGACGGGGACGCGATGATCATCAAGGGGCAGCCTGACGCCGGCGAACCGGGTCGAACGTGGTACGATCTGGGGGGATTCGCGACGCAGGTCCGTCATTTCGTCGTGCGCCGCACCGGCCCGCACAACGCGTTCGGGCCGCACCGGCACGAGCAGGCGGAGCTGTGGTACGTGGTCGGCGGCGCGGGGGTGGTGCGCCTCGGGCAGGACGAGCAGCCTGTGCAGGGCGGCGACCTCATCGCGATCCGGCCGTGGGTCGAGCACGGCCTGCGCACCGACGCCGAGATCACCTGGATCTGTCTGGGCTGACGATGGCGGCGGCGGGCAGGTCTCCCGGCAAGGCGGCCTATGCGGCGGCGGCGGCAGGACCGGCGCTGGCCGTGGTGCTGCTGGCAGGCTTCGCCCTGGGCGGCGAGGCGGCCGTGCAGGCCCTGTACGAGGGCCGAGCGCCGCTGGCGGTGCTCAACCGGGTCATCACCGGCCAGCGCGTCCACCCCGTCTCCTACCACCTGGAGCGCGCCGCCGGGTTGATCCGCGGCCTCGCGCTGGTGGCGGCCGTCGCGGGCGGCCTGTGGGGGGGCTGGGT
>CAZPXM010000042.1:0-25283 GCA_964591015.1 uncultured Gemmatimonadaceae bacterium
ATGTACGACGAGGGGGGCTGGCCCAGCGGCACGTGGGTGGGACGGCTGGCCGAGGGGCGTCCGGAGCTGGCGGGGCGGGTCCTGCGCGTCCATCCCTTGGGCGCCGGCGACGATGGCGATCGGCCCGGTGACGAGGTCGCCGTGATCGCGCTGGCGGACGGCCAGCGGCTGCGATTCTACGCCAGCCGCGAGGGGTACCGCACGGACCTGATGAACCCGGCGACCACGGACGCCTTCGTGGCCGCCACGCACGCGCGGTACGCGGACGGGCTCGGCGCCGAGTTCGGCATGCTGATCCCCGGGATCTTCACCGACGAGGCCGCGGTTGGCGGTGCGATGGGCAGCGACCGCGTGCCGTGGACGGCGGCGCTGCCGGAGGAGTTCCGCCGGGGCAAGGGCTACGACCTGCTGCCGCACCTGGCGGCGCTGTTCGACCCGGGCGCGCTGCCGCCGGCGGCGCAGGCGTCGCTGTCCCGCGAGCAGGCGGCGCGCGTGCGCTGCGACTTCGGCGACGTGTGGACGCGGTTGCACGCCGAAGCGTTCTATGGACGGCTGCACGGCTGGTGCCGGGAACGCGGCCTGCTGCTGGTGGGCCACGTGGGCGGCGAGGACGATCTGGCCAACCACGCCACCCGCTACTTTGGCCACTTCTTCCGGGTGATGCGCCACCTCGACGTGCCCGGGGTGGACGCGATCTGGCGGCAGATCTTCCCGGGGCAGGCGGGCGGCCACTTCTCCAAGCTGGCGGCCTCCGCGGCCCACGTGGCGGGCAAGCCGCTGGTGCTGTCGGAGACCTTCGCCGTGTACGGGTACGGATTGACGGGGGCCCAGATGAAGTGGGTCACCGACCGCCAGTACTGCGACGGGGTCAACCTGATGGCGCCCATGGCCGCGCACTACAGCGCCACGCGCGGGCGTGCCTACTGCACCATGTCGAACCTGGGGTGGGGCAATCCCCTCTGGCCGCTGCTGCGGACCTACTGCGAGTACGTCGGCCGCCTCAGCTACGCGCTGCGTTTCGGGCAGCCGATCGCTGCGGTGGCGCTGCTCTATCCGGCCAGCAGCCTGTGGGCGCAGGTCGATGCGGGTGTCGCGGCGAGCTTCCACGCGGTGATGGACTCGCTGGCAGCGGCGCAGATCGACTACCACGTGGTGGACGAGGAGGAGGTGGCCAGAGCGACGGTGGAGAGCGGCTGGCTGCGCTGCGGGGGCCTGCGCTACGCCGCAGTGCTGCTGGTGCGCTCGCCGGTCCTCGACTGGCCTGCCCTGGCCCGGCTGGTCGAGTTCGCCACCGCTGGCGGCGCGGTGCTGGCCGTGGACAGCCTGCCCTGGCTGTGCCCTCAGGCGGCCCACCAGGAGCGACTGCAGGCGGCGGTGGCGGCGCTGTTCGGTGGCGACCGGCCGCGCTGCCGCTACCTGCCGCCTGGCGACCGGCCGCGCCTGCCCGCGGTGCTGGCCGAGCTGATCGCGCGCGACTTCGTGCTGGAAACGCCCGATCCCGATATCCGCTACTGCCACCGGGTGTGGCGCGACGGCGATCTGTACTTCGTCGTCAACGGGGCGGCAACCGGGCGCGAGCTGCGCGTGGAGCTGGCCGGCAGCGGCGCCGCCGAAATCTGGGACCCGGATCGCGGCTCGGTGGCGCCGGCCGCCGCCCAGGGGCGCGGCGCGCGCACCCGGCTGACCCTGGAGCTGCCGCCCCTGGGGGCGCTGTTCGTGGTGCTGCGCCGCGGCGAGCCAGCCACGCCGGCGTCGTCCTCGTCGCTGTCCGGCGCCCGGCAGCGGCTGGCGGCGCGGCCGCTGGCCGGCCCCTGGGAGATTGCCCCTGTCCGCGCCTGCCGCCTGATCCGCGGCGAGCCGCAGGAGGAAGCGACGCCGCCCGGCGGCGAGCAGTGGCGCCCGGTCGAGCTGCGCCC
Organism: uncultured Gemmatimonadaceae bacterium; assembly: GCA_964591015.1. Lineage (GTDB taxonomy): Bacteria > Latescibacterota > UBA2968 > UBA8231 > UBA8231 > SLHA01. The sequence goes on from CAZPXM010000042.1 coordinate 1,917, forward strand.
GTGGGCCGCGCTCGGGCTGCTGCACTTCTCCGGCAGCATCGCCTACCGGACCACGGTCGCCCTGTCTGCCGGCGAAGCAGCCCGCGGGGCCGTCCTGGACCTCGGCCAGGTGCGACACGCCGCCCAGGTGTGGGTCAACGGCCGGGCTGCTGGCGTGCGCCTGTGGCCGCCCTGGACGGTCGAGGTCGCCGGCACTCTGCGCCCCGGCCCCAACGAGCTGCGCGTGGTGGTCACCAACACCTGGGCGAACCAGTTCCTGCAGCCGGAGGAGATCGCCTGGGCACAGGCGCAGGGCTGGTACAACGCGTACGCGCGGCGGACCGAGCCCTTCCAGCGCGAGAGCCTGGAGGCGGGGCTGCTGGGGCCGGTGCGCCTGCTGCTGCGGGCGCCATGATCGGCGGCCCGCTCCCGGCGACGCTGCGCCCGCCAGCGCCTGCCCGAGCGGGCGGCGCGACCGGGCCGCGCCGCTAGCGCCGGTACGGATTCCTGTCCAGCAGCAGTTCGCCCATCTGCGTCGTCGTCAGCGGCATGTCGGCCCCGAGCACGTACACCGGCATGTACAGGCCGCCCATGCCGCCGTTGTCGCGGACCCGCACGGCCAGGGCATGCTCCTCGCCCGGCCCGAGCCGCCCGCTGACCTCCAGGGCGAACGGCTGCAGCCACAGCACGGACGGATCCAGCCCGGTGCTGGCTGCCGTGCGCTCGCCCAGCGGCTGGCCGTCCAGCCAGACCCAGGCTTCCTCGTCGCAGGCCTGGAAGAACAGGTAAGTGTGACGGCTGCCGGCGACTGCGGCTGGCAGCGCCACTCGGGTGCGGAACCAGAAGACGCCGTCGGTGCCGGGGAATCCCTGGTCCTCCCAGCCCGTCTTCAGGTCGGTGCGGTACGAGCCCCACTCGGCCTCGTCCAGCTCCGCGGCGAACCAGGCCTGCTGCCGGCCGGTGTCCTGGGGGTCCCGCCGCAGCCGCCAGGTGGCCGGCAGCCGGTAGAGCCGCACGGTGCCGCCGTCGAGCTGCACGGTGCGTTCCTCGGGTCCGGCGGGCGGGGCCACGAACGCGCGGCGCTGCTCCAGCCAGCTCTCCAGGTGCATGCCTTCCGAGTACTGGGTGACGCCGGCCCGGTGCGCGGCGGCCGCGAAGCGCGCCAGCAGGGCCTGGTAGCGCGCCAGCGCGGCGCTGTCCTGGGAGGCGACCCAGCGGCCCCGCACCAGGGGCAGCTCGATGTCGAGCACGGGCAGGCGCGCCCGTTCGACTCGCTCCCAGGCGGCCGCGTCGCCGGCGGCGTACGCCTGCTGCTCCGCCGCGTCGAACAGGGCGGTGGCCGCCTCGACGAATGCCTCGGCGCCCATGCAGTCGAACACGCCCTGGTGCCGCCGCCCGCAGTCGTAGAGCATGCGGTTGTACGCCTCGAGCGGGGCCGCAGCCGGTCCGTAGTACCCGCGCACGAAGTCCTGCATGAGCGCCCACGCGTCCCGGCTCGGGTCCCACAGCAGCTTGGCGAAGACCCAGGCGCGCATCTCCTGCCGCTCGTTGCCCGGACCCTGATACGCGCCCTGCTCCATGACGCCGCGCACGTTGTGCTGGGCGAACAGGCGCAGGTTCTCGGCCTTGGCGTGGAAGGACGGCCAGGGCTGGAAGTAGTCGCCGAAATTGACCTGGTACTCCCAGATGTGGATGCGCCTGGCCAGCCGGGACCAGCCGGCCAGCGCCGCCATGAACGTGGGATGGTTCGCGGCCGGGTTGAACACGTCCGACCAGGTCACGTCGGTGCACAGGCGGATGGCCACGTTGCCGGCCGGCTCGAGGCGCCGCGTGGCGGGCACGGTGTCCTGGTACCCCAGGGTGCTCACCGTGACGCGTGGGTGGCTGACCGCCACCGCGTCGGCCACCGCGTTGACCAGGGTCAGCAACGGTGCCGCCGGGGTGCCTTCGGCCTCGATCAAGGCCAGGCAGCGCGGGCAGTGGCAGTACCCGCGGATGTCGTTCTGCGACACATCGATCAGATCCGCGTCGGGGTGGGCGGCCAGCGCCTGCTGCACCGCGGCGATCGCGCGTTCGACGACCCGGGGGTGCGTGGGGCACAGCTGACGCGCGCTACGCGTGCCGTCCTCGTCCAGCATGAAGCAGTCCGGGCAGGCGGCGAAGTTCTCCGGCGTGCCGGGCAGGATCCGGTCGTAGGTGTGAACGAACCACCCCGGCACGTAGTCGAGGTTGCCGCCGACCTCCTCGGGCAGCGGGGCGCCGTACGCGTTCGTCCGGTTGCGCAGCGACCAGCTCGGGTCGTTCGAGACGAACGAGAAGGGGTCGCGCACGGCGAACTGAGGCGAGTACCGGCGCGGCACGATCGCGGCCTGGAGCGTCGGCGCCGACGGGATGCGCGTGCAGTCGCGGGTGTACCAGCGGCAGCCCAGGTCCTCCTCGAGCAGGGCCAGGGCAGCGTACAGCGGCCCGCGCGTGGCGCCGCCGGCCAGATAGAGATCCTGCCCGTGCACCGCGACGGCATAGCCCTCGGGACCCAGTCCGGCCTCCAGCGTGTCCAGTCCTGCCGCTGTGCGGCGCAGCGTGCGCCCCACGCTGATCACCGGCCCCTCGGCGCGGCCTGCGGCCTCGGTGCGCACGGCGAACGCCCCGCCGGTCATCTGTCCGAGCCAGTGGGCCAGCTCCCCGGCTGCCCGCTCCTCCTGCGGGGTGGGTGCGCCAGGCAGCAGGATGTCGTACAGGGCGCGGCCGTCGCGCGCCAGCGTCAGCGTCACGCCCGTGCCGGCCGGTCGCAGCGCGTTTTCCCACGCTGCGGGCGGCGGCGTGCAGGCAGGCCAATCCGGCGCCGCGGCGCCGGCTTTCCCGGGCAGCGCCGCCACCGACAACAGCGTCACGCACGCGGACAGGGCAATCTCGCGCACCATCTCTGGCTCCCTCGCTGTGGGTTGGGTGCGGGCAACCGGGCATGCCGGCGCACGGCCGGGCCGCCTGCGCGCGGGCCGCGGCCCGGGCGGCCGGCCGCACCCGGCCGCGTCTGCCGGAATCCGGCGCGCTCGACCGCCGGCGCAACGAAACTGCCGGCCGGCGCTGCGGTCAACGGCTTGCCAGGCGCCGGCGCGCCCGTAGAATAGCTCTCCGCTGGCCACCATGCGCAGGCGGGCGGCAGCGCGCGGCAGCGCGCGGCCCGTGCGTGCTGCCGCGGGGCCGCCCGTGCTGGAAGCCGTGCTGGCGGACCGCGCCCGTGGTCCTGCCGGCGCTGTCAGCCCGGCGCCGCGCGGGCCGACAACCAACACCTCGGCACAGGAGCGGAGCGTGAGCGCACCGGGCATCGCGTTGGCCGGATTGGGGGCGGTCGCGCCGGCGCAGTTCACCACGGGTCCGGAGCGGCCCCTGCGGCTGCGCAGCGGCGCGCAGCTGGCTCCGGTCACGCAGGTCTACGAGACCTACGGGACGCTCGACGCCGAGCGGAGCAACGCGATCCTGCTCTTCCACGCCCTGTCGGGCAGCCAGCATGCCGCCGGATACTGCGAGGCCGTTCCCGAGGCCGGCGAGCGCTGGACCGAGGAGTGCGCGATAGGCTGGTGGGACGGGTTCGTCGGACCCGGCAGGGCACTGGACACGAACCGCTACTGCGTGATCTGCGCCAACTACGTGGGCGGGTGCTACGGCTCCACGGGACCGGCCAGCATCGACCCGGCCACCGGCCGTCCCTACGGCTCGCGTTTCCCGCAGCTGTCCCTTGCCGACATCGTCGATGCCCAGGTGCGGCTGCTCGACCATCTGGGGATACGGCGCCTGCACGCGGCCATCGGCGCCTCGCTGGGCGGACTGCTGTGCCTGAGTCTGGCCACGCGCTATCCGGACCGTGTCGGCGTGGTAGTGCCCATCGCTGCCGGCGTCGAGGTGACGCCGCTCCAGCGCCTGCACAACCTCGAGCAGATCGTCGCCATCCGCAGCGATGCGGCCTTCCACGGCGGCGACTACTACGACGGACCGGGGCCGGCACTCGGCCTGGCGCTGGCCCGCATGATCGCCCACAAGACCTACGTGTCGCTGCACACGCTCGACGAGCGGGCGCGACTGGAGGTCGTCCAGCCGGATCAGGGCCTGGCACCCTACCGGGTCCACCATCCGCTGGAGTCCTACATACTCCATCAGGGACGCAAGTTCGTGCGCCGGTTCGATGCCAACACGTACCTGCGGATCACGGAGGCATGGCAGGGCTTCAACCTGGCCGCAGAGGGGGGGACCGGCACCCTGGACGAGCTGTTCGGGCGCTGCCGGAAGCAGCGCTATCTGATCTTCACCATCGACTCGGACGTGTGCTTCTATCCGGAAGAGCAGGAGGAGCTGGCGCGCCTGCTCAAGGAGGCCGGGGTGCGCTGCATGCGCATCACCGTCCACTCGGAAAAGGGGCACGACGCCTTCCTGCTGGAGCCCGAGCTGTTCACGCCCCATCTGGCGTACGCGCTGAACGCCGGCAGCGAGTGACGCCGAGGCGCCGGCCGCGGGCCGCCGCGCGGCGGCGGCGAGCCCACGAGCAGTCCGGCGCAGCGTCTCAGCAGTACTCCGGCAGTCCTGCCTCGATGAACTCGTATTCGGCGACGGGCCGCAACGCGGGCGCGGCTTCCCCCGCCGCGGGCGCGGCGGCAGCGGGGTCCGCGCCCGCCACCGCCGCCAGCGCGGCGACGAAGGCGCTCGCCTCGGCCGGACCCAGGTCCAGTCCCACTGGCGCGGCGCGCCGCTCGACGTACAGGGTGGTATCGCTGTCCAGCCGCACCTCGGTGAACGGGTGCAGGTAGGACAGCCGCGGCACCAGATGCGCAGCCGCATACTCCACGGCGAGCCGGCAGTCCGCCCAGCGCAGCCCGGTCGCCAGCGCCAGGGGCAGGCGCAGCTCGGTGCCATCGGGGCTCAGCTCCCAGGGAGCGCCGCGGTCCGGCGCGGGAGGAGTCTCGCCCGCTGCCGCGCCGTGCGCTTGCGGCGCCGCGGCCGCGCGGGCAGCCAGCGCGGCGGCCTGCTGGCGCAGGAGCGCGGCCGGACCGCGCACGCGCAGGCGGCGGATGTAGCCGTTGGCGGTCAGCTCTTCGTAAGGCTTCCGGCAGATCGTCCCGTAGCGCTGGCGCGAGGCGGCGGCCTGGTACCGGCTCTTGTAGGCGAACGAGCAGTAGTTCACGGGCAGGGCCAGCCGCTCGGCGCAGACGTGCGCCATCACCTCCAGCGCGGTCAGCTCCGACTCCATGACGGTCACCCGCGGGCCGTGCAGGAAGGTGTAGCCGCGCGCGCGCAGCCGTGGCAGGTTGTGCGGGGTCAGACGGAGCTGGTGCAGATTGAGGTGCGCCACGCCGAGCGCGATCAGCGCCGGCAGCCTGGCCCGCAGTAGCGCGGCGTCTTCGGGGATGGCCGGGATCTCCACGGTCACGATCGGGACGATGCCGGCGGCCGCGGCCACGCCGCGCAGATCGTACCCGCACGCACTGATATCGAAGCGGATCTCGTCCAGACCCGCCGCACGCAGCCGCCGCGCGACCACCGGGGTCATCAGCGTTCCGTTGGTGTACAGCCAGGTGTGCAGCCGCTCGCCGCTGCGGTCCCTGACCGCGGCCAGGTACTCCAGGCTGCGATCCAGCGTCAGCAGCGGTTCGCCGCCGCTGATGCTGACTCCCGCGAAGCCGAATCGCTCGACGTAGGCCGCGTACGGAGCGGCTGTCGCGAACGGCACGGTCTGCGTCGTGGGAACATCCAGCTCGTCCTGCGGCGCCGGACAGTAGAAGCACCGGCAGTTGCAGCGGCTGTTGACGAACAGGCACGACCAGGTGCCGGCGCCGCACAGGCGGCACCCGGGCGACAGGCCGCGGCAGTCCAGCTTGGTGCCGCGGCAGCCGAGCTGCGCGCCAGCGGCCAGCTCGGCCAGCAGCTCGGCGCGACGCGCCATGGCCGCCGCCGCCGCGGCAGGTTCGACGAAGCGCAGCGACGCGTACTCGTCCCCGTACTCGCGGCGGTTGGCAGCCAGGTGCTGTTCGCGGCGTGCGCCTGGGGTGCTCATGCGGAAGCCTGGGTCCGCGTCCGGGGGCGGTGCCGGCTGGCGCCGCTAGGCGCCGCTCCCGTGGGGCTCGGGCACTTCCTCCGGAATATGAATGGGATAGGTGCCCCGCTCGCGGGCCGCTGCCAGCATGGCGCGGTAGTTGGCCGCGGGCGTGCCCACCACGATGCTGTGGCTGGAGCCCAGGATCAGCCCTCCGCCCGGCGCGCAGTGCTTGAGGACGAACAGGGACTCCTGGCGCACCTGAGCCGCCGTGCCGCGCCGCAGCGTGTCGGTGGAGACCCCGCCCCACAGCGTCAGCCGGTCTCCGTACAACCTCTTGATCTGGTCGATGCGCTCCACCGGCTGGATCGCCTGGTACGCGTCCATGCCGGCCGCCACCATCTGGTCGAGGATCGCCCGGTTGTTGCCGCACGAATGGAACAGGCACGGCAGGCCGAAGCCGTGGACGATCTCGCACAGGCCCTGCATGGCCGGCGCGTACACGCGGGCGAACGTCTGCGGCGACACGAAGGGTCCGGAGTTGAACCCGTAGTCCTGGCCGATGGCGGCGCCGTCGACGCCGAGGGCGGCGAACGGGGCGAGCTGGCTGCGCAGGTGCTCGGCGCCGCGCCGTTGCTCGGCAGCCACTTCCTCGGGGTGCTCGGCGACGCGGATGAACTGCTCGGCGCTCCAGCCCCTGATGTAGCCCAGGCCGGTGAAGCGCCCCGGACGGCAGAAGACGAAGTGGGTCTTGCCGAGGCGCTCCAGCACGTACTGCGCCAGCTCCAGCTCGGAGGAGTCCAGCTCGGTGGGCAACTCGAAATCGTCGGCCGGAGCCGGAAGCGAGCCCGTCCTGTGGAGTCCGATGTCCTCCGTCTCCGCCGAGTACCGGAGCACGTTGCCCTGATCGTCCTCCCAGGTGTCCGCGTCCAGTTGTCGGGGCCGGCGGAACGGGAAGTCGCGATGGGGCACCGCCTGGACCGGCACCATGTCGAGGCCCGTGGCCAGCGTGAACTCGACGAGGTCGCGCTTCATGCTGCTGACGACCTCGTCGCGCCGGCCGTCCCACAGCGCCTCGATGTAGCGGCGCTTGGCGCGCCAGAACGTCGGCCGTCCCAGCACCTCGCCGATCACGCTGTGGTCGGTGGCGAACTCGCCGACGGGCACGCGGTCGGGCTCGCAGTGCGCCAGGGCCGCCAGCACGCGCTCCTTCGGGGTCATCGCCTGTCTCCGTAGATTCGCTGCAACCGTGCCGCCAGGGACGGCCGCTACGCAACCTGCGCCGCCGGGTCGCGTCAAGCCCATGCCCCTGCCGTCTGTGAGGCACGCCACACAGACGCGTGTGCGATACCGCCCACCTCGACCAGCGTGCCGACCGGAGCCGCTGGCCGGTGCAGCCGCTGGCGCTGGTCCACGCTGCGGCCCGGCACCGGCGGGCTGGCGCGCGGCTGCCCGGCGAGAAGCGCCTGGCTCCCGCGCACCGCCGCGGCGCAGGCACGCTTGTTGCAGCCGGCTCGCCGCGGAGCAGATTCCACCTGGCCCCGGCCTGCTGGCGCCGATGGCGCGGCAGTCGTCGGGGCGTCGGCGAGGAGGCCGTCGGGGTGATGGCCGATCCCTGCAGCACCGAGCCGTGTCGCCGCGCTGCCGCGGCTGTGCCGTGGGGTCTGTGGCTGCCGCTGCGCGCCATGCTGCTGGCACGCGGTGCCGCCTATCTGGTCAGACGCGCCGCCGAGTGGCTGTGGTTCGCCAGCCCGAAGATGGCCGACTTCGGGTACTCGGTGCAGAACCTGGAAAGAGCGGCGCTCAGGGCGATCGCGCTGCAGTGGGTGGTGGGCTACGGTGTCCTGATGGCGGAGAGCGCCGGCCTGCTCAGGCGTCGCTACGGGCTGGCGCTGGCGGACATCGGCTGGCACGCCCGCTGCGGCGGCCGCTGGCTGCTGGCCGGTGCGGCTACCGGGATCGCCAACGGCCTGCTGATGTATCGGCTCGTGCACTGGTGGCTGGGGCACGCCCTGCCCGGCTGGCGCTACACGGGCATGTTCGGTCCCCCCGTGGCCTGGTGGCTGCCGGTCCATCTGCTCTGCACGGCGGGGCTGGCGTCTGTGGCCGAAGAGATCGCCTTCCGGGGCATGCTGTTCCCGCTGCTGCGCGGCCGTCTCGGCACGGCGGCCGCGGTCGCCCTGACCACCGCGGCCTTCCTCGTCTGGCATCTGCCGCTGCCGCAGTTCGGGCCCCAGGCTACCGGCATCGTCAGCAGCGGCCTGATCTGCTGCCTGCTGGTGGCGGCGAGCGGCTCGCTGCTGCCGGCCGTCGTCTCCCACCTGTCGAACAACGCGTTCGTCCTGCTGTGGAGTTATGCATTCGGTTGACGGGATTCCTGCGGTGGCGCGCCGGCGGCCGGACACGGAAAGGAGCAGCAGCATGGCCAGACTCCACAAGCCGCAGCGCGCTCGGTACGACGAGGCCATCGTCGAGGCGTACGCGAGCGAGGACACGCTCTATGTGCCGAGCACGAACGCATGCCTGAGCTGCCACATCAATCCGCACAGCTCGCACGTCTCTGCCAACGCCGCCCTCGGCGCCGCCGTCAGCATGGGTCTGTTCGGCGCCAGCGTGATGGTCAATCAGGCAGGAGAGGTCACGGCGGGTGTCTCGTGCGGCTCGCCGATCGGCGCTCAGGCATCCTTCACGGTCAAGTACGACCCGACCATCGGCCCGCCGATCGTGGTGTACCCGGCGGCAGCACCTGCGGACTCGGGGATGGCCATCACCAGCCCCTACCCGCAGCCCGCCTCGGCGGCTCCGGACAGCACGCGCACTAGCCAGTAGCCCACCCCCACCGGTGCCCGGAACCATGCCGGCGTGCCGCCCAGGAATCCCGTACCCTGCCGTTCTCCGGCCGCGGTTCGCCAGGACCGCGGCGCCGGTGGGGCCGCCTTCGCGCTCGTTCAGGACGCCGCCGCCGGGTCCCCGCCGGCGCGGCCGGCGTACTCGATCGCCTCCTGCATGAAGCCCAGGGCCCTGACGATCCGGCGGGCCTTCTCGAAGCCGTACGAGATGCGCAGCTGCCGGCGGCCCGCGGCGCGCAGCGATCCCGTGCGGGACGTGCACAATGTCCCGGGGAGGTAGGCCACGCGCGGCCCGCGGCGGCCCCCCGGTGCGTCCACGCGCGGGTCGCCCGTGGCCCGCGCCAGGTACCGGTAGAAGGGCGTGCCGGGTGCGGTAGCGGTCTGCGCGAGCGTCAGGTAGAAGTAGAAGCCGGCCTGGCCTCCCCGGACCTCGCTGACGGCCGGACCCAGTCGGCGGTCGATGGCGGCGCGCACCTGCAGGGCCCGGCGCCGGTACGCAGCGACGACGCGGTCGCGTTGGGCGCGACCATGGTGGTCGAGCAGGAAGGAGGCGATCTCCTGGTTGACGAGCGGCGCGCTGAAGCCGATGTCGCTGGTGCGCTGCGCCAGCGCGTCGCACAGCGGGCCGGGCGGCGCCACCAGGTAGCCGATGCGCAGGGCGGGAGCGAGGATCTTGGAGAGGGTGCCGATCTCGTACACGACGCCGTGCTCGTCCTCCGGCACCATCGACACCGGCTGCGGCACGGCGGGATCGTGCACGAGCAGATCGTACGCCCGGTCGATGACCAGGGGCACCGGGCGGCGCAGCTCGTGCGACAGGGCCGCAGCCAGGCGAACCAGCTCGCGGCGGCGCGGGTTGCTCAGGATCGTGCCGGTGGGATTGCCGACCCCCACCGCGTAGATGAAGCGGAGCGCCTGGCGGCCGGAGCCCAGCCGCCGCAGCCGGTGGCGCAGGGCCTCGGCGCTGAGGCCTTGCTCGTCCTCCGGGACGGCCAGCACGCGGAAGCCCAGCCGGTGCAGATAGTGGCAGTAGATGTAGTACTGCGGATCCGCCGTGAGCACGATTCCGGGCGCCATGACCTGGGCCAGCGACTCCAGCAGGCTGGTCGCGCCGCTGGCGCCGATCAGGATCTGCCGCTGCGCGAGCTGGGCCTTGGACACGCCATCCTGCAGGACGCCGGCATGGAAGCGCCGCAGCGACGCGCGGAGGTTGTCGGACCCGCGCGCCCCGCCGTAGTTCAGGCAGCAGCGGTACCGGCGCGGGTCGGCCAGCACCGCGGCCAGCGCGGCGGCGATCTGCGCGCGCGGCACGCTGTCCTCGTCCACGTACCCGACACCGAGGTTGATGTCGTAGCCCTCCCGGAAGTCGGCGGCGAAGGCTGCCATCATCGCGGCCACCGGTGCCGGCCGCTGCGAGGCGCGGCCATAGGCGGACAGCCACGGCACGCTGTGCATGGACTGTGGACTCCTCCTGGCGCCGCAGCGCTAGAACCCGCTGCTGCCGCCCACCTTCTCGAAGCCGAGCTCGTCCTGGGCGCGGTGGACTGCCGCGATCACGTCCTCGTCGGACACGAAGGGCTTGTACACCAGCCGCAGCCGCAACTCCAGCTCCCGGTCCACCGCATACGCGGCGGCCGGCACGATCCATTCGAAGTCCCAGGCCGGGCACGAGCTGCCGGGTGCCAGCCCGTGGCCCCCGCCGCTGGGCGAGCAGAAGAAGCGCAGCCAGCGCGGCCGGTCGAAGATCAGCAGCAGGACCATGGGTCCCAGCCGGCCGTAGTAGAAGGGAGCGTCGAAGCGCGCCGCGATGCGATCCCAGTGGAAGGGCCGCTGGCCGGCCACTGGCGGCCGCACCTCGAGTTCCTCGTCGGCCACGTACGCCGGGGCGATGCTGCTGCCCACGCCATGCCGGGGCGACGCATAGCGAAACCACTGGCCGCCGGACAGGAAGTGGAGGCGAGGATCGTCCGGGCAGTTCATGTAGCAGCACCAGGAGACCTCGCGGTACGGGCAGCCGGCGGCGCGGGCGTCCCGATGGTCGCGGAAGCGGAGGACGTGGTCCACGGCGTGGGGCGGCCGCACGGTATAGGTCGCCACCGCGTCGACCGGGTGGCGCGCATCGGCCGCGCGGGCCAGACGACAGGTGGCCTCGTCCACTGGCTCCACCCGGCAGGGGCGGCCGCGCAGCTCGCCGGGCAGCAGGCCGGCGTACGAGTTGCCGAAGGCGTTGAACGGCCAGTGCGACGAGGTCAGCGACCACAGGCCGCAGTACTGCGGGCCGCCCACGCCGTTGCGCGCCGTGTCGCCGACGATGGCCTGGAGTTCGCCGGCCTGGATCAGCTCGCAATGCTGCATCGTGCTCCTCCCAAATCTGGCGGTGTGGGGCTGCTTGGCACGCCGAACGCGTGCCGGTATGTTACGAATTCACCGGGCAGCCGGCACCTCGACGGCTGGCACCCGGCACGGCAAGGTCCTGGGGCAGATGGGGGTGGGACTGGTGATCCTGGCCCTGTACCTGAGCCTGGGCCTGTTGGCCCTGTTCAGCCTGGCATCGCTGGGGCTGCTCGAGCCGCGCCTGCTGGCGCTGCTGCTGGTGTCCTATCTGCTGGGCTATCTGTCCGTGGGCGCCCTGATGGGCGCGATCGGCTCGGCGGCCAACGACCTGAGGGAAGCCCAGGGGTTGCTCACGCCCGTCGTCCTGGTGACCATCGTCCCGATGCTGCTGTGGCTGCCGATCAGCCAGGATCCCGACTCGAGCTGGGCCGTGGCGCTGAGCTTCGTGCCGCCCGTCAGCAGCTTCGTCACCATGGTGCGCGTGGCTTCGGCCGCGCCCCCACCCTGGTGGCAGGCGGCCCTGTCGCTGGCGGCCAGCGCCCTGGGCGCGGTCGGCTCGCTGTGGTTCGCCGGGCGCATCTTCCGCATCGGGCTGCTGATGTTCGGCAAGCCCCCGGACCTGGCGACGCTGGTACGCTGGGTGCGGGCGGCATAGGGCCGGGGGCCGGGCATTGCCCGCGCTACGCTAGACGCACGGGAGGAGGACATGAGCGATGCCAAGGACCTGACAGAAGCGCCGGGCCGGGCGGGCGCGCGTCACCGCGAGCCGGGCGGGATCGGCTGCGGGGTCTTCCTGGTGCTGGTGGGCGTCGGCCTGTTCGCCGAACGCATGGGCTGGTTTCCGTTCAGCATGGTGTGGTTCCTGCCCGCCGCGTTCGTGGCCTGGGGTGCGGCCCTCATCTACAGGGGGGTCAGGCGCAGGTGAGGGGGCGGGGCCGCCCTCCGGTGCGGGCGACCCCCGAGGCGCCCATCACCCTCGGTCGGGCGTTTCCCGCTGCTGCTGCACGTACGCGGCGATGCGGGCCACGGTGTCGACCCAGAAGCCGTTGGCCGGGTCCTGCAGATAGGCGCACGTCTCCTCCAGCGTGGCGCGGGAGACGGCCTGGCGCTGGTCGACGGCCATGTCGTGGCCGGCGAGGACCAGCCAGCCGCCGCGCTGCGCCGTGGCCTCCAGCCATCCCTTCACCTCGGCGAAGCTCATGCCGTCGTAGTCCACGCCGAAGAGCTGTGCCAGGTCGCAGCAGGCCGGCGCGTTGCAGCTCTCGTCGCGGAAGCCCCGGCCGGCGAGGAAGTGGCGCGCGATCAGGGGCACGTAGCTGCGGACCTGCTCGCCGCGGCCGACGAACTTCTGGCCGCAGGGGTAGGCAAAGCTCGCCGGCCGGACGCCGACCAGCTCTTCGAGCTGCTGGTTGGCGGCCAGCAGCTCCCGCTCCATCGACTCCAGGGTGTACTCCTCCAGCACGTGCGGGGTGCCCCACCCGAAGTTGCAGCTGCAGGGGTGGTTGACGGTGTGGTTGCCCACTTCGTGCCCGGCCGCGATGGCCTCGCGCCAGCGCGCTGCGGCCGGCGTCAGCCTGGCGATCGTCGCGTAGAAGCTCGCCTTGACGCCGTGGGCGTTCAGCAGGGGAATCCCGGCCTCGATCTGGGTCGACCGCGAATCGTCGAAGGTCAGGCTGACTGCAGCGCGCTTGCCGGGGGGCCACACGAAGCCGCGAGCTGAAAGCATGGTAGGAGCTGCCTCCTCTGTCCGAGAATGAGTCAGTGGCTCGGCGCACAGGCCAGCCGCGCCGCTGGCCGGCGCTCTGCAGGCGCTGGCAGGCGGTCGGCAAACGTATCGCGCGCGGCCGGTTCTGGCCACTGCTGCCCGCTTGACGGGAGCCCGGGCACCGCTAGTTTGCGGCAACCTTCCTGGGACGGCCCCGGCCCCGGGGTGCGGCGCCGACGCGGACGGCGACGCCGGGCCTTCCGGGGAGGGTGCCGATCTGGTCGCCGCCTATCGCGACGCCGACGGTGCGGCCTGGTGGTTGCCGGGCCGCTGGGTGGCGGTTACGTTCTCGCGCCAGTGCGCGTCGCGCGCCGCCAGCGCGGCCATCCGGAGGAGGAGGAGTACATGCGCAAGGAGCTGAAGGAGAAGATCCTGGGCCTGGAACCGGTGCGCGAGGTGCCGGTGGACGTCGCCCGGCTGGTCACCGTGCCCGAGGGAACGCCGCGGCTGTTCGAGGACACGTTCCCCCATGTCGAGGTGCCGCGGTTCGTGTTCAGCGGCACCGCGACCGAGACCATCGACGGCCAGCCGGTCACGTTCGACTTTGCCGCGCGCGCCAGGGCGCCGCTGGCGATCACGGACACCACCTTCAGGGACGGCCAGCAGGCCAGGCCGCCGTACACGCGCAAGCAGATCGTCGATCTGTACCGGCTGCTGGGCCGGCTGTCGGGACCCAATCGCGTCATCACCGCCACCGAGTTCTTCGTCTACTCGGACAGCGACATCGCGGCGCTGGAAGCGTGCCTGGAGGAGTACCGGGCCAATCCCACCTATCCGGAGCCCACGTGCTGGATCCGCGGTCTCACCGACGACGCCCTCTTCCTCAAGCTCATGCAGCATCTGGGCGTGCGCGAGACCGGCATCCTCACCTCCTGCTCGGACTACCACGTCTTCCTCAAGCTGCGGAAGAACTGGAAGAGCGCGGCCACGGAGTTCCTGACGATGGCCAAGCAGGCGGCCGAGCGGGATATCCGCGTGCGCTTCCATCTGGAGGACGTCACGCGGGCCAACATGGACGAGTTCGTCTGTCCGTTCCTGGAGATGATCGCCCGCTTCTCGGACTGCGTGCCCGAGGAGCTGCGGCCGAAGGTGCGGCTGTGCGACACCATGGGGTTCGGCCTGCCGTACATGGGCATCGACCTGCCGCGGAGCGTCCCCAAGCTGGTGTACAAGGTCCAGCAGGCGGGCATCCCCTCGCACCGGATCGAGTGGCACGGGCACAACGACTTCCACCTGGTGATCGCCAACGCGGTGGCGGCCTGGCTGTTCGGGTGCGACGTGCTCAACGCCACCATGCTGGGCTTCGGCGAGCGCACCGGCAACCCGCCGATCGAGGCGGCGGTGATCATGTACCAGGCCATCAAGGGCCGGAACGGGACCGACAGCCGCGTGATCACCGAGATCGCCGACTACTACCGGGAGATGGGCGTGATCGTCCCGCCGAATTACCCGCTGGTCGGCGACGATTCCAACCGCACGCGCGCGGGCATCCACGGTGGCGGGCTGGCGCTCGACGAGCGCATCTACCAGATCTTCGACACCTCCAAGATCCTCGGCCGGCCGCCCTCCATCACCGTCACCGACAAGTCCGGGCTGGAGGGCATCGCCTACTGGGTGCAGTGCTATCTGGCGCAGGACGTGGCCGAGCGCACCGAGATCGCCGTGAAGAAGACGCGCCTGGTCGAGGTGGCCAAGTGGGTGGACCACCAGTACGACGAGCTGGAACGCACGACCAGCATCTCGGACGATGAGCTGGTCGAGCAGATCCTGCTGCACATGCCCGAAGCGGCGGTGCCCGCCTGCATCAACAAGCGGTACGGGCTGCACGGCGAGGCCGTGGCCAGCGCCGACGACTGCGCGCCGATCATCGCCTGGATCAAGGACGAGAAGAAACGGCGCGGGCAGCAGGCGCGGGCCGCGGGGCGCGGCGACGTGCCGCTGGACGGCATCGACATGGAGACCCTCGACACGCTGGTCCGGGAGCACCTGCCGCATCTGCGTCGCTGAGGCCTCGCCACCGGCGCGGCCGCGGGCGGGGCGCGCGGACCTGGCGCGTCCCGCCCAGCCTGCATGAGTCTCTGGCGCCGCGTGCCGGACAGCAGGGTCCGGCCGCGGCGCCTGCCCTGTCGGTGCGCGGGGCAACCCCCCCGGTCAGGCTATTTCGCCAGCACCACCGTGGCGGCCTGCGCGAATCCCGCGCTGTGCAGTTCCACCAGGTACACGCCGCTGGCAGCGCGCTGGCCCGCGTCGGTGCGGCCATCCCAGATCGCCAGGTGTCGGCCCGCCGTCGTCTGGCCCTGGACCAGCGTGCGGACCAGCTGTCCGAGGGCATCGCGCACCGTCAGGCTCACCCACGCCGTGGACGTCACCGTATACGGAATGCAGGTGCCCGCGTTGAAGGGGTTCGGGTAGGCCGTCTCCAGGCGACAGTCGCGCGGTACCGCGGCCGCGGCGTCGGTGACCGCCGTGTAGGAAGGGGCCTCGCGCAACACGGTGATGTGGTTCGGCGGCAGGCCGGTGCTGATCGGGCCGGCGAGATAGGCGCCGGTAGCGGCGTCGTACACCAGGAGCCCGGCCGCGTTGGGATTGGCCGCCGTGCCGCGGTCGGCCACCAGCAGGCGATCGCCGTCCACTGCCAGCGAGGGCGTGTACCCTCCCGAGTGGCGCTGCAGGGCAGCTCCCACCGTGCGGGCGCTCAGGTCGAACGGCACGACCCGATGGTCCGGCCACGTCGCGGCCGTGGTGTAGCCGCGTGTCGGCGAGGCCATGGCCAGCCCGTCGCACTGGCCGCCGAGCTGCTCCTCGGTTACCAGCAGACCGCGGGACGCGAGGGTGGACGCATCGACGACCTCGATGCCGCCGTCCAGCGCCATGTAGCTGCCCACGGCCTGGACGATGACCAGCGACCCCACAGCCTGCAGGGCGCCGGGATTGGTGGCGGCCAGCCGCACGCCCTGCACGCCGGCGGCGGTGGGATCGGCGTCGATCAGGGCGTCCGTCTCCGCGTCGATGACGGCCAGATAGCTGTCGCCAGCCGGCTCCCAATAGGCGGTGCGATCCAGGCGCTGGATGCCGACGAACACCCGGTTCCCGACCCGCGCCATGGTCGCCGCTTCCGGCAGGCCGTCCGCGTCGGCGAACAGGCCCAGGTCGATGCGGCCCAGCTCGGTGCCGGTGCGCGGCTCGACCACGAGGATGTAGTCGCGTTCGTGCAGGGTCACGTAGGCCTTGTCCGGGCCCAGCACCAGGATGTCCTGGGGGTTGGTGCCGTTGCCCACGGAGTACTGACCTCTGGGCGAGCGGGGGGCAGCGGGGTCCAGCAGCAGGATGTTGTCCTGGCCGGCCCGGTTCACCACGTACACGTAGCCGCCGAAGTACCGGGCCACGGCGTCGCTGTGGATCGTCAGCACGTTGGTCTCGGCCGCGGCGGCGCCGTCGCGCAGCAGCGCGATGCTGCCCGTGCCGTAGTCGGCCGAGGTGGTTGCGACGAAGACATCGGCAGCGCCGGCGGGCGCCGGTACGGCTGCCCAGGCTGCCGCGAGGAGAAGACCCACGACGAGGCGGTGCGGGAGGCGATGGCGCGACATGTTTCCCTCCTTGGGTGCGCGCAGGGTGGTGAGCGTCATGAACCGGGCGCCGTGCCCGGTCCCAGGTTCCAGGCCAGCGACACGAAGGCGCTGCGCCCGGGCAGCGGGTATCCCCACAGGTCAGCGACCTGGTTGTCGGTCAGGTTGCGGATCTGGGCGCCGATCTCGACGCGGCGCCGCCAGCAGTACTGGACCTCGATCCCGTGGATGCTGCGCGCCGGCACCGAGCGCAGGTTGGCCCGGTCCAGGAAGTGGCGGCTCTCGTGGCTGAACTCGTAGGCGCAGCGCCACGGGTCGGGCCCCCAGGCGATCCGGGCGTTGGCCGCGTGCCGCGGGGCGTTGGGCAGGTCGTTGCCATGTTCGTACGCGGCCTCGGTGAGGTTCTCGGGGACCTGGTAGGTGTAGTTGCCGTCGATCTGCACGCCGCGCCAGGGCGCCAGTCGGGCCCGGCACTCCAGGCCTCGCACGCGGCTGTCGCCGATGTTGTAGGCGATGGAGACGCGCTGGGCGTTCTGGACGAAGCGGATCAGGTCGGCGGCGGTGTTGTCGAAGTACACCAGCTCCAGCAGGCGCCCCCGCAGGTCGCGACGGGGTGCCGTCCATGCGAGCCCGGCGTCCCAGTTGCGCCCGCTCTCGTTGTGCAGGGCCGGGTTTCCCTTCACCGCGCCGCGGTCGCCGAACAACTCGTAGAAATTCGGCGGACGGCAGTGCCAGCCGCGGTGCCCCTTGAGCTGCAGGCCGTGGCCCAGATCTGCCTGCGCGCCGACGCGCCCGCCGGCCACTGTCTCCGTTCGCCGGCGCACGAGCGTGGTCGGCTGGCCCACTGCCAGCGCGTTGCCGTAGAAGCGGTCGTCGAGAAGCTGCCACTGGCTGCCCGCGCTGAGGCGGAGGCGGCTGCCCCGCATCTCCAGCTCGCCTTCCCAGCCGCCCGTCACGCTGCGCCTCCGGCTGGGCAGCAGCACGGACTGGGGCCGCAGCAGGTCGTGCGGCTCGAAGCGCTCGCTGCCCCCGCTCGCGAACAGCGTCACGAGGGCGCCACCAACCACCCAGTCGAGTTCGGCGCGGCCGCCCGCGCCGCTGGTGCGGTTGCGCTCGTGCTGGTAGCCCACGCCGACCGTGCCCTCCAGGTCGCGGTACTCGTACTCCTGCACCAGGTGATAGGCGTTCAGCCGGAAACCGCCGGCGTTCCAGGCCGGCATCGCGCCGAAAAGCTCCAGCTCGTTGCTGGTGCGCCACTTGTCCAGCCGCGCATGCAAGGACTGGTTGTTGCTGACGCTGGGGATGCCCTGCTGCCTGATCTCCGCGGTGCTGCGCACCTGGAGGCGCGTCTGGCCGAGTCGCTGGTCGAGCTTGGCCAGCAGGCGCGCATTGCGGAAGTCGTTGTTGCGCCGCCGAGCCGTCTCGTCGTCGTCCGGGTTGTACTCGGTGCCGTTGTCGTCGCGGAAGCGAAAGTCGTTGCGGCTCTGGGCGAGCTCGACCAGGGCGAGGTAGCGGCGGGTTCCCCCCCAGCCGCCAGTCGCCGAGGCGCTGGCCGCCCGCGTGCCCCAGGTGCCGCCCAGCGCCTGCACACGGGCGCGCTGGCGGGCCTCCGGCCCGCGCGTGCGGATGTGGATGACCCCGCCGATGCTGTTGCCGCCGAAGCGCCCCGGCACGGCGCCGCGGTACACCTCGACGCTCTCGATGCCGGTCACGGGCAGCTCGCCCAGGTCCACGCCGCCACCGATGGCCTGATTGAGCGGCACGCCGTCCAGGTAGATCTGCACTTGCTCGGCCGTGGAGCCGCGCACCGACACGGTGCTGAAGCTGCCCAGGCCGCCGCTGCTCTTCGTGTGCACGCCCACCGCGTGGTCCAGCACCGCGCCCAGGTCCAGGCCCACGCGGCTCTCGTCCAGCGCCAGCGTCTCGACGAACGACGGGCCGCTCGGCGCCCCGGCGGAGCGGCCGCGCACCAGGACCTCGTCCATGGTCAGCGGCGCGGGCACCAGCCGGATGCGCAGGGGCGCAGGCGGGTCGCTGGCCACCGGGAAGGTCGCGCTCCACGGCTGGTACCCGAACGCCTCCACGTGCAGGCTGCAGGCCATCGCGGCACGCCAGTCGAGAACGAAGCTGCCGTCGCTGTCGGTGAGCTGGCCGGCCACCGGCCGGCCGCTGCGGGCATCGATGATGCGAGCCGTGGCGCCGGCCACCGGCTCGGCGGAGATCGAGTCCAGCACCACGCCCGTCACGCGCCGGCCGGCCGCGGCCGCACCGACAGCCTGTTGCGCCGCCCCCGGGCGCGGCGGCGCCAGCAGGGCCAGCACCAGCACCGGCCAGACACGGGACACCAGGCCTGCGGCGGCGCGCTCGTGGCGTCCCGCCCAGATGCTCTGCTTCGCCTCGGTCAAGCTCTGCTCCGCCATCCTTTCCTGCGTTGGCGGCGGCCGTGCGGGACCCCGCCTAGGCACAGGTTCCGGGCAGGCGCACCCGGGACCTGTGCCGGCCATCCACCGAGGCGCCGCTCCCGCGAGCGCACCGGCGGCAGCCGGTGCCTTCCCGGCCGACACGCGCCGAGCACGATGCACCGGCACGGTGAGGTCTGGAGCACGATCGAGGAGAGATGCGGAACGGGAGGTGCGGCGGCTCTGCGGGGGTACCAACCCGCCGGCAACCTTGCCCGGCCCAGCCTCTCCCACGAAGGCTCAGGCCGCTGCGAGTCTCGGCAGTGGAGACTCCGCACTCCGCCTGCCACGGGCAGGCGTCACGGTCATCGGCAGGTCTTCGGACTTGCAGGCACGGGGGCCGAGGCTGCACGCCCCCAATCTACCGGCCGTCGCTTCCCAACCGCTCGGGCGGTCAGTGCTCGTCTTGACGGCTTTCGTTCCTGCTCACCGCTGCGGGGCAGTCCTGGACTTGCACCAGGTTCCCTCTTGCGCGCCACACGGGGCTGCTGCTCCGGGCTCGAAGCAGCGCCGCACCGATGACAGGGCGCCAAGATAGGCCGGACACCCGGCTGCTGTCAACTCCCCCGCTGGGGGAGGGCCAGGGTCGCCGGCGCTCACGAGAGCATCTCGGCACGGCGGCTCAACAGCCACAGGAAGAAGGGACCGCCCAGCAGCGCGGTGACGATGCCGACGGGCAGTTCGGCCGGCGCCATCACGGTGCGCGCCACCAGGTCCGCCGCCACCAGCAGCAGCGCTCCCCCCAGCACCGAGAGCGGGAACAGACGCCGGTGGTCGGGGCCCACCAGCAGGCGCACGACGTGGGGAACGATCAGGCCGACGAAGCCGATCAGGCCGCTCACCGAGACCGCCGCCGCCGCCAACAGGGCGGACAGCACCAGCAGGATGCGCTTGACTGGCTCGACGCTCACGCCGAGATGCTGGGCGGTTTCCTCTCCCTGCAGGATGATGTTGAGATCGCGGGCGAAGAACTGCACGAACACGATCGCGGCGACGATGGGCGGCCAGGCCATGCGCACATGGTCCCACCGGCGCGCCGCCAGGCCGCCCATCAGCCAGAAGAGGATCTGGTGCAGGTCGCGCTGGCTGGAGATGATCAGGAACGAGGTCAGCGAGGAGGCGAGGGAGCCCAAGGCCACGCCCGTCAGCAGCACCACGGTCACCGGCAGACGGCCGCCGCGCACCGACAGCCCGTACACCGCGGCGGTCACCAGCAGCGCGCCGAGGAAGGCGCACGCGGCCATTCCGTTGACGCCCAGGACCCACAGATCCAGACCCCAGCGCGCCGCCAGCGAGGCACCGAGCGCGGCGCCCGCGGAGACACCGACGATGTAGGGATCGGCCATCGGGTTCTGGAAGAAGCCCTGCATGACGGCCCCGCTCTGCGCCAGCGCCGCACCCACCAGCATGGCCAGCAGCAGGCGCGGCAGGCGGATGTGGCGCAGCACGGTGGCCGCCACGGCTTCCTCCGGAAGCGCATGGCGGCCCCACAGCAACGCCGGCACGCGCGCTGCGGGAATCGGTACCGGGCCGCTGCACAGGGACACCATGGCCAGCGCTGCCAGCGCCACCGCCAGCAGGGCGGTCACCAGGCACAGACGCCAGTCAGGGCGAACCACGCTCACGGCGCCATCTCCGGGTGGAGGATGCGCGCGACTTGCTCGAGCGCGTCGACCAGGCGCGGCCCGGGCCGGCTGAGCAGATCCGGGTCGACGTACACGACGCGGCCGTCGCGCACGGCCGGGACGCTGCTCCAGCCTTCGGTACGCTGCAGGCGCGCGATCTGCGCTGCCAGACTGGCGGTGTCCGCTGCAGCCGGATGGTAGGTGGTGATGATGACCTCGGGAGCCCAGGCGACCACCGTCTCCAGACCCACCTGCGGCCAGCTGCCGGGCGCCAGCCGGCCGACGTTGACGCCGCCGGCGAGGGTCAGCACGTCGTCGATCATGGTGCGGGCGCCGGCGGTGAAGATCGGCTCGCTCCAGTAGCCCCACATCACCCGCGGACGCGCGGTGGTCGTCTCCACCCGGGCTCGCACCGCGGCGATGCGGGCCTCCAGGTCGGCGGCGACCTCCTCCGCCCGCGCCTCGGCGCCCACCAGAGCACCCAGCCTTCTGACGGCCAGCACCACCTCCCCGACCGTCTGCGGATCGAGGGCGAACACGGGGAGGCCAAGGCGCCGCAGCGATTCCAGATCCTCTCGTGGGTTGCCCCGCGCCGCGATCACCAGGTCGGGAGCGACCGCCACGATTCGCTCGACGCTCAGCGAGTTGAACCCGGCCACGCGGGGAACGAGCCTTGCGGCGGGTGGGTAGTCGCAGAACTCGGTGACGCCGACGAGCCGCGCGCCGGCACCGATGGCGAAGAGCAGCTCGGTGTTGCCGGGCGTCAGCGACACGAGGCGTTGCGGTTGCCGCGCCAGCTCGACGCGCACGCCCAGGTCATCGGTGAGCGCGACACCGGCGGCGCTGGCCGTGCCGTCCCCTGCCGCCGCCAGCAGGAGGGCCGCGAGCAGCAGCGCCCATTCCCGGCGCAGCGGTGGCCCAGCCGCGGCGCGCCCGCCACGTCCAGCCTCGCTGCTGGCAGCCGGCGCATGGCTCGGCCGGGATCCTGGCTGCATCCTCAGGCCTCCTCGTGAGCCAGAACGGTGCGCGCCTTGCCGGTGATCGGCACGATCCGGGGCCCCGCGACCGGCCAGCCAGCCTCGATGCGGGCCTCGACGCCGTACACGTCGTGGATGCGTTGGGCGGTGAGGACGTCGGCGGGCCGGCCGCTGGCCACGATCTTGCCCTGGTCCATCAGCAGCAGGCGGTCGGAGTACTCGCTGGCGAAGTTGAGGTCGTGCGTGACGCACAGGATCGCCAGCTCGCGCGTGCGGCTGAGCGTGAAGAGCAGGTCGAGGATCTCGATCTGATGGTTGATGTCCAGGTGGTTGGTCGGCTCGTCCAGCAGCAGGACTCGCGGCTGCTGGGCCAGCGCCCGCGCGATGATGACCCGCTGGCGCTCGCCGCCGGACAGCTCGGCCATGCTCCGGGGCGCCAGCTCCTGCGTGCGCGTGAGCCGCATCGCCTCGTCCGCAGCCGCCTCGTCGCGCCGATCCGGCCCGCGGAAGCGCCCCATGTACGGATGTCGGCCCATCATCACGATCTCGCGCACGGTGAACGCGAACTGCGTGCCGCTGTCCTGGGGGACCACCGCCAGCAGGCGCGCCAGAGCCCGCCGCGTCAGCGCGGCAGTGGCTCTCCCGTCGACCAGGATGCGGCCCGCGACCACCGGGATCACGCCCGTGATGGCGCGGAGCAGCGTGCTCTTGCCGCAGCCGTTGGGTCCGATGAGGCCCAGGAACTCGCCCGGCGCGAGCTCCAGATCCACGCCGCGAATCACCGGCATGTCGGGCCGGTAGCCGGCGTACACGCGCTGAAGGCTGAGGACGGGCATAGACCGAACCGACCCTCGTGCGTTCTGAGGGCCGGTCCCGCCCGGATGATGCTGGAGGGCTGGACGCCGGCCTCAGCCGCGAAGGCAAGGGCATCCCGAGCTGTCAGGCAGGTCTCCTGGCTTACGGCATCTCCCGGATGCGCCCTTCCCGGCTCGGCTCGCCCCTGCACCGGCAGGGAACGGAGAGCCAGTGGGCCTTTGCCTGCGTCCGGGAGTCACGCGCGCCGCCATCTCTGGCGGCAGCGCGTCGCCGATCACAGTGGCGCGGCCGCGGCGGCTTCGCACCGCCTTCCCTATTCTCCCCGTTCGCACCGTTGGCGGCGAGCGGGGCACCTGCAGCATGGCTGGACGGCGCTAATGTAGGCCGGGGTGGACCGGCAGGCAACGCGCCGACTGCCTGCGCGGCACGGGCGGAAGGCGCCGAGAAGCCAGCCCCCGCCGCGCATCAGCGCAGGCGAAGCAGCGCGCCCTGGCCGGCGGGCAGCCAGAAGCAGTGGTCTGCCTCGATGCCCAGCTCGGCGCCGTCCTCGGGGGAGACCATGGCGACGCGGTCGAGATCCTGGCGGAGCGCGAGCCGCATCCTGGCCGAATGGGCCAGATCCAGATTGACGACCAGCGCGTACGGCTCGCCCTGCTCGCCGGCGAACTCGCCCACCATGGCCGGCGTCTCGCTCTGCACTGCCGTGACGAGGGTCCCCGGCAGGACCGGGGCGTCTGGTACCGGCGGAGGTGGGGTGAAGAACACCCCGCGCGAACGCAGCCTGTTCAGCCGAGGCCCCAGCGTCCTCAGCTGCCGATTCACCGCCTGCAGGTACTGCCACGTGGGAGTCCGGTTGCCGCCAGGATCGATGGGCGCGTAGCCGTACCCGCGCGAGGCGTACGTGTACCAGGTGACCCCGCGGCCGCCGGCGGCCAGCGTGGTGTAGGCCTGCAGGGCGAGGTTGGCGGGCGAAGG
>CAZPXM010000043.1:0-13249 GCA_964591015.1 uncultured Gemmatimonadaceae bacterium
CGCTGATGCCGTGGCTGGCCGCCACGGCGTTCCTGCATGGGCTGGCGCTCCAGCAGCGCCGGGGAATGCTGCAGCGGTGGAATCTGGCAGCGGCTGTCGGCACCCATGCCTTGTGCATCCTGGGGGCGTTCATCACCCGCAGCGGTGTGCTGGCCTCGGTTCATGCGTTCGGCCGCTCCCGCGTGGGGCCCCTGCTGCTGGCCTACCTGGTCGGGATTCTGTTGCTGGCCGGAGTGCTGCTCGCGCGACGCTGGACGGCGCTGCGGCCTGCCAGACGCCTGGAGTCGGTGTTGTCGCGCGACGCGGGGTTGCTGGCGACCAACCTGACTCTCGTCGGCCTGCTCCTCGCCGTGCTCGGCGGCACCCTCCATCCGCTGGTCTCGGAGCTGGTCACGGGCACGGCCGTCGAGGCCGGCCCACCGTACTTCGACCGTATGGCGAGCCGGCTTGGTCTGCCGCTGCTGGGTCTCATCGGCGTGTGTGCGCAGCTCGACTGGCGCCGCACGACACCGGCGGTGGCTGGATGGAGACTCGCCCTGCCTGCGGCCGCGGGTCTGGTCGGCGCCGCGCTGCTGGTGGCCGCCGGCGTGCGGCACGGGTCGGTCCTGCTGTGTGTCGCCCTGGCCGCGTTCGCCGCCACCGGGCTGGTCCGCGCGGCATGGCTGTATACCTCGGCCGCCCTGGGCGCGGCAGGCCCGTCGCGGTTGGCCAGCCTGAGCTACCTGGTCTGCGCCAGGCGCCGCCGGTCCGGCGCCTGGCTGGCGCACGTGGCCGTGGTGGTGCTGTGCGCCGGCTTCTGCGGCAACGTCTTCACGGTTGGCCAGGAACTGCTGCTCAGGCGCGGCGAGTCGGCAGCCATCGCCGCCTACCGGTTGACACTGGTGACCCTGGCCGGTCGCGAGGAGGCCGATCGGGCCGTCACGGCAGCTGCCGTCGCGCTGCATCTTTCGTCCGGCGGCACGGGCCGAAGCAGTGCACAGCAGAGTCTGTCCGAGGGGCCTGGAGCAGGCCGATTCGTCGGCAGCCTGCTGCCGGCGCGCCACTACTATCCAAGCTCGGACCAAGGCACGACGGAGGTGGCCATCTGCTCGGCCTTGTGGGAGGACCTGTACCTGGCCTTGCTCGGATTTGCCGAGGATGGCTCCAGTGCCAGATTCCAGGTGTTATACCTGCCCCTGGTTCGCTTGGTCTGGATCGGGGGCCTGTTGTGCATCCTGGCCGCGCTCTGGTCGTTGTGGCCTGGCTACCGGCGCCAGCGTTGCACGTCCGGCGCTGGCCGGTCCGAGTCGTCCGCGCAGGATCGCGGACGCCCGGCATCGACGGGCGAGCGCGGCACTGCCGGGCCAGGTGCCGTCGCCTCTCGGCCTGCCGGCTGCGGGTCATCGTGATTTCGGTGCGGGCGGGCCGGCGGCTCGGCGGTCGCCTGCGACAGCGGTTCGTAACCGGCCCGAAGGGATTGTTCGTGCTGGCACCGTCCTTGTGTGGGCAGGCGGATCGGGGTGTGCCAGCGGGGTGCTGCAGCGTGGTGCCTGGGTGCCGCTCGCCGCGGCGCTCGCGCGCGCGCCGAGGCTGGGCGAGGCGGCCGGCTGCCCTGCACCAATGCCGATGCCGGCGCCCTGCGCGCTGGCGGCCGAGGGTGGGGGCCTGGCTGATCGGGGCGGCGCTGACCACTTGGTGTGCGCCCGCGCTGGCGGGCACGATCCGCGGGTATGTGCTGGACGGCCAGACCGGCCAGCCGCAGCCTGGCGTCCCCGTGGTGCTGCAGGCATGGGAGCAGCCCGCAGACGCGCTGGCCCTCGCCCGCGCCCAGAGCGACGCGCAGGGCAGATTCACGCTGACCAGCCCGCAGGTACGCGCTGGCTTCCCTTTCCGTCTGGTCGCCAGCTACTGCGGCGTGGCGCAGAGCAGTGCGCGCCTGCAGGCTGGAGAGCAGGACCTGGTGATCGTCGAAGTCTACCCGCCCACCGACGACCCTAGCGACATCCGTGTGGCCGCGCACGCCGTGTTCCTCAACGCCGAGTCGGGCCGAGTCGACGTGGCCCACCTGCTGTACGTGGATAACGGCGCGGATGCGGTGTACACTGGCGCGCGGGCGGGCGATGGCGGTGGCGTCACTCCGCTGTGGCTGCCGGCAGCAGCCTTCGGGCTCGAGCAGCATGCTGCGGACTTCACGGCAGCCCGGGGCGACACGGTCTTCGACGGCCGGCCACTGCTGCCCGGA
Organism: uncultured Gemmatimonadaceae bacterium; assembly: GCA_964591015.1. Lineage (GTDB taxonomy): Bacteria > Latescibacterota > UBA2968 > UBA8231 > UBA8231 > SLHA01. The sequence continues at coordinate 2,222 of CAZPXM010000043.1, forward strand.
CGGACGCAGGTCGCGTACTCGTTCAGCCTCGATCAGGCCAGCGTCGGGGGCCGGATCGAGCAGCGGGTACTGCTGCCGACCGATCAGCTCGATATCTTCATCCATCCAGCGGCGATCGCCCTGCCCGAGGGGTTTGTCGATCTCGGACAGGCCGAGATCGACGGGTTGGCTTACCATCAGGGACGCCGCACGGATGTGCGCTCCGGCGAGGGGTTCGTGGTGCCCCTGGCCAGCGAGGCCGACCCGGGTGCGTTCGTGCGGTGGGGAGCCCTGTTCGTGGCATTGGGCGTTGCAGGCGTCACCCTGTGGAGCAGCCGCCGTGTCGTGCCGCAGCATGAGCCAGTGGGCAGGCGCGGCGCCCAGGCCGAGCCGCAGGAGCCTCGGAGGTAGCCCGCTTGCCGCCGGGCGCTGACTGGTTGCAGGCAGGCCCGCCAGGCTGGCCCGGGCGCCTGTCTTCCGAATGGCCAGCAGGGGCCGCCTGCCGCGGCGGCGGCCCCGCGAGTCGGGAACGTATGGCAGGTGGCGTACCAGCGGTCGTGGCCTCTGGACTGGCGAAGAGCTACGGCCGCCTCTGGGCCCTGCGGCAGGTCGACCTGATGGTCGCGCCAGGCAGCTTCCTGTTGATCACCGGACCGAGCGGCGCCGGCAAATCGACGCTGCTGGGACTTGTGGCGGGCCTGCTGCGCCCCACGGCAGGCGAGCTGCGAGTACTGGCGGGCGATCCCGGACGCGACCCCGCCGTACGCCGCCGCGTGGGGATCGTGGCCGAGCAACCCATGCTCTACGAGGAGCTGTCGGCTGCCGAGAACCTGCGTTTCTTCGCCCGGCTGTACGGTGTCCAGGCTGGCTCGGGGCGCATCGCGCTGGCGCTGGAGCGCGTGGGTCTGCTGCGGCGTGCGGACAGCCGGGTGCGCACCCTTTCGCGGGGCATGAAGCAGCGGCTGGCGTGGGCGCGTGCCGTGCTCCACGAGCCGCGGCTGCTGCTGCTGGACGAGCCCTTCAGCGGCCTGGACCAGCATGGCACCGAGCTGCTGCTTGCCCAGCTGCACGCCCTGCGGGAGCGGGGTGTCACCTGCCTGCTGGCGACGCACCAGCCGCAGCTGGTCCAGGAGCTGGCCGACCAGCGCCTGCGGCTGCTGGATGGTCGGGTGGTGTGCCGCGCGGGGGCGACAGAGAAACTGCCCATCGAGCCGGGCAAGGACCGGTGCCCGCCGGCCGAGGCGTTGCCATGAAGGGCTGGTGGTCGTGCATGCTGGCTGTGCTGGAGCGCGATCTGCGGGCCGAGTGCCGGGCCAAGGAGCGTCTCGGCCCGATGGCCTTCTTCCTCGCGTCGACCCTGCTGGTCTTCTGCTTCTCCTTGGGACCGAGTGTCGCCGGGCTCGACGGCGCTGGCGCGGGAGTGCTGTGGTCGAGCTTCGTGTTGGCCTCGGTGCTCGGGCTCAACCGGTCATTCGCCGAAGAGCGCGAGAATGCGTGTCTGGACGCCTTGCTGCTGGCACCGGCGGACCGGGGGGCGGTCTTCACGGGCAAGATGCTGGCGAACTTCGCCGCTCTGGCATGCATCCAGGCGGCGGCCCTGCCCGCGTTCGCCGTGCTGTTCAATCTCGACCTCGGGCGGGTCTGGCTGCGCCTGCTGGGCGTGTTCCTCCTCGGAGGTGCCGCGCTGTCAGCCGTGGGAACGCTCTTCGCCGCCCTGTCTAGCAGCCTGCGCCTCCGCGAGACTCTGCTGCCGGTGCTGCTGCTGCCGGTGGCCGTGCCCGTGCTGATCGCCGCCACGGATGCCACCAGCGTGGTCCTCACGGGTGGGCAGCTCGGCGACTGCGTGAGCTGTCTGGCAGTGCTGGCCGTTGCCTGGCTGGTGTTCTATACCCTGGCGATCATGCTGATCGATCGGGTGCTGGAGGAGTGACCCGAGGGGGGATGGCTTTCCCGAAGGAACCCACGGGTGGCGGGAGACCGGCGATGGGCGAGGCCAAAGTGCCGAGCAGGACTGCCGACTTGCTGGAGACGATCCTCGGCGTGGCCGCACTGGTGGGCGGGCTGACGGCGTTGTGGCTGGCCTTCGTCCACGCGCCCGTGGAGGCGTCCATGGGCCTGATCCAGCGCACGCTCTATCTGCACGTCCCCGCGGCGGCAACTGCCTTCCTGGGATTTGCCACCGTGTTCGTCGCCAGCTGCATGTTCCTGCGCACAGGCCGGGTCTGGTGGGACCACCTGGCGGCCGCGGCTGCTGAACTCGGCGTGCTCTTCAGCACCGTCGTCCTGGTCTCGGGCCCCTTGTGGGCCAAGCCGATCTGGGGCACGTACTGGCGCTGGGAACCGCGGCTGACGGCGATGCTGATCCTGTGCGCCACGTACGCTGCGTACCTGATGCTGCGCCACTATGGTGGCAGAACCGACGGCTGCCAGCGGGCAGCAGCGGTGTTCGGCATCTTCGCCTTCGCGAATATCCCCGCCGTGTACTTCTCGGCGCGCCTGTGGGCCGCCTCGCAGCAGCTGCATCCGCAGCATGTACAGCTGGAACCGCGCATGCGCCTGGCGCTGGGTGTGAGCACAGTCGCTTCCGCGCTCTTGTTCGTCTGTCTGCTGGACATCGGCGTCCGGCTGCAGCAGCTGGCCGATCGGGTGGCAGGCCTCGAAGAGAGCGCTGACACGGCCGAGGCGCTGGAAGGAGCCGCGACCGATGCAATCTAGCGGGTGCGAGAACATGGAGTACCTGGCGATGGCGTTCGGCGCTGCCTGGCTTCTGCTGGGGGGGTTTCTCGGCCTGCTGTGGCGCCGCGAGCGACGCCTCCGGCGCCGCATCGAACACCTGACGGCGGGATGCGCGCAGGCTGGTCAGACAGAGGACGCAGACGGCGCGAAGACAAGCGTCAGCCGTTAGTTGACACCGATTTTCCGGGGTTGTTATATTCACCGTTGCCTGGCCGCAGAGGCTGCTCAACGCGTCCGATGGCGCTCTTGCGCGGGGTACCGGCCACATGGTCTTGATGGAAGTCAGCGGGGTGTACAGCAGCAGCAAGTCCGCCTACCCGCAGGTGGTGCTCAAGCAGGTGGATGGCAGTGCCTACTTGCCCATCGTGATCGGTCGCTTCGAGGCAGCGGCCATCGCCATGGCGCAGGCCGAGCACCAACCAGCCCGGCCGATCAGCTACGATCTGGCGCAGGCCATCCTGCAGGCGGTCGGCGCTTCCATCGAGAGGGTAGAGGTGACGGACCTGCGCGATGGCACCTACTATGCACAGGTCCACCTTCGCAGCGCCTCGGGGGCCGCGTCGGTGCTCGACTCGCGCCCCAGCGACGCCATCGCCTTGGCCTTGCGCGTGGGGGCACCCATCTACGCTGCGCAGGAGGTGTTGAAGGCAGCCGGCTTCGTGCGGCCGGAGGATGTGGGTGATGCTGGCAGTCAGCCGGCGCAGAGACCTGCTGCTGCGCGGAGAGCGCCGGCCAGGAAGGTGGCCACCCCCACGCCCGCTGCAGCTACCGAGCCGAGGGGTGGAGCGGCTGCTGCACCAGCCAGCTCCCTGGAGTCGCTGCGGTCGCGCCTGGACCAGGCGGTAGCGCGCGAGGAATACGAGGAGGCGGCTCGCCTGCGGGACCAGATCCGCCGGCTTGACTCTGGAGACAGGCAGTGAGTGGGCCGGGGGTCACGGATGCCGTTGCGTCGCCGGGCGAGCCCTAGGGTAGCGCCACATGGACAGTCCTCTCGTCGAGATGGTGGTGGTGCGGGTGAGCCCTTACCTGCGCGAGAACCGGCCGCTGCTGTGGCTGGGCGAGAAGCACGCCGAGGTGCCCCGGCTCCTGGCCATCGCCATCGGCGAGTTCGAGGCGGCCGCCATCCAGATGCCGCTCGAGGGCGAGAAGCCCGGACGGCCGATCTCGTACGACTTGCTGGCTGCCATGGTGAAGCAGCTAGGCGTCCGTGTGGTCCGCGTCGTGATCGAGAGCGTGTGCAAGTCCGTCTTCTTCGCCAAAGTGGTCCTGCAAGGCGAGGGACCGGCGCGCGCGCTGGATTCCCGGCCCAGCGATGCGGTGGCGCTGGCGCTGCGGACCGGCGCGCCGGTGTTCGTCACCCGCGCGCTGCTCGAGGAAGCGGGTCTGGAGCCTGGGAGCAGTCGCGGCGACTTGGAGCGTTTCCTCGATCGTTTCCACGAGCTGGAGCCGCAAGTGGTCGAGAGGCAAGCTGCTGCAGTAACCGCCACGGCAGTCGATCGCGACGGTGCGCAGGCGCAGAGTCGCAGGGACCCGGCAGACCTGCTCACGGAGCTGCAGGGCCGGCTGCAGCGAGCAGTGATCTGCGAGGAGTACGAGGAGGCTGCCAGGCTTCGCGACGAGATAGAGTCGCTGGAGGCATCGCGCCGCGAATGAACTGGACGTAGCCTGCAAGTTCAGGTTTGCTGTGCGGGGGGCGAAGGTAAGTCGCTTCGTCCCCCTTTCTGCGCCACCCGACGCTGCCGGTCCAGCCGGAACAGATGGGCGCGACGAGCGGGCAGCGAACGAAGAGGGTCTGGATGGCACCTGCCGGAGTCCGCGACTGGAGGCTCATCCTCTGCCTGGCCGGAGCGCTGATGGCGAGCCTGGGTTGTGGCGACAGGCACGACCCGCGCTTCGCCACTCCAGCCGCCACCTTCCGCACCTACCAGACGGCGATCCGCACGCACGACCGCGATCTCCTCTGGGCCTGCTACAGCGAGAGCTTCCACCAGCATGTGTCTGGGGGGCGGCAGTCCTGGGAGGCTGAGTGGGACGCACGCGACTCGGCAGCCATCCAGGCCGAACTGGACAGGCAGATCGCCGAAGAGAAGGAGATCAACGACGAGATCGGGTACCTCCTGTTCGACGAGAGCACTCTGCCATCTCCCAACGACCCGCCGTTCTTCTACTTCGTCCACCAGAAGAATGGCTGGTTTCTGACCTCTCACCTGGACGCGCTGTTCCATCAGAGATTGGAGAAGGCTGTCGCCAGCGGAGCGCTCAAGCTCGGCAGCGACTGATGGCCCGGCTGGCCGGCAGCAGAGCACCGAAGCCGGGGGTCTGTGTGGGAGCCTCGTGTCTTGGCCAGATACCGGCGAATACCGGCGAACTCTCGCTCCACAACGGTCGGCACCGGCAGTCGACCGCGGCGCGCAGGCACGGTACGATACTCGCAGCAGCGCCAGGCGTCTCAGTACGAGAGCCCTACCGGCCGCGCTTGCGAGTAATGTGGCTTGCTGGTCGAGAGGTGGTACGTAGACGCACGCCGGACAGACCGCGGCCGAGTCTTGTCTCCATCCACCCAGGCCTGCGCCTGTCGAGCCCAGATCGAGCTCGAGTGAGTCGCCGTGCTGTAGGTGCTGAGACGGCCGACCTGGGGGAACAGCAGGATGGCTGCCGCCAGGACTGCTGTGGCAGCGATCGCCAGCGGTCGCAGCCACGGCGAGACCATGTCCGCCGGCTGCTGCACCGCTGCCGCGACACGCAGCTGGTACCCGGCTGGAGGGCCATGCGCGGCTAGCTGCTGCAGGGCCGCGCGCACGCGGCGCACCCCCTCCAGCACCCTGGCGCACGGAACACACCGCAGTGCGTGCTGGAGGAAATCCCGCGTCTCCTCCTCGGTCAGCTCGCCTTCGAGGAACGCGGATACCCGATCTTCGAATTGCCCGCAGTCCACCCCTGACGGCGCTCCCTGGTGTCCGAGTGCTGGCGCCAGCCCCGCCACCCACCACCGCTAGAGGACGGCACAGGCCTTGTCCTGGTTCCCCGCGAAGGGCGGCCGGCATGGCCGGGTCCCGGATGCGAGCCACGCAAGCGCCAGACCTGCGCGCTGGACGTACCTGAGTCCGCGGTCAGCAGCGGCCACGTGGCCCTGCCGCCGGGAGAGCCGACGACGCCAGACGGCTTGGCCGACATGCGCGCCAGCCGGTCGATCGCGCGATTCTCGGCGTCGAGGGGCGCGGTTGACAACGCCGATGGGTGTGCGTAGATTCGCGGCCGCGTGCCTCGTCCGGAGCCCTGCCGGACTGCCGGAGGCAAGACAGCCGGCAGCCAGGCGCTCCTGAGCTAGCGTCGAGTCGCGCCAAGACTGGGTGTGGCGGTCCGCCGAGTCCGGTTCCCGGATGCGTCGCAAGTCCGAACTCCCTGTGGACTGCGGGCTTCCCAGACTCCTCCCCTGGGTCTTCGTCTGGGTGTCCGCGTGCGGTGCATCCTGCGGATGCGAGGGCCGCCACACTCTTCGTCGCTCTGTCGTTGTTGCCGGCCACCTGGCTTCGCCAGCTCGATGCTCCCTCTGACTCACCGCCCGCGATCGCTTCGGCATTGAGGTGTGGTCTTGCGCATATGCATGGTTGTCTTCACGGACATCCGCTATGACTACCGTGTGTACCGCGAAGCCACGACACTCGCGCAGGCTGGCCATCGCGTCACTGTCGTCTCATCCGCGTTCAGTTCCAGTCCGCTGGCCCCATGGTCTGGCGTCGACGTCCACCTTCTGCCAGTCGATCGAACCCGCTCGCTGCGCCTCGTGTACCCGGTATTCTGGCGCGCCGCTGAGGCAGTCGCGCGGGCCGCTGGGGCCAACGTCTACCATGCCCACGATCTGGATGCCTTCCTTCCTGCTGCACGAGCGGCTCGAGCTGCGGGTGCGATGCTGGTGTACGACTCCCATGAGCTGTTCACCGAGCAGGCGTCCGTAATCGGCCGACCCTGGGTTCGCTGGTTCTGGGGAATCCTGGAGAGGCGGCTCATCCGCCAGGCAGACCGCGTCCTGACGGTCTGCGACTCCATAGCCCGGCATCTGGAGCGCCGGTACGACCTGGAGCGCGTTCAGGTCGTGCGCAATGTGCCTCCGTACCGGCCGCGGGTGACCAGCGATCTGCTGCGCCAGGAATTCGGCCTTGGCCGCCACACGGGCATCGCGCTCTACCAGGGAGGATTCCTTGCCGGAAGCGGGCTGACCGAGCTGATCGAGGCCTCCGCGTGGTTCGGCGAGGCAATTCTGGCGCTGGTCGGCAGTGGGCCACGCGAAGCCGAGCTCCGACGTCTGGTCAGGGCGCGCCAGCTGGGTGACCGAGTTCGCTTCTTGGCACGAGTTCCATTCCAGCAACTGCATGCGTACACCTGTTCGGCCGACGTCGGGCTGTGCCTCTTCAAGAACAGGGGTCTGAGTTCCTACTACTCGTTGCCGAACAAGCTCTTCGAGTACCTCATGGCGGGCCTGCCCGTCGTCGGCAGCGATTTCCCGGAGATCGCGGCAGTACTTCGGCAAGGTCCCAGCGGAGCCCTGGTGGCGCCGAACGACCCCGCCGCGATCGGCGAGGCGGTGCGCCTCTTGGTGGAGGACCAGCCTCGGCGGCAATCCTACAGCGAGGCGGCGCTGCGGGCTGCGTCTGTGCTCAACTGGGAGAGGGAGGCGCCACGGTTGCTGGCCCTCTATGAGGGGCTGTAGAGATGGAAGGAGACAGCCAGCTACCGGACATCAGCGTGGTGGTGCCCGCCTACGCAGAGCACGACCGACTTCACCGGCTCCTTGCCAGCCTGGGCCAGCAGCGCTACCCCAAGTCACGGGTGGAGGTGGTTGTGGTCGACGACGGCTCGCCCGAGCCCGTCTGTGCTGATATCGCGCACATCGTCCCCGCCGTCACCGTCCGGCTTCTTCGTCACAGCCAGAACGCGGGTCGCGCGCAGGCGCGCAATACCGGGATTGCCGGTGCCTCAGGGGAGTTGATAGTGTTCATCGACAGCGACATGACCGCCGCGCCCGACCTGCTGCAGGCGCATGCTGCCGCTCACCGGGACACCGACCGGTGCGTGGCGGTTGGCGATGTCCGCTTTGGACCAGACGTGCGCCGAACCGCCCTCGCGCGCTACCTGGAAGGTCGCGGGGTGCACCGCCTGCCGCCAGGGTCCCCTGTCCCGTTCAACTGCTTCTCCACAGGCAATGCATCGGTTCGGCGAGCCCTCTTGCTCGCGGCTGGATGCTTCGACTCCCGGTTCCGCAGGTACGGCGGCGAAGATCTTGAACTGGGCTATCGGCTCCATTGCCTGGGTGCGCGCTTCGCCTACGCTGAAGGGGCACACACACTGCACCACCGCTGCCGCAGCCTCGAGGCCACGTGCGATCTCATGCGTGTCTACGGCGTTCACTCGCTGCCACTGCTGGTGGACACGCATCCAGAGCTGCGGGGGGTACTGCGGCTTGGCTTCCTGGACCAGCGCCGAAGTTGGCGTGCGGCTGCGATGCGCCTTGCACTCAGCAACGCCGTCTACTGGCCGGTCAGGCTGGCCAGCAGGCTTCTCGACTCGTGGCGGCTCCCAGAAGCCGTGCTGGATTACCTGCTGTGGGCGAGCCGTACCCGGGGGTATCTCGAGAAAACGCGACTCGTGTGACGGCGTGGCAAGAGCGTCGCACCGTCCTTCGCACTTCCTGGGCCCACGCCATCCTCATTCGTGCGCGTCGACAGACACGCAAGTGCGCTGGCGACCGCGCCGCTGATAGCGCACGGTTCCCGCCACGCCAGCGAACAACGTGTCATCGCCGCCCCTGAGCACGTTGGTGCCTGGGTGGATGCGCGTGCCCCGTTGACGCACCAGGATCGTGCCCGCCTGCACGCGCTGGCCGCCGAATCGCTTCACGCCCAGCCGCTGTGACCTACTGTCGCGGCCGTTGCGCGAACTCCCCACACCTTTCTTGTGTGCCATGCAGTCAGTTCTCCCGCGGCACGACCATCCAGACTAGCTGTGGCGGTCGCTAATTGGGCACTACGATTTCGTCGATGGCGATCTCGGTGTAGTCCTGGCGATGGCCTGCGCGGCGACGATAGCCCTTTCGACGTTTCATCTTGAAGACCACTACCTTTGGACCACGCCCATGGCCAACCACTGTGGCCCTGACGGCGGCGCCCTCAACCGTCGGCATACCTACGCGCGTGTGCCCGTCCTCAGTCGCGATCAGCAACACGTCCGCGAACTCCTGCTTCCCACCTGCCTCCGCGGCCAGGCGCGGCACACGCACTCGCTTGCCAGGCTCAGCGTGAATCTGCTGCCCGGCGATCCTAACCACTGCGTACATGACGATCTCCCGCGGCCAGTTGCGCGCCGAATCGGCTTTGAGGCGTTTCAAGATAGCGGCCGGCTCTCTGGCTGTCAAACCCTGAACTCGGCTGTCACGTCCAGGTTCCGACGCAGCGAGAACAGACGGTAGTCTTGCGGCGACAGCGACTCGTCCTCACACACCGATAGCCGAGCCTTGGTCGCAGAGCGCAGCGACCTGAGGCGCTCCGCGCGCCTCTCCGTGAAATACCTGGCGACCTCCGGATGAACGCGCAGGACGTACCGCCGCTCCTTCGTGGCCGCGAACGAACGCTGCAGCCAACGCTCTATCCTCGTCACGGTGGTGTCTGGCGCCATGACTCGCCCGGTCCCACTGCAGGTTGGACAGGGTTCGGTATGCGTGTGTAGAAGGTTCGGCCTCACCCGCTGCCGAGTCATCTCCACGAGGCCGAACTCGCTCACCTGGGCACCGACCGTGATCCTTGCTCGGTCCTTCTTGGTTTCGTCGATCAGCCGTTCCAGCACCTTGCGCCGGTTGCGCTCGTCGTTCATGTCGATGAAATCGATCACGATGATCCCACCGATGTCCCGGAGCCGCAACTGCCGGCAGATCTCCTTAGCTGCCTCCAGGTTGGTGTTCAGATTGTTCGCCTCGTGGTCGTCCGAACCCACATAGCGCGCGGAGTTCACGTCGATGAAGGTGCCGGCCTCGGCATGGTCGAAGACCAGGGCTCCGCCACAGGGCATCCACACAGTCCGGTTGTTCGCCTTCTCGAGCTCATCCTCGATTTGGAACGCGTCAAAGATCGGCCGTCGCTCCTTGTAGTACTCGACTCGGTCACGCAACTCGGGCGACACCGTGCGTACGTAGGAGAGGATTTCCCGGTACCGCTCCTTGTCGTCGACGACCAGCCGGCTGATGTTCTCGGTGAATAAGTCACGGATAACGCTGGAGGTGATCGGCAGCTCCTTGTGAACCAGCGCTGGCGCTGGCAGCTTCTTCGCCACCCGCAGCAGACGGGCGTAGCTCTTGACAAGCTCGCGCAGGTCCCTTCGGAATTCCTTCTCCTTCTGGTTGCGGCCCTCAGTCCGTGCGATCACTGCGTGGCCAGGGGGGCGAAGGTCCGTGAGCAGGTCGCGCAGACGCCGGCGTTCGCTCCAGCTGGTGATCTTGCGAGATACGCCGATCCAGTCTCCTCCCGGTACCAGCACGACGAATCGCCCCGGAAGCGACAGCTGTGTGGTCACTCGCGCTCCCTTGGTGCCGATCGGCTCCTTGGAGACCTGGACCAAGGTCTCCTCGCCTCTTCTGATGAGAGTCTGTATCGGCGGGTAGTGCCGGCCGCGGCGGCCGTTGTGCCCCCCTTCGTCCTCGCCGGTGTCGGCCTCGATCATGTCGCGGACCTGCAGGAACGCCGTCCGCTCGTGGCCAATGTCCAGAAATGCCGCCTGCAGGCCGGGGAGGACCGCAGTGACCACACCTTTGTAGATGTCGCCAACCATCCGCTCGTTCTCAGGTCGCTCAACCCAGATCTCCGCCAGCTGTCCGTCCTCGACGATCGCGATGCGCGATTCATGAGTCCCTTCGTTGATGAATATCTCTGTCTTCATGCTGCCCATTCCCATCTGTCTCTTGGCACCATCCTGGCCTGGCTACTCCCCAGAGCAGGAGATGCATGAGGCGGGCGACGCGGTGTCCCGCTGTCCGCGATTGCCAGCCACCACGCTCCGCCGGACCACATGGCCAACCGCTGCACCGAACCGCGGCTCTGGAGCCAGTTGCGGCTCTGGAGCCAGTTGCGCTTGCCAGGCATGGTCACAAACCAGCACCTCGACCTTGCAGACTGTGGGACGCCAGGCATGAGGAACCACCAGCGAGAGTATGCGTGCCAGCACCTGAGCCAGCCGGGCCCGGAGAAGCCCCCCGCGCACGGCTGGTGCGCAGGCGCACTCAAGCTTGTCTACACTCCAGTCGCCCTCCTGAAGCGCCTGCCTTTCCAT
>CAZPXM010000043.1:13349-25262 GCA_964591015.1 uncultured Gemmatimonadaceae bacterium
CGCACTCAAGCTTGTCTACACTCCAGTCGCCCTCCTGAAGCGCCTGCCTTTCCATACGGCTGGTGCGCAGGCGCACTCAAGCTTGTCTACACTCCAGTCGCCCTCCTGAAGCGCCTGCCTTTCCATGCAGCCAGCGAGGACACGGCACCCGAGCAGCAGGGCAACGTCTCGCCACCCCACCAGCCGTCGCTGCTCCGCTGCTCCGCCGAGCCCGGCCGGCAGCTGCACCTGATGCACCACGGGCAGGAACTGCGGAGCATGACTGCTCCGGGCGACCGATGGCCGGTGTCGCAGTACTGCTCCCACGAATCCGAGGCGCTCGAAGAGCACACCGTTGGCACGCCGCAGCGCCTTGGGCGCAGTCCGCCCGACCCCAATCGCGCCGCCAACAGCGGGGCAACGGAGCTTCCTGCAACTCCCTGCTCCGGCCGCAGCAATGAGCGCGCAGTGTGACAGGTTGGCCATACGCCCTTGGGGGCTGCAGCTACGCCACGCAGCGACCAGCTACTCACCCAGGTACTCTTGCGACCCAGCCAGGGAGCCTCGACGGCGGGCTTCGCGGATCCAGCGTTCGCACTGACACGTGACGTTCGGGTCACGCCGCGATTCGTTCTCCTTCAGCACACCGGGACGCCCGGGGCCTCAGCGGGCGGCCTGCAGGCTCGACTGTGGCTCACGGGCCCGCGACGGCCAGAACGCTCCGATATGCCTCTCTGTCGGCCAGCACCTCGATGGCGCGCTGCACGCAGGGGTCGCCCTCCAGCGACGCTCGCAGTTCGGCAGCCCGTCCCCGCAGGCGCAAGGCCGCGTGAGACCGAAGGTAATGCAACAACTGCTCACGGACGCGCTCCGGCGGGTCGCCGCTGGAGCCCGCCGCCACGATCCTGGCCTCGATCTGTGCGAGCACCTGCTCCAGAGGCCCCAGCAGTCCCACAGACTCCAGGGACTGCCGCACTGCTCGCAGAGCGCGAAGCGGCTCGTCCTCGAAGCGAGGCGCGTCAGGACAGCGCTGAAGGTAGGCCTTGAGCGCACGGAGCAACTCCTCGTCCAGGGCCTCGCCCGTCAGCGCGGCCATGCGGACTGAATCACTGGCGACGTGCTCCACGACCGCGGCGAACAGCAGACCGCGGCGCTGGAGTTCTGCGACATACTCAGCGACCACAGGCTGCGAAACAAGCACGTCAGGAGTGATCCCCCCTCCCCCGTACACGAGACGCCCGGCACGCGTGACATACCGACCATGCGGTCTTTGCGGTGCCAGCGAGTCGTCGGCCGCGGCATCGTCAACGACTGCTTTCCGGAGAAGCTCCTCCAGACTCGTGCCAAGGATCTCGTTCGCCTCGTCGTGATTCAGGTCGAAGCGCGCCAGGAGCCGGTCACTGGCGTCTTCTCCGCTGCTGGCACCTGCCAGTGCCTGAAACAGCCCGCGCAGAGGCAGGCGCCGATCCCCCACGCGCAACACCAGCAGCTCAGAGCCCGCCTCGTCGCCCGCATCTCGATGGATGCTGCGACCGCTGGGCGTGTAGTACCTGGCGGTGGTCAGCTTCAGGGCGCTGTTGCCTCCTTCGTGCAGCTCGAAGATCGTCTGGACGGACCCCTTTCCAAAGGATGTAGCGCCGACAATGACGCCACGGTCGTTGTCCTGTATTGCACCGGCGACGATCTCCGCGGCGCTGGCACTGCCCCCATCGATCAGAACTGCCAGCGGCAGCTCCCCTGCCAGCGGCTTGCGCTGTGATCGGCGCAGCTCCGCCCGACGGTCGTTGCGCTCGCGCACCGACACGATCGGGGCGCCCCGTGGCAGGAATAGCTCCGCCACTTGGGTAGCCTGAGCCAGCAATCCACCCGGGTTGCCCCGCAAGTCAAGGATCAGGGCGTTCACATTGTCTGCGAGCAGTCGTTCCAGGGCGTCGGCAACTTCGGCGGCGGTGCCTTCCGAGAACCGCGTCTGGCGCATTCCTATGTAGCCGATTCCAGGCTTGAACTGATCAACCAGAGCGACGCTGGGGACGTTGACGAGTTCGCGCCGAACGGTTACCTGGCGCGCCTGTGCGGACACCCCGGGGCGACGAATCGTGATCGTGACTTCGGTTCCGGGCTCGCCACGCAGATGATCGACGACATCGTCCAGTGGCATGCTGCGGGTGTCCAGTCCCTCGATCGCGACGATCTGGTCGCCGGTCGTCAGGCCGGCCCTCTCGGCCGGGGTGCCTGCCATGGGGGCGACCACGACCGGATAGCCTTCCACGCGGGACACTGTTATACCCAGGCCGGCGAATCGCCCGGCAGTATCCTCGCGAAGTTGCCGCAGCCTTTGACGATCAAAGTACTGGCTGTAGGCGTCGAGGCGCGCGAGCATGCCCTCGATCGCCCCCAGCATCAGCGTGTCAGGGGAGACCTCGGTATAGTAGTCCTGCACAACCCTGCCGTAGACCGCAGCGAATCGGTCCCAGCTCTGGCTCAGATCAGCGTAGGGATCGTCGGTCGCGCCCCGCGCGGGTGCAACAGCCAGCTGCACAACCACGGTGGCGACAGCAGTAAGCTTAGCCAGCCCGCTCATCGCTCGTCATGCCTGACCGTCATGGGCCGCACGAGTGTGGGCCAGCACGTCGCTGGGCAATCTCTGGCCACAGCGAGGTCACGTGGCGCCAGACATCCTCGGAGACCCGCTCCGCTGTCTGGGCGCCATCGACGACCAAGGCAGCGTTGGCACGCTCACGGGCCAGCTCGCGATACGCGGCCGCCACCTTGGCCTGCAGCGCCTTGCCGGCTCGCTCGATCCGGTCTGGAGCGCCGCCGCGGGACTGCAACCGTCGTGAGGCGATCTCCGGCGGTACGTCGAGAAACACGACAAGATCAGGGGTGCAGTCGCCAACCGCAGGCACGTTGACGACTCGCACCAGGCCCGCTCCCAGATTCCTGCCGTGGCCTTGGTAGGCCAGCGACGAGTCGAGAAACCGATCGCAGATCACGCTGACGCCGCGCTGCAGCGCCGGGCGGATGAGCTCGGCAACATGCTGCGCTCTGGCAGCAGCGTACAGCAGCATCTCGGCGGCGTCGGCCAGCGACACTGCGGGATCCAGCAGCAGGTCCCGTATTCTCTCACCTATGGGCGTTCCACCTGGTTCCCGAGTCTCGGTTACCTCATGGCCGAGATCCCGCAGATGCTTCGCGAGCAGGGCGGCCTGAGTCGTGGTACCGCTGCCGTCAATGCCCTCGAAGACGATGAAGTATGCCCGTGGCATGCGTGGCATGTCGGTTCTCGCGCCGGCGATATTCCACTGGCCCGCAACTAGTACCCCTCTCCGCTATCAGTGCTCCCCCCAGCGAGACCACCCTCGACCATGGGCGCCCGCTTCCGGCGGCTGTCTCCAAAGCCTGCCAGTCGGCGACATCCGAACCCACCTCGCAGACCAGCCACTTTCTCCTGCATTCCGATGCGCAGCTACGAATCTCACGACCGGACGCATGAGTGGCGCGACCGTGCCATCGTCGTCAAGGAGCACCGGTAGCCGTCGCACTTGCTTGCGAAGCATGACTGCTCCGGGCGACCGATGGCCGGTGTCGCAGTGCTGCTCCCACGAGACCGAAGCGCTCGGGATGCCGACCATGGGGCGGCCTCAGTGCGGGGGCCCGCCGGCTGCGGCGGGTGTTGGGCAATCGGGGCCGCGTGCTCCGAGACGGACCGCTAAGGGGACCCCTGGAGCGTCGTCGGCCCTGGCCGCGATTTCAGCTTGTTGCGGATGTAAGCAAGACGTTCGAGCACTGTCAGGTTAGTGGTCACCGCCAAGAGCACGAGGGCAAAGATCAGGCTGCGACGGCCAACAATACCACCGAGAGCCAGCGCGACGATACGCTCGGGACGCTGCATGAAGCCCACCTTGCATTCCTCGCCCAGGCCCTCGGCGCGCGCCCGCACGTAGCTGACCATCAGGGACCCGCACAGAGCGAAGAACAGCACGCCACTTGGACCCCAGTCGCCCATCCTGATGAAGTAGGCACCAATGCCAAAGTAGATGAAGATCTCGGAGTAGCGATCAGTCGTTGAGTCCAAAAGCGCCCCGAACTTGGTCTCCTTCCGCCCTTCCCGAGCCACCTGACCATCCAGGATATCGCATATGCCGGCCGCAAGCATGATCACGGCTCCCCACCGCAGTCTGCCCATGCCAAACGCCGCGGTAGCGACCAGGTTTGTCAGCAGCCCCGCCAGCGTCAAGAAGTCCGGCGACAGACCAAGCCTTATCAGCAGCCCTGCAAGGGGGCGAAGAGCTGACAGGACCGCGGCCTTCAGGTACTTGTCCAGCACGCGAAAACCCTCGTAGCACGCGCACGACCGGCCTGCGCCGCTCGGCACCAGATGCAGATCGCGCATGCCTGGCAGCAGACTGCTTCATGCTGGTGACTCACCCACCGCCCGGAACTCGACTTGTCCGAACACGCCACGCTCCCCACGCGGCGCCTGCGCACAGCCCCTGGCATCGTCTACCTGAGGTGCGATGACGGAGACCCGCCCGGGGGGGGGTCGCCGCAGCCGAGCGGTCGTGAGCCACAGGAGCGAATATATGGCCGCACCGTTGCCGCCAGCAAGTCATCCCGGCGGCAATGGCCTCAGCAGCATGGCAGCCAGAGCTGCGGCCGAAGAACCGCCAGCCGCAGGCGGCTGGTCGTAGAGAAGGCCCACACCAAGCGGCAACGGCCCGCCCCGGTTGGCCCGACGCCGGCGTGATAGCTGATAAGGCAACCGTGGGGAGAAAGCACCTTGGCTGCAGACTCCAAGAGCTGAACCGTCAGGGAGACACCGCGGACGACAATGCAGTCGATCGGAACCGGTGGTAACCAGTCTTCGAACCTCCGCTCAACCGTGCACGCATTCTTCAACCCAAGTGAACGGATCGCGTGCCGCAGAAAGGTGGCGCGCCGACGGCGACTTTCCACAAGGAAGAACTCGCTGTCCTGCAGCGCCAGCGAAAGTGGGATGCCGGGAAGGCCCGCTCCAGAGCCAAGGTCCACTACTGTCCGGTGTGGCAGGGCATTGATGATCGAGCAGGCACTGAGCGAGGGCAGGAAGTGGTGAGTTCCCAGCCGTGTGCAGTCGGCTCGTGATACGAGGTTCACCCTCGTGGCCCATGAACTCAGGAGGGCCGCGTATGAACGCAGGTGGTCCCGCAGCAACGCCGCGTGCTGCGCCATCTCTGGGTACGCGGCAGCCCGGTCGAGGTCACGCTCCAGTTCGGGCGACAGTGTCGGGTGCAGTCGTTCCATGTGGAACCGCGTGTGCAGACAGGATGACGCAAGACACATGTGGCGGTGGCTGATCCGGTCACCCGCGGACGACCCTATCGCGTTCGTTGACCATGACCAACAGCACGTGACACAAGTAGATTGGCCAGATGCCGTCGTCGATTCCCGCCAAGCCGACCGGGTGCTGGTCCAGGCGGTTGGCAGGCAAGCGCAGTCTGTGCTCGAGACGGATGCTGCGGGCGTTGCTCGCCTTCCTCGCCACGAACTGGCCGGGGTGCTCGACGGGCGGCAGCCGTTCCGGGGCAGGGCCGGGGTCTATCGTGGCCGGCCTTCGTGGCGCCACTCCTCGCTGGGGACTCCTGGGTTGGGGCCAGATGGATCTGCTGGTGCCGGGTCCCGAAGCGCAGCCACCAGACTCTCAGCGACCAGAGCCTATGCATGGCCAGGCTGTGCGACGGCGCACCGCCGGGCGTCGTGGTCCCTCTCCAGCATGTCTCCGAGCCCCCAGCTTGCCATGCGCTCTGCAGTCTTCACCCGCACTCCGCTGCCGGCTGCTGCCCGCTCACTCAGCGCACGACACTGACCTACTCGTCCTCCGCCGGCAAGGCAACTGACCTGCGTCAGTGGTCGCCGAACAGCACAGAGCGCACTCAGACACACGCGCACCGGCCCACCTTTTCCACGTGAAACAGCGGGCCACTGGACCGCCACCCACATTCTCGCCTCTTGTGGCTCTGTTCCCACTCAGATGCCGCCCGCAGCGGAATCCTATCCCCCAAGGCCGAAGTCATCACCCCGCGGTGAGTCCCTCGCGGTCGGGCTCCGCCGCCGCTGGCGAGCCTAGACTGCGGTCTCGCCCTCGCCCAGCACCTGAACCACCGCTCCGCTCCGACCCCAGGTCCAGCCCGAGCGAATGCGAGCCGCGCGTTCGTTGCCGCCACTCACTACCGAGCAGCCTGCTGACGCAGCCGCACAGCGATGGGCCTGTGATCGCGCTCCTGGCGACACCGGCAGGAGCAGACTGCCAGCCCAGGGGCAACGCCCTCTTGCGCAGAGGCACCGGAGCCGACCCCTGAGCGGTCTGGGGTTACTTCCCTATGCAGAACTCCCGGAAAATGCAGTCGAGCACATCCTCACCCACCCGGACTCCCAGCAGCTCGTCAATGGCTCGCTCCGCATCGACCAGATCTGCGGCACAGCACTCCAAGGCACTTCTTGCGCTCAGACCACCACTGGCGCGCCGCAGCGCTTCCGCCACTTCCATCATGCACCGCTGCTGCCGCCCGTGCAGGAGCTCGCCTCTCGGCTCCCAGCTTGGGGTCGGAAGCAGGTTCCTGACAATGCTGGCCAGGCGCGCCACTCCTTCGCCGGTGAGGCCAGAGACCTCGACCTGAGGAACCCGTACCCACGGCGGGACTCTGAGCTTCTTCGCAAGGTCAATCTTGCTCACCGCCACGACCATGCGCTCTGCCCTGACATGCTGCACCAGCGCTGTGTCCTCTTCTGTCCAATCCCGGCAGCCCTCGACCACAAGCACTGCCACCGCCGCCTCGCCTGCGGCTTCCATGGCTCGCCTGACGCCCTGCATCTCGGCTTCGTCGCCTCCGTCTCGGATGCCTGCCGTGTCGATGAGGCGAACGAGTTCTCCATCCCACCAGACACGCCCTTCCACCAGATCGCGAGTCGTGCCAGGTGTCCCAGCAACGATCGCGCGATCTTCCCCCAGGAGGGCGTTCAGAAGCGTCGATTTCCCTACATTGGGTCGTCCAACCAGCACCACCTGGGCGCCGCAGTCGCGGCGACGCGTCGCTTCGTAGCTTGCCGCAAGCAGCTCTGCCTCCTCAGCGGCGTCGCCGAGCTCGCCCACAAGATTGACGCGCTCCCGTGCAGGTTGCAGCTCGTCAGGGAAATCGAGGGTCACCTCCAGTTGGGCCCGGGCTGCCGTGATTCGACTGCCAAGCTGGCGAACCCTTTCCGACAGCCTGCCAGACAGCGCTGCGTGAGCTGCCAGGGCGCCCGACCTGCCGCCGGCGCGGATCAGGGCGAGGACTGCCTCCACTTGGAGCAGATCCAGCTTCCCGTTCATGAAGGCGCGTCGAGTGAACTCACCGCGTTCCGCAACGCGTGCCCCTAGGCTCAACGCTTGATGCACTACCTCCTCTACCACAGCCATGCTTCCATGGCACGAGATCTCTACCACATCCTCGCCTGTGTACGAATTCGGGGCTCGCATGACCCATGCCAGCCCCGAATCGATCTCCCTGCCGCGTACTATCACCCGCCCCAAAGCGACCCGCCGGCTGGATCTCTCCCAACCTCGCGGTCCGCGAAAGAGCTTCGTCGCAATCCCTATGGCCCCGACTCCGCTGAGACGCACCAGGGCCACAGCGCTCTCGCCGCGCGGTGTCGCCAGCGCCACTATCGTGTCATCGCTTGGCACCCCGGAACCCCTACTCACAACCGATCTTCAGCGCCCTCGCCGTCTCTCTTGGCCGACGTAGGCCGGACCCAGTCGACTCACGGCAGCTTGCTGCGCTATACTCAACACATTGAAAACGCTCCAGTAGAGCACAAGACCCGAACTCATCGACCAGAAGATGAACACCATCATCGCAGGCATCAGGTACACCAGCATCGCTTGCTTCGGATCTTTCATGGTCATCTTCTGCTGAACGAGCATTGAGGCCCCCATGAGGATCGGCAGCACATGTATCTCGACGCCCGCCACCATCAAGCTGTCCGGAACCGACAGGTCGCGGATCCACAGAACGAAGGGGGCCTGCCGCAGTTCGATGGTGCGCCCCAGCAGGTTGTAGAGCGCGAAGAAGACAGGCATCTGCAGCAGCATCGGCAGGCACCCTCCCAGGGGATTCACGCCCTTGTCCCTGTAAAGCCGCATCGTCTCCTTGCTGAGTCGCTGTTGGTCGTTTGCGTACTTTTCTCTGAGGACCTCCAGTTCGGGCTGTAGCTCCTGCATCCTGGCGCTGGACTCATACGTCTTGTGCGTCAGAGGGTACAACACAATCTTGATGGCCACCCCGAACAGGACGATAATCCAGCCGTAGTTGGGTACCAGACGGTAGGTCCATCTGAAAACGACGAGAAGCAGCCAACTGATCTGGCGCACCACCGGCCAGCCGAAGTCGATAGCTCGCTCGAGCTCAGCGCCGTACCCTGCAAGGCCCCTGTATTCGAGGGGGCCGAGGTACACCAGGCTCTCCCAGCGGCCTGTGCCGCTCGGCCTCCCTCGCAACTCGAACGCGTAGGCTGGGAGAACGCCCTTGCCACGCCCCGCTGCCCGCAGGCGCACAGTGGTCCGAGCCGACTCCCCACCGGGAGCCAGCGCAATTAGGAAGTACTTGCCGCGCGCACCGACCCACTGCACTGCGCCCCTTTCCTCCCACTCTTTCTCGCGGTCGGTGCCGCTGGCACGGAGCTTCGTAACCGAGCCGCCGAGCATAGCAAGCAGACGAGCCTCGCGCAGATCCGCAGATGCCTCCTCTTCCGTGATCGCAACCGCGCCGTCCCAGCCGAGGACTATCTCAGTGTCTGGCTCAAGGCCTGAGCAGTCGACCGTCAGCCAGAACCCATAGCGATCGCCGCTGAAGCGAAGCGTCTTGTCCACCACTGCCCCGGAACCGAGGTTAGCACGCAGCCGCAGGACCGCCTCTTGGCCACGCTGCACCTCAAGGCGATCGGCGCTCGGCACAAACTCCACGTTCTCCAGACCTGCTGTCGCGTCGGTACCCTGCTTCAGGCCAACCAGTAGACCCCGCCCCCCTGTTGGCAGCAGTTCGACCGGCGAGCCATCAACCCGTGCGTACTCAAGCAGCTCGCATCCGGTCAGCGTGCCTCCGCGAGTCGAGAAAGAGAGCCGCTGCAGAGGTGTCTCGACAATGATCTTGCGTTCGGCAAAGGGGTGGGCCTCCATCGGAGCTAACGCGCCCCGAAGAGCTTCCCGCTGCGAGGCGTTACTGCCGGCCTCACCGGGGGGGCCGCTGCCCGTGGATGCCGCCTCTGTGTCCCGCTCTACAGCACGGTCAGCCGCTTCTGGCGAGACAGCATGTTGCCCACCAAGCCCAAGCCACTCGTAGTAGTACGGCAGTACGAGGAGGATCACCCCGATGGCCAGGAACGCCGCCAGGGTCCGTCTGTCTTCCATGGTGATGCCGTTCCTCGGGCGTCGCAGCGAGCGTGCGCGGAGCAGGATGCGCCAGTCTCCCTGACAGCAAGCGAGTCGCTGGCGCTGCTGCAGGATCGTGAGATACACTTGGCCAGACGACAGCCGCTTCTGGCCTGACGCGGCCTGCGCTGGCGCTAACTACAACTCCGGGGGGACGGGGTCGCGTCCACACCCACCCCACGGATGGCAACGAAGCACGCGCTTGAAGGAACACCACCCACCCCGCACGACGCCGAAGCGCCGGAGGGCCTCAATTGCGTACTCCGAACAGCTGGGCTCGAACCGGCAAGACGCTGGCAGGAACGGCGACAGCAGGAGTTGGTAGCCCCGAACCAAGGCTATGGGCACAGATCTCACTGAGGATCCTGGGCTGCCAGCTGCGTCAGCAAGCGCTCGTACTCGGCCATCAGGTCAGAGTACACCGCCGACATCGCCGCCTTCTGCGGCAGAAGCACTATACCCACTGATTCGAGGGGTGACGTAGCGGCGATCCGCCGCAATCGGCGCTTGATGCGGTTGCGGGCGACAGCATTCCCTAGTCGGCGCCGCACCACTGCGGTAACACCGGGGTCGGATGCGCTGCGCTTCGCCCAAAGCAGGCTTCCACGAACCCAGGCGACGCGCTCTGCAGGCCTGTCGTTACCGACCACTGCCAGCCCCGCTAGCAGCTGACCAACCGTCTGCGTCCTCTGCGACGGCGACGGCTCAGAACCTCACGCCCGCCTGTGCTGCTCATTCGCCTGCGGAAGCCGTGCTTGTTCCTGCGCTTCCTGTTGCTTGGCTGGTAGGTCCTCTTCACGTTGCAGACTCCTCGCAGACAGGGCGTGTCGTGAGCACGCCACGAACTCGACCGTGGAGCATTCGTCCAGACCGGCGGTGATCATTTAACATACCCCCCTACGACGGGCGCGTCAATGGCGCCGAGGTGCGACTCCCCGGGTAGGCTGGATCGGCAGAGGCCCTCGTTGCTTGACGCTCGCCTGCCGCCTTCGTAGTTTCCGCTGGCCTATCATCCCTTCAAGCGCAATGACCCAGGACTCCAGCGACCTCTGGGCGCAATGCCTGCTGCTGCTCGAGCAGCGCCTCCGTCCGCAGACGTTCAACACATGGTTCCGCCCGACGCGCGCCCGACGCCTAGGCCCGGATGGGGTGGTCTTGGAGGTCCCGAGTTCGTACTTCGCGGAGTGGCTGGAGACTCGCTACCTTGACGTCCTGCGCCAAGTTCTCCGCACGGTCACTGGGCAGGCTCCTGCCGTTTCATTCGTGGTGGCGCAGACTGACGCGGCCCCGCCTTCACCTCTGAGCGTCGATACGCGCGCGGACGCGCTCGTAGCCAGTTCGGCCCCCTGTGATTCGCGACAGACGGCGCCGCTCTCTGCAGAGCCGCAAACTACCTCTCTGTGCGAGAGTGTATTTCCCTCGCTGAATGCGCGCTACACCTTTGAAACTTTCGTGATCGGCGAGGGCAACCGCTTTGCCCACGCAGCGGCATTGGCGGTGGCGCAGTCGCCCGGCAAGACGCAGTACAATCCGCTGGTCATCTACGGTGGGGTAGGCCTTGGCAAGACGCATCTGCTGCAGGCGATCGCCCACTATGCTCTTCGGCACGGCTGTGCGAAGCGTGTTGCTTTTGTACCCTCCGAGAAGTTCATGAGCGACTTCATCGAGTCTCTGAAGACGCAACGAACGGCAGAGTTCCGCAGGCTCTACCGCAGCCCTGATATACTCCTCATCGACGACATCCAGTTCATCCTGAAAGGCGAGTCAACTCAGAACGAGTTCTTTCATACGTTCAACGCCTTGCACCAGAGCGGCCGCCAGATCGTCATGAGCTGCGACAGCCCACCAGGTAGGCTGGTCGGAATGGAGGAGCGACTCGTCTCGCGGTTCCAGTGGGGCCTCGTGACGCCCATCGAGCCACCCGATCTGGAGACACGGATCGCCATCCTCCATCAGAAGGCTGAGGTCAGCGGTATTCAGCTGCCCAATGATGTGGCTGCGTTCGTTGGTAGCTACATCAGCTCGAACATTCGCGAGCTGGAGGGGGCGCTGGTTCACCTGCTCGCCTACTGCTCCGTCAACAGAGTGGAGCTATCCGTCGAGGCGGCGCGGCAAGTCATTCGCGAACGAATGCCTCCCGAGGCAGCAGGGCTCACGGTCGAGCTGATCCAGAAACGCGTCGGTGAGCACTATGGCGTCACTGTGGAGCAATTGCTCAGCAAGACGCGTAGGCAGTCCGTAGCCAACGCTCGTCAGGTCGCGATGTACCTGTCCAAAAGGCTCACTACGCAGTCCCTGAAGGCAATCGGGCTTCACTTCGGCAACAGAGATCACAGCACAGTGCTGCATGCCCTGCATTCTGTTGAGGCGAAACGCATGGCCAACTCGGCCTTCGCCCAGTCGCTGGCCACGCTCGAGCGCGACCTCTCCCTCTCGGCATCCTAGGCGTACCTCTTGGCGTTTCTCGATGGCAAGCCGTGTCCTCGGCA
>CAZPXM010000044.1:0-23713 GCA_964591015.1 uncultured Gemmatimonadaceae bacterium
CACCCTGGCGACCACCTGCTCGAACAAGGGAACGCCTCCCAGGGGACTGGTCTGGAAGTCG
Organism: uncultured Gemmatimonadaceae bacterium; assembly: GCA_964591015.1. Taxonomy (GTDB): domain Bacteria; phylum Latescibacterota; class UBA2968; order UBA8231; family UBA8231; genus SLHA01. The sequence continues at coordinate 62 of CAZPXM010000044.1, forward strand.
CTGGCCCCCGGGTTGGACGTCAGGCACAAGACGAAGACGCCGCGATCGGTCCGGGCCGCAAAGGGCGCCACCGAGTCGGCGCCCATGTACGGATTGGCGGTCACCGCGTGGGCTCCCAGCGCATCGAAGAACATGCGGGCGTATTGCGCCGCCGTGTTGCCGATGTCGCCCACCTTGGCATCGACGATGACCGGTACCTCGGCAGGCGCGGCGGCCACCGTCTGCGCGAGCACCTCCCACCCGGCGGCACCCAGCGCCCCGAAAAACGCGAAGTTCGGCTTGTACGCAGCCACCAGATCGTGCGTGGCGGCGATGATGCCGCGGTTGAACGCCAGCACCGCCTCGGGGCCACGCCCCAGATGGGGGGGCAGGCGCGCTGGATCCGGATCCAGCCCCACGCACAGCAGCGAGTCGCTGCGGTCTATGGCTCTCTCCAGCCGCTCCACGAACAGCATCTGGGAACCTCTTGGCGAGGATGGCGAGAGAGGGCGCCGCCAGTCTGCGGCGGGCGGCGCCCGGGATGGAGTGGGTCTGTAAGCCGAGTTCTGTCCGCGCCGGAACGCGCCCGGCGCTGGGCGAGCATTTGTCTGGGGCAGCGGTTACCCGACTGCCTCGGTGCGGCCTACCCGGGGATGATGGCGAGGCGGACCACCTCTCTCCCCCTATTTGGCCTTGCTCCGGACGAGGTTTTCCGTGCCGTTCGCGTCGCCGCGAACGCGGTGAGCTCTTACCTCACCATTTCACCCTTACCCGGCGAGCCGGGCGGTATGTTTTCTGTGGCACTGTCTGTAGGGTCGCCCCTCCTGGGTGTTGCCCAGCGTCCTGTCCTGCGGAGCTCGGACTTTCCTCACCGCCGGAGACCGGCGGCGCGTTCGCCCGACCCACTCCGATCCCGGCTGTCACGCCGAATCCGCGTCCCAGACCAGCAGCGCGCCGCAGCTCTCGCAGAAGTAGGCCCGATCGTTGCGCCGGACGATGGCGAGGTGCTGCGGTGGCAGCCGCCGGTAGCAGCCACTGCAGGCGCCCTTGCGGACCGGTGCCACCCTCGTGCCCGGCTTCTTGCGGATGCGGTCGTACGTCCTCAGCACCTTGGCGTCGAGTCGTTCGGCGCAGAACCTGCGGCGGGCCGCTGCCCGATCGACCTCCTGCTCCAGAGAGGCCAGTTTCTCCTCCAGCTCCTTGATGTGCTTTTCGTGTTCGGAGCTGATCTCGGCGCAGCGACTCTGCTCCTCGGTCACAGTCTGCTGTGCCGCCTCACTGCGACCGATCACCTCGACGATCTGCGCCTCGTACTCGGCGATGCGCGTGCGGCATGCATCTATCTCGACCTGCAGCGCGTCGTACTCCCTGTTCGTCGTGACCTGGGCGAATCTGGCCTCATGGGCCTTGAGGTGCTGCTTGGCCGCTTCCAGTTCGCGTTCGAGCCGGCGCTGCTCGGCCCCGAGTTGCGCCAGGCTCTGCGAGCATGCCTCCAGCGCCTGTCTGGCTCGCTCGATCTCGCCACGCCTGCTGCTGATCTCGGCCGGGTACGACTCCCTGGCTGCTTGCAGCGTATGCAGTTCCTTGTCGATTTCCTGCAGCTCGAGCAGTTGCAGCAGACTGTCTCTCATCTGACCATCCTCGGTTCGCTCCGGATCCCGTGTGTGGGCGCAGTGCCGCGGCAGACTCCGGCAAGCTCGTCTGGAGAACGAGAAAGTGCACCGCGCAACGCGGTGCACTCTCGACGGATGACCTGCTTGCTGTGGCTCAGCCCGGGCTGGCGATCTCCCGAGGAGAACCCGCCCTGCGGCCGGACCCCGGGCATGGCCAGCAACAATCGATGAACAACGCGGAAGGGACTACGGACTGCCAACGAAACCCCCAGTCAACAACTCACGGCGCGTTCCCCGAACCACCCTGGCGCGGGCAGACAGACAAGCCCCCGGGGAGCCAGGTCCTCGGGGGCTCGACATGGTGGGCAATACTGGACTCGAACCAGTGACCTCCGGTATGTGAGACCGGCGCTCTAACCAGCTGAGCTAATCGCCCCATAGCCATCGTTGGTGGGCCCACTAGGACTCGAACCTAGGACCAACGGATTATGAGTCCGCCGCTCTAACCGACTGAGCTATGGGCCCGCTTGCTCGCTGCCCGTGACAACGGACGCTACAAAATACGCCACGCCCCGCCTCGGTCAAGAGCCCTGCTCGGCCAGCAGCGCCAGGCGCTGGCGATTCAACTCGGCCAGGGCCCGGTTCGCCGATGCAGCGGCCGCCTGGTCGCCTCTGGCCTCCGCTTCTTGCAGCGCCTGCCGGGCCTCGTCCATGGCGCGCCGCACTTGCCGGACGCGGAAATGAAGCAGGTGATCCTGCCACTGCCGGTCGATCTGCGCATCGTCGAACCCCTGGGCCGCGCACTCCGACAGCAGGCGCACCAGGCCGGGGTCCTCCAGCCGGTTCATCAGCAGCGGCAGGTCCACGGCTGCCGCCGTGCGGTACTCGGAGAACAGCAGGGCCAGCAGCTGCTGGCAGCCGGGGTCGTCCAGCGCGTCGGGGGCCAGGTGCGTGGCTGTCGGGCCGATGAGCCGGGGGCAGGCGAGCAGCAGCCCGAGGAATGCCTTCTCGGGGCCCGGGACCGGTCGTCGGCGCGGCGCCGGCGCCGATGCGGCCGGTCGCTGGCGTGGCGGGCGCTGGCGTTGCACTGCCAGGGAGACCTCCTGGCGCAGCGCGGCCTCGTCCACCCCGAGGCGCTGCGCCACCTCCCGAAGGAGCAGATCGCGACGGACTGGGTCCGCGGTGCCGACCAGCAACGGCTGGGCGGCCGCCACCGCGCGCTCCCGTCCCGCCACCGTCGTCAGATCGTGGTCGCCGGCGACGCGGTCCAGCAGGAACCGGAGCGCCGTGGGAGCCTGCGCGAGCAGTTCGCGCACCGCCTCGGCGCCCTCGGCGCGGACCATGCTGTCGGGGTCGTGCGCCGCGGGCAGCGTCGCCACGCGGGCATCGAGTCCCGCCGTGACCAGCAGCTCGATGCCGCGCAACGCGGCGGCGGAACCGGCCGCGTCGCCGTCGAACAACAGGACGACGCGCGGCGCCTCGCGGGTGAGCAGCCGGCACTGCTCCATCGTCAGGGCAGTGCCCGAGCAGGCGACGACGTTGGCCAGGCCGACCTGCACCAGGCTCAGCACGTCCATGTACCCCTCGACCACCACCGCCACGCCGGCCTGGCGGATGGCCGTTCGGGCCTGATGGAGCCCGTAGAGGACGGAGCCCTTGCGGTAGATCGGCGACTCGGAGGAGTTCAGGTACTTCGGCTGATCGTCGGGCCGCAAGGCGCGCGCGCCGAACGCGATGGTCCGGCCGGAGGCATTGGCGATCGGGAAGGTGACCCGGTCGCGAAAGCGATCGTAGTGGCCTTCCTGGTTGGGCCGCGACAGCGCCAGACCGGCGCGAACGAGGACCTCGGCACTCAGGTTCCGCCGCGCGGCCACCTGGAGCAGGTTGTCCCACCCTGGCGGCGCGTAGCCGAGGCCGAAGTCGGCGATCGTGGCAGCGGCCAGGCCGCGTTCGCGCAGGTAGCTGGCCGCCGCGCTGCCGCGAGCGTCCCGGTGCAGGATGTGCTGGAAGTACTTCCTCGCGATCTCGTTGGCGCGATAGAGCTGGTCGTGCAGGTCGGTCGGCGGCGTGCTGGTCCCCGCAGCCGGCAGCGCTATTCCGGCGCGCTCCGCGAGGTACTGCACCGCCTCGACGAAGCTGATGTGGTCGATCTCCTGGACGAAGCGGAAGGCGTTGCCACCCGCACCGCAGCCGAAGCAGTGGTAGATCTGCAGGGCGGCATTCACGCTGAAAGAGGGGGTCTTCTCCTGGTGGAAGGGGCACAGGCCGAAGTAGTTGTCCTTGCCGCGGGGGGTCAGCCGCACATGCGCGGAGACCAGCTCGACGAGGTCCGTCGCCTCTCTCACGCGCTCGATGATGTCGTCGGGGTAGCGTGGCATGGCCTCTGCGCGGCCGGCTGACCCTGCGTTTGCCTGAATGGGAGCCGGACTCCTACTTTATGCGTCGCCCGCTGGTTGGCGCAAGGTCGGGGTCGCCAGCGGAGCTGGTGGGTGGCGGCCGGGCCGGTGCGCCGGGCCGGCGCAGCGCACCCATGGGCGCGGTCGCCGGGAGCCCGGGTTCGCGCGGGGTCTGGCGGGGCGGAGCAGGCTAGCCGCGATGGTCTGTCGGCGTGAGTCAAGAAGCTGCCTTGGGTGCGGAAGAAATAGCTTGACTTGGCCGGGTGTTAGCCTAAATTAGCGGCGGTTTGCAGCGTAACAATAGTATAGTATAAGTGCAGCGCCTTTAGCTACTTCCGGCTCCAGAGACTTGATGTGGGCCCAAACCTAGCGAGCCCAACCGGTGCCGCGTGCCTTGCGGGGGTGGCTCGACAGCATCCGAGGAGGAATCTGGTCATGTGGAGAGGCAAAGCGGGGTTTCTTGCCGGCCTGGCTTTGTTCGTGTTGGGCACCGTGATGCTGGGCAGCCCGGTCGCGGCGCAGCTGGTCACGTCGGAGAGCGTGGCGGGGGTCGACAACATCGCTCCCGCACCGGTCGCGGGGGTGACTGCACGGGCTAGCCTGAGCGGCCCGGGGGTGGATGTCGGCTGGGAGCTGTCCTCCGATGACTACCAGGGCTGGCGCGCGGCCAGCGGTGACTTCACCTCGGGCGGCGTGTTCGTCAGGTCGAACGATGTGGCGAAGTACCGGATCTGGCGTCAGGATGGCGACGGCGCCATGGCCGTCATCGCCAACGTGGCCGCAGGAGTGAGCGAGTACAGGGACGCGACCGCGGTGACGGGGGTCGTGTACACCTATGCCGTCAATGCGGTCGATGCGGCCGGCAACGAGAGCGCTGCGGTGGCCGCTGCCCCGATCAGTCTGGGGCCGCCTCCGAACAGCGAGACCAACCTGCCGCCGATCATCCGGCGTTTCCGGGTCACCTTCTTCGGGGCCATGCCGGCTGATCTCGAGCAGTTCAGGATCGACTTCGCCATCGTCATCGCGCGCATCCTGGGGTTGCAGCCCGGGCAGATCCGGATTGTCAGCGTCCGGGCTGGGAGCGTCATCGTGGAGTTCGACATCGACGATCCGAACGCCGATGCCGAGGGCGACCAGCTGATCGCCGCGCTGGAGGCGAACCCCAACATCGTGCGCAACATGGCCAACGCACTCGGTCTGCCCACCGACTTCGAGCCGGTCACGGAGGTCGGCGACTTCCGGGGCACCGACCTCGATTTCGGCACCGTGCTGGCAGGGATGACGGCGACGCGGACCGTCGAGATCACGAACACCTCGCTCGATCCGGCGGCCGTCCTGGGCGTGAGCGCCGAGATCAGCGGTGCGGGGTACACCGTGACGCCGGCGAGCGCCGCGCTGGCCCAGTACGAGAGCGTGACGCTGACGCTGGTCTTCGCCGCCGACGCGGTGGGTGGGGTGGCTGGCACCTATCCAGGCCAGCTCATCGTCCGGACGAACGACCCGGATGCCCTGGAGACCGTCGTGGCCTTGACGGCCGCGGTCAGCGAGGCACTGCTGCTGCCGGAGGACTTCAACCGCGATGGCGTGGTCGGACTGGACGACTTCTTCCTCTTCGCGGACGAGTTCGGCCGCAACAGCACCATGCCGGAGTTCAAGCCCGGATACGATCTGGATCTGTCTGGCGCGATCGACCTGGGCGACTTCTTCAAGTTTGCGGACAAGTTCGGCTACCGCGTCGTCGGCGGGGAGATCGTGGCTCCCTGAGGCCCGCGTATCGTGCTGGGCGGCGTTGGGTCGGGCTGGTGGTCTGGCGGTGACATGGCAGAGCGGCGGCTCGGGGGTGCGGTGTGCGTAGCGCCGCGCCCCCGTCCGTGACGTGCCTACCGATGGCGCGGCGTGGCCGCGCCAAGGCGGCCAGGGGCAGGCGCCAAGGCGGAGCGGCTTGACAAGGAGGTCGCCCCGCGGTACTTTTCGGCTCGGTTTTCCTGCGGATTAGCCCGTCCGGTGTACCCACGATCGAGAGAGCGTCGGCTCCGAGTCTCCAGATCCTCCTGCGGGGCGGCTAGGTGAGGCCGGGCGGTACTGCGCGACAAGTCTTTCGGACCTTCTCAGTCTGTGTTCACCCCACACCCCTTCATGAATGCCCTGCCGCGGGTCTGGGGTCGAAATAGGGCGCAGACCTGCGGCTCTTGCGACACACGGCCACCGTCTTCGAGGTCCTGAGATCAGCCAACGACAGCTCTGCTGCTGGCGCCGCGTCGCCGTTTCCCAACGCAACCGAGTCGAGGTCCAGCGCGGGCTGCACGGATACGGGGGGTCATCTGTCTGAACGACCGCCAGTGCGGCAGGAAGCGGCACCGAGGGAATGCCTCCCCGGGCGCCGTGTGGCTCCTGCCGTGCGCATAACTCAGCCGGAGAAAGGCAGCAACGACACGATGCCGCCAGGGAACAACAAGACGCAGAAGATGAACATCGTCGAGCTCCAGCGGATGGGCATTCAGGACCTCCAGGAGCTGGCGCGGGAACTCGAGGTTGCCGAGTACACGGCGATGCGCAAGCAGGAGCTGATCTTCGCCCTGCTCAAGCATCAGACCGAGCGCACAGGGCTGATTTTCGCCCAGGGCGTTCTCGAGGTGCTGGAGGAGGGCTTCGGTTTCCTGCGCTCGCCCACCTACAACTACCTGCCAGGGCCCGACGACATCTACGTCTCTCATTCGCAGATCAAGCGCTTCGGGCTGCGCACCGGCGACACCGTCAGCGGGCAGATCCGTCCGCCGAAGAACGACGAGAAGTACTTCGCGTTGCTGCGCGTGGAGGCGATCAATTTCGAGGATCCGGAGGCCACCAAGAGCAAGACTATCTTCGAGAATCTGACGGCGCTCCATCCCACCCAGCGCTTCCGTCTCGAGCACAACCCCAAGGACATGACGACCCGCATCATGGATCTGCTCTCCCCGATCGGCAAGGGGCAGCGCGGCCTGATCGTCGCGCCGCCGTTCACGGGGAAGACCATGATGCTGCAGAAGATCGCCAACGCGATCAGCACCAACCATCCGGATGTGCTGCTCATCGTGCTGCTCATCGACGAGCGGCCTGAGGAAGTGACCGACATGCTCCGCTCGGTCAACGGCGAGGTGATCAGTTCGACGTTCGACGAGCCGGCCACTCGGCACGTGCAGGTGGCGGAGATGGTGATCGAGAAGGCGCGGCGGCTGGTCGAGCACAGGCGCGATGTGGTCGTGCTGCTGGACAGCATCACGCGCCTGGCGCGCGCCTACAACACGGTGACGCCGCACAGCGGCCGCATCCTCACCGGAGGCGTGGACTCGACGGCGCTGCAGTTCCCGCGGCGCTTCTTCGCCGCTGCGCGCAACATCGAAGAGGGTGGCAGCCTGACGATCATCGCCACCGCCCTGGTCGAGACCGGCAGTCGTATGGACGAGGTGATCTTCGAGGAGTTCAAGGGCACTGGCAACATGCAGGTGGTCCTCGACCGCAAGCTCAGCAACCGGCGCACGTTCCCGGCCATCGATGTCACCTCTTCGAGCACGCGCAAGGAGGAGCTGCTGCTGAGCGAGTTCGAGCTGAACAGGATCTGGGTTCTGCGGCGCATTCTCAATCAGATGGGCGTGGTCGAGGGGATGGAGTTTCTCATGGAGCGCATGCAGGGGACCAAGTCCAACGAGGAATTCCTCAAGTCGATGAACGACTGAGCGGCGCGAGGTTGCCCGGCCTGCGCCGCATGCGTACAATACCTCCCGCTGTCACCGGCCATCCCGACCCCAGAGAGGGCAGTGTGAAGAGCGACATTCACCCCAAGTACGAGGAAGCCACCATCTCCTGCGCCTGCGGGAACGTGGTCCGGACGCGCTCCACGCAGAAGCAGATGCACGTGGACGTGTGCTCGCGGTGCCACCCCTTCTACACCGGCAAACGGCAGGCGCTGGTCGACCGCGGCGGTCGCATCGAGCAGTTCAACAAGCGGTACCGGCTGGGTCAGGAGCCGGCCGCCGCGCCCGGCGAGGCGGCGGCGCGGCAGTAGGCCCATGGGCGCCGGGTCGGCATCGCGCCGGCAGTCGCTCCCGCGGCGGAGCGGCGCCGCCTGGCCCTAGCGCCGCTGTCCGCCAGCGCCCAGCGAGCGCGTCTCCCGTCGGTCGGAGAGGGAGCGGGCTGCCTCGGGCGCGGGAACCCAGGCGGCCCGCAGCCAGACCGGCGGACATCTTCCCTGCACAGAAAGGCGGGGCCATCCGGCGCAGATGTGCCGGCGACCCGCCATCCCTTCCGTGTACACGGCATCACGCGAGATCGGTATGAGCGAGCCGGAGTTGCGGGCCGGTCCGGAGTCCGAGCGGGCGGCGGCTGTCGATCTGCCCGTTGGCGGCCAGGCCGTGATCGAGGGGGTGATGATGCGGGTGCCGGGGCGGATCGTCGTCGCCGTGCGCCGCCCGGACGGCACGATCGCTGTCCATGAGCAGGCCCACGTGGCGATGACGCGCAGGCACCGGTGGCTGGACGTGCCCGTCGTGCGCGGGGCGGTATCCTTTGCGGAGATGCTGGCCGTGGGCATCCGCGCCCTCAACTACTCGGCCGAGGTGGCGTTGGGGGAGGACGGTCGGGCACCCGCTGCAGCCGTCGCGCCTGCGCCTGTGCCCGTGCCTGCGGCGGGCACCCGGTGGCGCGAGCGGGCGGGGCTCGCGATCGCGATGGCGGCGGCCATGGGCCTGGGGATCGGGCTGTTCTTCTTCGTGCCGCTGCTGATCGCCCAGGCACTTGGCATCGAGCGCGGGGCGGTTCACTTCAACGTCGTCGCGGGAGCAGCGCGCGTCTGCTTGCTGCTGCTATACCTGTGGAGTATCAGCCAGTGGCGCGAGATCCGGCGCGTGTTCCAGTACCACGGGGCCGAACACAAGAGCATCTGGACGCTGGAGGAGGGCGGCGACCTGACGGTGGCCCAGGCAAGGCGGCAGAGCCGGCTGCATCCGCGCTGCGGCACGAGCTTCCTGTTGATCGTCGCGCTGGTGGCAGTCGTCGTGTTCAGCACCGTGGATGGGCTCTTCGCCGTCGTCTTCGGTCACCAGCAGGGTCTGCTGGAGAGATTCGCGACGCATCTGGCGGTGCTGCCCGTGATCGGCGGCGTCGGCTTCGAGTTGCTCAAGCTGTCCGGCAGGACGCGGCACCACGCGGTGACGCGCGCGCTGGTCGCGCCGGGGCTGTGGCTCCAGCGGATCACCACGCGCGAGCCCGACGATGGCCAGCTGGAGGTAGGTCTGACCGCGCTGCACCGCGCGCTGGCGGCCGTGCAGGGCGAAGGCGCGAGCCTGCCGGCCTCCGGGGCTGCCGGTCCGTGAGGCAGGGGTCCGGCCGCGATCCGGCTCACTGTGGAGTGCGAAGTGCTGGAAAGACTGCAGGAGTACGAGGCGCGGTACGCGCAGCTGGCCGCTGAGCTGGCGCGGCCCGAGGTCGCCGCGAACCCGGCGCTGTACCGCAAGCTCGCCCGCGAGCTGGGCGACATCCGCGAGATCGCCACCAAGGCGGCTGAGTACCGGCGCGCGCGCGTGCGCCTCGGCGAGGCCCAAGAGATCATCGACGATGCCAGCGATGCGGAGCTGCTGGAGCTGGCGCGCCAGGAGCGCGACGAGCTGCAGGAACTGGTCGAGGCGCTGGAGGCCGAGATCCGGCTGCTGCTCGTGCCGCGCGACCCGAGGGACGGACGGAACGCCCTGCTGGAGATCCGCGCGGGCACCGGTGGCGATGAGGCGGGCCTGTTCGCTGCGGATCTGTTCCGCATGTACTCGCGCTTCGCCGAGCGGCAGCGCTGGCATGTGGAGGTGCTCTCGGCCAGCCAGAACCCGGCCGCCGGTTTCAAGGAAATCGTCTTCATGGTCAGCGGCCCCGAGGCCTACGGACGGCTCAAGTACGAGAGCGGCGTGCATCGCGTGCAGCGAGTGCCAAAGACGGAGGCCAGCGGTCGCATCCACACGTCTGCGGCGTCCGTGGCGGTGCTGCCGGAGGCGGAGGAGGTCGACGTGCAGATCGATCCTGAGGATCTGCAGATCGACGTGTACCGGTCGAGCGGCCCCGGCGGCCAGAGCGTCAACACCACCGACTCGGCGGTGCGCGTGACGCACAGACCCACCGGGCTGGTGGTCTCCTGCCAGGACGAGAAGTCGCAGCTCAAGAACAAGAACAAGGCGCTGAAGATCCTCCGCGCCCGGCTGCTGGACCTGTACCAGAGCCAGCACGAGGAGAAGATATCGGCCGAACGCCGTCAGCAGATCGGCTCGGGCGACCGCAGTGCCAAGATCCGTACCTACAACTTCCCCCAGGGACGCGTGACCGACCATCGCATCAACTATACGGTCTACCGTCTCGACGAGATCCTGGACGGCGACCTGTCGGATTTCATCGACCGGCTGAGGCTGGCGGCGCAGGAGCAGATGCTGGCCGCCGCTGGCGCGCCGGCCAGCTGAGCAGAGGCGCCGGCCCGCATGCCGCAGGACTGCTGGAGACTGCTCGACATTCTGCGGGAGACCAGCCTCTACTTCCAGCGGAAAGGGCTGGAGAACCCCCGCCTGCAGGCCGAGCTGTTGCTGGCCGATGTGCTCCGCCTGCGCCGCATCGATCTGTACCTTCAGTACGAGCGGGTGCTGACCGACGCCGAAGTCGGTGCCTATCGCGAGCACGTGCGCCAGCGGGCCCGGCGCCGGCCGGTGCAGTACATCGTCGGCTCGGCCGGATTCCGCCACCTGGACCTGTCGGTGCACGAAGGGGTGCTGATTCCCCGCCCGGAGACCGAGGAGGTTGCCGGCGCGGTCCTGGCGCTGGTGCGCGACCGGCAGGCGCCGCGCGTGCTGGATCTGGGCTGCGGCACCGGCGCCATCGGTCTGGCCGTGGCCCACGAGCACTCGGGTGCCCGGGTCGTCGCCGTGGACCTGTCGCCCGCGGCGGTCCGCAACGCCCGCGCCAACGCGGCGCGGACCGGTCTGGCCGACCGCGTGTGGGTGGTGCAGGGCGACTTGTTCGCTCCGTTGGCGCCAGCCGGGGCCGGCGGGGGCTTCGACGTAGTCGTCAGCAATCCGCCCTACATACCGCGCGACCGGATCGCCTCGCTCCAGCCCGAGGTGCGCGACTACGAGCCGCATCTGGCCCTCGACGGCGGGCCCGACGGTCTGGACGTGTACCGGCGCATCGTGGCCGAGGCCAGCGCGCACCTGCGGCCCGCCGGTCGCCTGGTACTCGAGCTGGGCGATGGACAGCCCGGCGCGGTGAGCAGCCTGGCAGCGGCGCAGGGGCTGGTCGTGGAGGACATTCGCCCCGACCTGAACGGAACGCCGCGAGTGCTGATCGCCAGCCGGCGCGAGGCATAGATCCTGGAGCCTTGGGTGGCAGCCGGACCGGCGCAGATGGCCTGCCACCTGGTATTCCCGCCCTGCGGTCCGGGGCCGCCGCTGCGCGGCCTGCCGGCGTTCCCTCGATGCTACATCGGCGTCACCGATCCGTGCCGGCTGCGCCTTGGCCCGGGCACGGCATGGCCCCTCCGTCGCCGCGTTGCTTCCTCCGCCACTCCTGGCAGCATGGCACTGGCCGGACGGCCGCCCGCCTGGCACGCTGTTTGAGTGCAGCCTCTCGCAGTGACGCTGTCCTTTGAGCGCGAGGCGCCGCTGGGTGCATGGTGCACGGGCGTGGCTTCGTGCCGGGCCGGAGTTGGCGCTCGCGCCGGGCGCCGGGCAGCAGACCGGTATGGTGCCGGGGCGCACGGTCCTGCGCGCGTTCGCGGGTTCCGCTGCGTGTATGCGGGCGGCTTGCGCCGGGGGCTTCCTCGAGGACAGGACTTGAATGGTGCACGTATGTTCAGTATACTGGAATACGTGCACATACGTTCATCATGGCAGCACGATCTGGCGGGTAGCAGGCATCGCCTGCCAGGCATGGCGACTGGACCGGACTATCGGCACGACAAGGATCAGGAGGGATGGCCATGACAGCAGGCAAGGGCGGTGCGGGCTCCAACGGCAGGCAGGCCGACCGCGACAAGGCGGTCAAGGTGGCTCTGGACCAGATCGAGCGCCAGTTCGGCAAGGGCGCGATCATGCGCCTCGGCGAGTCGCCCGCCATCCAGATCGGATCGATCCCCACAGGGTCGCTGGCGCTGGACGCGGCGCTGGGCATCGGGGGAATCCCGCGCGGACGGGTGGTGGAGTTCTTCGGCCCGGAATCGGCTGGCAAGACGATGCTGGCGCTGCACACGATCGCGGAGGCGCAGCGCCGCGGCGGCGTCGCGGCCTTCGTGGACGCGGAGCACGCGCTCGACGTGGGCTTCGCCAGTCGGCTCGGCGTCGATGTGGAGAATCTGCTCGTGGCGCAGCCCGATTGCGGCGAGGAAGCGCTGGAGATCACCGACACGCTGGTGCGCAGCGGGGCTGTGGACATCGTCGTGGTGGACTCGGTGGCGGCCCTGGTTCCCAAGTCGGAGCTGGAGGGGGAGATGGGCGACTCCTTCGTCGGGCTGCAGGCGCGGCTCATGTCGCAGGCGCTGCGCAAGCTGACTGGTTCGGCGCAGAAGACCGGCACGACGGTGCTGTTCATCAACCAGCTCCGCATGAAGATCGGGGTCATGTTCGGCAATCCGGAGACGACCACGGGGGGACGCGCCCTGTCGTTCTACGCTTCGGTAAGGCTGGACATCCGCGGCGTCGCGGCGATCAAGGACGGCGACGAGATGATCGGCCGGCGGACGCGCGTCAAGGTGGTGAAGAACAAGGTGGCGCCGCCCTTCAGAGAGGCGGAGTTCGATGTGATGTTCCGAGGCGACCAGGCGGGCATATGCCGCGAAGCGGATGTTCTCGACTTGGGCGTGGAGAGGGGTATCGTCGAGAAGAGCGGCACGTGGTTCTCGCTGGGGGGCCAGCGCCTCGGGCAGGGACGCGAGAACGCCTGTGCGTTTCTGCGCGAGCACCCGGACGCGGCCCGAGACCTCGAGGCCCGGGTCCGCAGGGCCCTGGAGCTGCCGCTCGACGACGCGCTGCCCCAGGCCGCCGCGCCAGCCGAGGCTTCTCCGAGCGAGGTGGCGCAGGCTGCCGTGCCCGTGGGCAGCATCTAGGGCGGCCGGCGGAGGCAGATCCACAGGAAGCGACAGCAACCCGCAAGGACGAAGGCTGAGGACCATGACCAGTCCACGAGTGGGTCCAGGTGGCGCACCCGCCAGCTCCCCGGCTCCAGCGTCCGCCATGGCGAGGATGTGGTCGGCCCTGGAAGTGGCCGGCACGTGGCTCGAGCTGGGCGATCTGTGCGCGGAGGCGGACCGGCTCTACGGTGCAGGCGCGCTCGAACAGGGCCAGGTCGAAGAGCTGGCGCTCTCTGCGATAGCCCGGGCCGATGGGCTGCTGCCCGCGCGCGCTGGCGACAGCGACATTGCCCTGGACGAGCAGACCGTGCTCGTGCCTCTGTCGGCGGCCGGCGCTGCTCCATGCGCGAGTTGCGGCAGCCCCCTGCACTGGCACAACCATGGCCAGCGGGTGTGCGCCGTCTGCCATCCGCATCCCGGACCGCCGCTGGCGGCCGAGCGCCCGGCCGCCTGAAGCGCTGGGCCGGCGCTTCCCGTGTGCCGGGCAGAGCGCTCCCCAGAGAACGGACCAGCGCGTGCCGCGGCGGGATCTCGGGACGCAGTGCGCTCCTTACCCCCCGTGGGGAGCGTGTGCGTGGGGTGCGTGCCCCGGCTGGCGAGTGCCCGTCAGCCGGGGATCTCCACGACCGCCCGGATGACTCCGTCGCGGCGTTGAGCGTGCACGGCGAACGCCTCGGGAGCGCGGGCGAGGGGGAAGCGGTGCGTGATGAGCGGGTCGAGCCGGACGCGGCCGGCGCTGACCATGGCGATCGCGCGCGGATAGGTGTGCTTCATGCGTCGCACGATCTTGAGGGTCAACCCCTTGCGGCGCAGCGTCGAGGCGCGCAGGGAGAGGCTGTCTGTCGACGGGATGCCGGCCAGGATGAGGCGGCCGCCGATGCGCACCGCCTCGGCAGCGGCCGCCACGGCGTCGGCGGCGTCCGTGGCTTCGAGGACGACGTCGACGCCGCGACCGGCGGTCCAGCCGGCCACCGGGTCGCAGGTGGGCGCTGCTGCGGAGGCGCCGAGGGCCCGGGCGACGGCCAGGCGGTCCGGCAGGGGATCGACGGCGAACACCTCGGCCGCGCCAGCCAGGCGGGCCACCTGCAGCATGAGCAGGCCGATGGCGCCCGCCCCCAGCACGAGCACCGTGTCCATGGCGCGAATCCTGGCCAGATCCAGCGCGTGGATGGCGACGCCCAGGGGCTCGAGAAGGGCGCCTTCCGCTGCCTTCATGCCCGGCGGCAGGGGAAACAGGCACGTCGGCGGCGCCGCGAAGAACTCGGCCAGGGCGCCGTGCTGGTCGGGCGGCGAGCCGGCGAAGCGCACGTGGGGGCACAGGTTCGGGTGTCCCTGCGCGCACCACTCGCAGCGACCGCAAGGCCGCGCGGGCTCGACCGCCACGAGGGTTCCGGCTGGCAGCGCCGTCGCCTCGGCCTGGTCGGGGGCGATCTCCGCGGCCAGCTCGTGGCCGAGGATGAGGGGCGAATCGACCCGGCTCCCGCCGATGCCGCCCTCCAGGTAGTAGTGGCGATCGCTGCCGCACAGGGCGACAGCACGGACCGCAAGCAGAACCTCGCCGTCGCCAGGCGCCGCGCGCGGCACGTTGCCCACGCGGACATCGCCCACGCCGTGCAGCAGGGCGGCACGCATCTGGAGCTGCCCGCCCTGGGCCCCTCGCTCGCCTGCTCGTGTCTGCTGGCCCGCCATTCCCCTTGTCCCTATACTGCGTCACGATACTGCGTCACGGCTTCGTGGTGGCTGGTTCGCGCACGGGAAGCTACGCCTGGCAGAGCCCGCGCTCAAGACGAGCGCTCTGCCTGGGTCCGGGCAGGTGTGGGCGGCGAGCTCGGGGCATCGCTCGACAGGGGCCGGCATCGCTGCGCCCGGCGGCGTGCGCCCGGGTCCGACAGAGAGAAGCGCGGTTGGCTGCGCGCGGGGCCTGGCGCCGATCGCGCGCAGGCAGGGAGAGGAGAGCGGCGCATGGAGCGTGTGCGCGTGCTGGTGACAGGCGTCTACGGGCTGATCGCCGGGGAGCTCTGCGCGTGGCTGCAGGCCCAGCCCGAGCGCTACGAAGTCTGGGGGCTGGCGCGCCGCCGGCAGCCGTCGGCAAGGGCGCCCGACCAGCGCAGCCTGGAGATCGCCGACGAGCGTTTCGTGCTGTCGGACCTGAGCGATCTCGACCAGCTCGCGCGGGCGTTCAGCGGTATGGACGTGGTGGTGCACCTGGCCGCCGACCCGCGCGCCGAGGCAGACTGGGAATCCGTGCTGGCCAGCAACGTGGCCGGCACGCGCCACGTGTTCGAGGCGGCGCGCCTGGCCGGGGTGCGTCGCGTGGTCTACGCCAGCTCGGTGATGGTGTGCTGGGGATACCAGCGCGAGGAGCCCTATCGCTCGGTGGCCGCGTGCCGCTTCGACCCCGCGGCGGCCGCCAGCCTCCCGATCGTCACGCACGAACACCCGACGCGACCCACCTGTCTGTACGCAGCCAGCAAGGTGTGGGGCGAGGCACTGGGCCGCGTGTACGCGGATGTCCACGGCCTGTCCGTGCTGTGCCTCCGTATCGGCTGGGTGAACGCCGTGGACACCCCCTGGGCGCAGCCGGGCCTGGCCCCCATCTGGTGCAGTCGGCGCGACGTGGTGCGGTTGCTGGAGTTGGCGGTCACGGCGCCGCGCGAGGTGCACTACGACATCTTCTTCGCGGTGTCCAGGAACGCCCTGTGCTGGGTCGATATCGAGCACGCTCGCCAGGTGCTGGGCTACGTGCCGCAGGACAGCGCCGAGGCGCGCCGCCCGGCGCCAGCGCCGCCGGCGAAGGGAAGCGGAGTGCGGTCATGAGCCAGCGGTCCGACAGCGGCCAGGCAGCCTCGCCGGAGGAGTGCCGCCCAGCGCCGGGCGATGCTGCGGGAGAGCGCGAGCCCCAGCCGGAGGCCGCCAGGCCGGAGTGGCTCGCGGGACGGCTGCGGTGGTTCCAGGAGCTCAAGTTCGGGCTGTTCCTTCACTGGGGCATCTACTCGCAGTGGGACTGCTGCGAGTCGTGGCCGCTGGTGGAGGAGGACGCGTGGGCGCGGCCGGCAGGCTTGCGCTGCTGGGAGGAGCGCGGGCGCGACTTCGCTCGCTTCCGCCGCGACTACGTGGCGCTGAACACCACGTTCAATCCGACCGAGTTCGACCCGGAGAGCTGGGCCGAAGCGGCGGCGTACGCGGGCATGAAGTATGTCAATTTCACCACCAAGCACCACGATGGCTTCTGCATGTGGGACACGCGCACCACGGCCTACCGCGTCACCCACCCCTCCTGTCCGTTCCATGCCGATCCCCGCGCCGACATCGTGAAGCATGTGTTCGCCGCCTTCCGGCGGCGGGGCCTGGCCGTGAGCTGCTACTTCTCGAAATCCGACTGGCACTGCCCCTACTACTGGTGCCCCGACGTCCCGGCGCGGACGCGCAACCCCAACTATGACCCGCGGGCACGGCCCGAGCTGTGGGAGCGTTTCGTGCAGTACACCCATCGCCAGCTCGAGGAGCTCATGTCCGGCTACGGTCCGATCGACGTGCTGTGGCTGGATGGTGGCCAGGTGCGCCCGCCCGACCAGGACATACGCATGGCGGAGATCGCCGCCATGGCCCGGGCCCGCCAGCCCGGGCTGATCATCGCCGACCGGACTGTGGGGGGCGCGTACGAGGATTTCGTGACGCCGGAGCAGCTGATTCCAGAGGCGCCGCTGGACGTGGCCTGGGAGTCGTGCCTGACCATGGGCCGCAGCTGGAAGTACGTGCCGGACGACGAGTACAGACCGGTCGAGGCGCTCCTGCGGCTGCTCGTCGAAGTCGTCGCCAAGGGCGGCAACCTGCTGCTGGGCGTCGGGCCGACGCCTGCCGGGACCTTGCCCGGCGCCGCACTGGCCCGCTTGCGCGCGCTGGGCGACTGGATGGCGGTGAACTCCGAGGCGATCTACGGCACCCGGCCGGTGCCGCCCTACCGCGACGGCGAGCTGTTCTACACCCGCAAGGCGGAGTGGGTGTACGGCATCCAGTTCGGCCGTCAGCCGCCCGAGGAACTGGTGCTGTCCGGCCTGCAGCCCTGGCCCGACTCGCCGGTGTTTCTGCTCGGCTGGGAGCGGCCGCTGCGCTGGCGCCGGGATGGCGATCGGGTCCGTGTCTTCCTGAGCCCCGAGGCGCGCCGCGCCGCTTCGGTGGCGGGACCGTGGACCGTCAAGTTCTCCGGGCCTGTGCCGGACTAGCCGCGGCCGCAGCCCGCACGGCCATACGCCAGCAGCGCGGTCCGGCAGGCAGCGCGCCAGCCGCGGCCGCCAGCGGCTCTGGCGCGCGCCGGAGCCGTCGGGACCGGTCCGCGGGCCGAGGCCGAACGAGGGGGTGACCATGGGATCCGTGCCTGCTGTCGACTGCGAAGGGCTGCGCCAGCGCCACGCGGCCTTCTGGGAGAACGGCGCCCACATCCTGCTCGAAGAAGTCACGGCGTACCGGCCGCTCGGCGTGTATGCCGAAGCCGGCGGGCTGCCGCTGGCGGACGGCTCGCGCTCGGTCGAGGGTCAGTTGCTGACGCCGGAGCTGGTGGACCCGGCGCGGTTCTTCGCCGGGGGGAGCGTCCCGTGCAGGGCGACCAGCGGCGACTTCTTCACGGCGCTGGCGCCGCCGCACCTGTGCTGGACCGAGGCGGTGGTCGGCTGTCCGGTGCGCGTCGGGCGCGGCGGCCCCTGGGCCCAGCCGTTCGCCCAGGACTGGCGGTCTCCGGCGGCGATCGAGCCGCAGGCGCGGTGGCTGGAGAGGCTGGAGCAGTTCGTCCGGCTGCTGGTGGAGCGCGCTGCTGGCCGGTGCGCGGTGGTCCAGCCGCTGCTGCGCGGGCCGGTGGACATGATGGCCGCGGCCATGGGGCACGAGGCTGCCTGCGTGGCTCTGGTGCAGGAACCCGCCGCGGCTGGGGCCTTCCTGGCGCGCTGCGCCGAGCTGTTCGTGGCGACGGCGCAACGGTGCCGCCAGCACATCCCGCGCTTCGCCGGCGGCTGCGTCTCCACCTACGGCATCTGGGCGCCCGGAGCGGTCGTGCGCACGCAGATCGACAACGCCACCATGCTGTCGCCGGCGACCTATCGCGACGGTGTGCTGCCGCATGACCGCGCCGTCATGCGGCAGTTCGAGTTCCCCTACATCCACGTGCACTCCGGCTGTCTCCACGTGGCGGAGGCGCTGGCGGACGTGCCCGAGCTGCGCGCCATCCAGGTCTCCATCGACCACCCGGGCGGGCCGCTGGCAGCGGCGATCATGCCCGCGCTGGCGCGCATCGTGCGCCGCAAGCCGCTGATCGTCACCGGGCCCGTGACCGCCGCCGAGCTGGCCGATCTCCGGGAGCTGGCACGGTGGGGCAGCGTCTGCCTGCGCGTCGAGGTGTACGCGGAAGAGCGGGGGTGTTGAGTACGGCACGCCGGCCGTGGCGGCGTCCGGCCGCCGCGGCCAGGCCCAACGTCGAGCCGGGTCGGGCGGCTCAGGCGCGGTCGCGCCAGTAGGTCATCAGCTCGGCGAAGGCGCCGAACATGACGCCGGTCATGGCTGGGTCGATGGCCAGTGCCTGCGGGTCGCCGTAGTTGAAGACGATGAAGCCGCCGGCGGGAGTCGACCAGTGCAGCACCAGCTCGCGGACCTCGGCGCGCACGCGTGCGGGGTCGCCGCTGGGCAGCGTGGTCTGGATGTCGGCCGTCGTCAGGAAGCACACCTTGCCGGCGAAGCGGGCGCCGAGTTCGCGGATGCCATAGGCCTGCGGCTGCTGCATGTTGAGCACGTCCACGCCGACGTCGATGAAGCGGGGGACGAGGTCGTTGATGCGGCCGCAGCTGTGCAGGATGCAGTGCCATCCGTGCTCGTGGATGGCCCGCACCAGCGTCCGGTAGCGGCCGGCAAAGAACCGAGTGAAGAGTTCGGCGCCGATGAACGGGCCTGACTGCGTGCCCCAGTCGTCGGTGAGAAACAGCCCGTGGACGGCCCTGCCGCAGCGCCGCGCGAGTTCGTCGAACTGCGCCAGCCGGAACTCCAGGATCATGTCGAGCACCTGCTCGATGCGGGCGGGCGCGAGATACAGGTCCTCGAGCGTCGCGGCGAAGCCGTGCAGCATGTGCAGGCGCTCGATCAGGTTGAAGTGCGCGGTGACCACGACGTAGCGGTCGCCTGCCGCGGCCAGGGCGGCCTCCAGCCGCTCGAAGTAGTACGGGTTGCGCGGATCGGGCGGCCGGTAGGAGGACAGCGCGCTCCAGTCCGCCAGCGGGTGGCGGGTCACCTGTCCCATGTTGCGCTGCTCCGTGCGCTGCCAGCCGCAGCCCCAGTCGTCCTCGGCCGGGTTGTCGAAGAACCAGCCGCGCTGCGCCCGATCCATCTCCCAGATGTCGCACACGTCGTCGGGCAAGGCGGCGATCTCGTGCTGGAAGAAGGGCAGGCGCGGCGGATAGTCGAACTCGATGGCGCGGCGAACGATCTCGCGGCTCTGCATGGCGGCCCTCCAGTTGCCGGGGAGCTGTGGCGGGGTGCAAATTAGCTGTGGAGTTGGTCGCCAACAACAAGACGGCCCGCAGGCTGGCGGCAGGAGGAGCGCCGCGGTCCCGGCATCGGCGCGGAAGGTGGACAGCCATGATGGCGAAGAAGGTGATCTCGACCGACAGGGCGGCCCGGCCCGTCGGACCCTACTCCCAGGCGGTGGAAGCGAAGGGCTTCGTGTTCGTGGCTGGGGAGAAGGGCATCGATCCGGCGACCGGGCGGCTGGTCGCCGGCGGCATCGCGGCGGAGACGCGGCAGACGCTGGAGAACATCCGCGCGATTCTCGCCGCGGCCGACCTCACGCTGGATCATGCCGTGCGCTCGGTAGTCTACTTGACGGACATGGAGCAGTTCGCGGCGATGAACGAGGTGTACGCGCAGTACTTCGGTGACGCGCCGCCGCCGCGCTCCTGCGTCCAGGTTGGCGCGCTGCCGGCCGGCGCCCATGTCGAGATCGAGATAACCGCAGTCCGCTGAGCGGGGACGGCGCCTGGCGCCGGGAATCGCCCGGCGGAGCTGCGGCGGTGTGGCCGGCTGGCCGGGGAGCGCAGCGCTGGGGGGGCGGGCTGTCGGCCGGCGGCGCGGTGGCAGGCAAGGAGGGTCCCATGCTCGCAGGGGTACCGACGCGACGGCAGTTCCTGCGGCGCGCCGGCCGGTGCGCGGCGGCAGCCGTGGCCAGCGCGTGTCTGCCAGCAGGTCTCCTCGGTGTGCTGCGGCCGCCGGCGGCGCGCGCCGCCGGGGCGGTCGGGCGACTGCTGGCCAACGCCCCGGTCGCGCGCCACTGGATCGGCGCCGATGCTGCGCCGGCGCAGTGCTCGGCCTGTCACGTGCGCCCGCTGCCGGCGGCGGGGACGACAGCGGCGCCCTACCGCCATCGGTCCCCGGTGGTGCAGTGTCAGCTCTGCCCGCACCGCTGCCAGTTGCGCGACGGCGAGCGCGGGCGCTGCCGCGTGCGCATGCACGTCGACGGGCAGCTGCGCACGCTCTCCTATGGGCGGCCGCTGAGCGAGCACATCGACCCGATCGAGAAGAAGCCTTTCTACCACTTCCTGCCGGGCTCTCTGGCCTACTCGCTGGGCACCGCCGGCTGCCCCCTGCGCTGTCAGTTCTGTCAGAACTGGCAGATCTCGCAGGCCGACCCCGAGGAGTACGACGCCCCGTTCTGCGGCGCCGAGGAGCTGGCTGGACGCGTTGCAGCCGCCCGGGGCGGCTCCGTGCCGGTGGTGGCGTTCACCTACAACGAGCCCGCGGTCTTCCTCGAGTACGCGGTGGACATCGCGCGGCGCGTCCGCGCCGCCGGGGTCCGAACCGTGATCGTGTCGTGCGGGTACATCAATCCCGAGCCGCTGGCCGAGATGCTGGCGGTGCTCGACGCGGTCAAGTTCGACCTGAAGGGCTTCGATCCCGAGTTCTACCGGAACGTCTGCGGCGCCGAGCTGGAGCCCGTGCTCCGCAGCATCCAGCAGGTGGCGCGCTCGGGACGGCACCTCGAACTGGTGAACCTGGTGGTGCCCACGCTCAACGACGCGGACCAGTCGCTGGGGGCGCTGGCGCAGTGGGTGGCCGACGAGCTGGGCCCGGACGTGCCGGTGCACTTCACCCGCTTCCACCCGGACTTCCGCCTGCGCCATCTGCCGCCCACGCCCGTGGCCACGCTGGAGCGCGCGCGCGCCATCGCGCAGGACAGGGGCATCCGCTATGTGTACGTCGGCAATGTGCCGGGCCACCCGGGCAACCACACCTACTGCCCCACCTGCCACCAGCTCTGCATCGAGCGCAAGGGGTTCCTCGTCGTCGATACGCGCCTGAACGGCGGCCGCTGCCCTGGCTGCGGGACGCCCATCGCCGGCGTCTGGTCGTGATAGCGCGAGGGAGGCCATGATCATGATGAGCGCAGCGCTGCGCGTCCTGCTGCCGGCGGTGCTGCTGGCGGCGGCGGCCGGGGAGGTGGCTTGCTCTTCGGGGGCCGATGGTGCCGGCGTGGGCGTGCGCCCGCCCGCGGTGGCCGACCGCTTCTATCCCGGCAGTGCGGCCCAGCTCCGCGGAGCCATCGAGTCCTTCCTGGAGACGGCCGTGCCCCCGCTCGGCCTGCGGCCGGTGGCGCTGATCGCGCCGCACGCGGGCTACGTGTTCTCGGGTCAGATCGCCGCCGACGCCTACCGGCAGGTCCAGCCGGGCGAGTACGACGTGGTCGTCATCCTCGGGACCTGCCACACGGTGGCTGGTTTCCGCGGCGTGTCGGTGTACCCGGGCGAGGGGTACCGGACGCCGCTGGGCGTGGCGGCGACGGACGCGGTGATCGCCCAGGCTCTGCTGGGAGCCGATCCGGCCATCCGGTTCGAGCCCGAGGCGCACGCGCGGGAGCACTCCGTCGAAGTGCAGGTGCCGTTCGTCCAGGTAGTCATGCCAGACGCGAAGATCGTCGGGGCGGTCGTGGGAGCGCTCGATGCGGCGGCGGCCGAGCGGGTGGGGCGCGCTCTGGCCACGGTACTGCGGCACCGGCGACCCCTCATCGTGGCCTCCACGGACCTGTCGCACTACCCGCGCGCCGACGACGCCCGCCGGGTGGATCTGGCCGTGCTCGGGGCCATGGCCAGCATGCGTCCGGAAGCAGTCCGGGCTGCGATCGAGCGCCTGCTGCAGGAGGGCGTTGCCGGGCTGTCGACCTGCGCCTGCGGCGAGGAGGCCGTGCTCGTCGCCCTGCACGCGGCCCGGGCGCTGGGCGCCACGCAGGGCACCCTGCTCAGCTACGCGCACTCGGGGAACACCGTCTTCGGCGAGTCCGGCAGGGTGGTCGGCTACGGCGCCGTGGCGTTCGCCCCGTCCGCTGCCGGAGGCGCCAGCGCGGCAGGGACGCTCCTGCCCGTCGACCCGAACGGCGACGCGGGCAGCGGGACGCCGCCGGCGGCGGGCAGCGCGCTGACGCAGGCGGATCGCGACTCGCTGCTCCGGTTGGCGCGACAAACCGTCACTCAGTACCTGCACACGGGGACGGTGCCGCTGCCGCGCGCCGCATCCGCCGCCTTGCGGCAGCCGCGCGGCGTCTTCGTCACCTTCCATCGGCACGGCGCCCTGCGTGGCTGCATCGGGCACATGGCGGAAGACACGCCCCTGCAGCTGGCCACGGCGCGCATGGCCCTCGAGGCGGCGCAACGCGATCCGCGCTTCCGGCCCATGAGCGCCGCCGAGCTGCCCGAGGCCGAGATCGAGATCTCGGTGCTGACGCCGTTCGCGCCCGTCCCGGGGCCGGAGCAGTTCGTCGTGGGCCGGGACGGCATCGTCCTGGAGAAATCCGGCCATCGGGCCGTGTACCTGCCCCAGGTGGCCCCGGCGCAGGGATGGACGCGCGAGCAGACTCTCGACAACCTGTGCGAGAAGGCCGGGCTGGCGGCTGGCTGCTGGCACGCCGGAGCATCGCTGTTCACCTTCCAGGCCGAGGTGTTCGCGGAGGCCTCCGCGCACTGACGAGTAGGGAGGGGCGCCGTGATCCTGCTGGCGGGCATCGGGGCGGTGTCCGTCCTGGGCCAGATCGTCCTGTTGCGCGAGCTGCTGGTGGCGCTCTTTGGCAGCGAGCTCGTCTACCTGCTGGCCTTTGCCACTCTCCTCCTGGCCACGACGATGGGAACCCTGCTGGGCGGCGCCGTCGGCCGGCCGCCCAGCCGTGATCTGTCCCGCTCGCTGCTGCTGCTGGGCCTCGCCACGCCGGCCCTGGCGCTGTTGGCCCGCGGTCTCCATCCCCTTCTTGGCGGTGTGCCGGGAGGCTACCTGCCGATCGGGCGCCAGCTGGCGAGCCTCGGCACCGTGCTGGTGCCGTTCGGGCTGCTGGTAGGCTTCCTCTTCCAGCGGTCTTCGGCGTGGTGGGTGGGCACCGGCCGAGGGCTGCCGGCGGCCTACGCCCTCGATGCTGCGGGCGGGCTGGCCGGCGGCCTGGCCGCCACGGCGCTGGCGGCGGCCGGCTGGGCGAACCTGAGCGCGGCGCTGCTGTGCGCGCTCGCGGCGGCGCTGCTGGGCGGGGGAG